>DASWOH010000101.1:0-6299 GCA_036398815.1 Rhizobium sp. | reverse complement strand
ATTCCGGATGTCTATTCAGCATGTGACAGCTCCTGGCTGTGGGATGCGGGAATTCCCTGCCTGAACTACGGCCCGGCAAGCGGCACACAGCTTGGCGGGCCGGAAGGCGCCTTCGTGGTCATCAGCGAGATGGAGGAATCGGCCAAGATTCTGGCCTTGACCGCACTGGACTTCTGCGAGGCGGCATGACGTTCTCGATTACCGCACGCTGCCCGGATACTGGAGCCTTCGGCGTAGCCATCTCCTCTTCCAGCATCGCGGTGGCGAGCCGCTGCGCCTGGCCGGATCCTCTGGGAGTTGTCACCAGCCAGAACCTGACCAATCCCGCTCTCGGGCCGGCCGGCCAGAGGCTGCTGCGACAAGGTCTGGGGGCCAAGGCGATTCTCTCCACGCTGCTTGCAGGCGATCCGGATCCGTCTTGGCGGCAGGTCGCGGTAGTCGACCGCTACGGACAGGTCGCCTGGCATTCCGGGACGCAGGCTTTCGCCGACTGGAACGTCAGCGTTGGCGAAGGCGTCGTGGCGATGGGCAATCTTCTGGCATCACCGCGGATAACCGATGCCATGCTGGATGCTTTCACCAGCGGCGCCAGCCTTGCCCTTGCCGAGCGGCTCATGCGCAGCCTCGAGGCCGGTATTGCGGCCGGAGGCGAGATCCAGCCAGTCCGTTCCGCCGGCATAAAGGTCTGCCACCAGCTCGATTGGGCGGTGACGGATCTTCGGGTGGACTGGGACGAAGAACCGATTTCCCGGCTGCGGGAAATCAGGGATCTCTACGCTGCCGAGGAGGCAGCTTTCATCCTTCGGGCCAGCAACCCGTCCAAGGCATTCAATCAGGAGACGCACTGATGCATGGCAGCATTTCATCGGCATTGGACAAGTTCGATTCAGCAGAGCGGGAGCTTCGGGCTGATCTTGCCGCCACCTTCCGAATGGTGGCCCGGGCGGACTGGCACGAATCCATCGCCAATCACTTCAGCGTGGCAACTTCGGCGGATGGAAGCCGCTTTCTGATGAATCCGAAATGGAAGCACTTCTCGCTGATCAAGGCCAGCGAGTTGGTTCATCTCGACGCCAATGACGAAACCACGATGGATCGGCCCGACGCGCCCGACGCAACCGCATGGTACATTCATGGGACGATGCATGCCCGGATGCCGCACGCACGATGCATCCTTCATGTACATTCGCCTTACGCAACGACACTTTCCTGCCTTGCCGACCCCGAGATGAAACCGATTGATCAGACATCGGCACGCTTCTTCAATCGAGTAGCCATCGACCGGGGGTTCAGCGGGATGGCCGACGATCTGAACGAGGGCGTGCGCCTTGCCAATCTTCTGGGCAATCGCCGGGTGCTTTTGATGGGCAATCACGGCGTTTTGGTCGTTGGCGCTTCGATCGCGCAGGCCTTTGACGAACTCTATCATTTCGAGCGTGCCGCGCGCACGCTGATGCTGGCCTATGCGTCCGGACAGCCGCTTTCGATGTTGAGCCCCGAGGTCGCGGAATCGACCGCCCAGGATTGGGAGAAATACGACGACGGCGCGTTTGCCCATTTCTCGGAAATGCGCCGTGTGCTGGATGCTGAAGGTTCCTCCTATGCAAGCTGAGCAGGAAGTGAACCTGGAGCGGGACTATCTGGAAGCGATGTCGCGCGTCGCCACCGGAGTATCGGTCGTCACGACCGACGGCGTTGCCGGACGCCGTGAGTTGACGATATCGGCAGTGGCTTCTGTTGCGCTGGAGGCCGAAGGGCCCATGCTGCTGGTCTGCGTCAACGACCGCAATGGCGCCGCAGGCGCGATCGTCGCCAATGGCTGCTTCTGCGTGAACGTGTTGGGGGAGGACCAGTCGCCGATCGCACAGCGTTTTGCGGGCGCTGTCTCGCCCGAGCAGCGCTTCGAAGGGCTGGATTTGTCAACGGCGCCGACCGGATCGCCACGACTCTGCGATGCGTACACCTCCTTCGATTGCAAGGTGGCAGGCGATGTTGCGGTCGGTACGCATCGCGTCCTTTACGGACGCGTCGTCGATGTCGTGTCGGGTTCCGGAGGTGGCCCGCTCGTTTACAGCCAGCGTCGGTTCTGCGCTGCGGTACCAAGGTCTGCCGCGTAGCGCACCGGGCCATGACTGGAATTGCCACGCCGTGAAGAGACGCCTTGGCGCCGGGAATTCGTGACTTAGAAAATGCCTTCTCCCTTTGCGGAGCAGACAATACCCAAAACCGAGAAGCAAAAAATGATCAGAACTGGCAAGCAATATCTCGACTCGATCCGTGACGGACGGCGTGTCTGGATCAATGGTGAACGTGTCGAGGACGTCACCACGCATCCGATGTTCAAGCCGATCGTCGACTTCCGCGCGCACTTGTATGATATGCAGAGCGATCCCGAGCATGCCAAGGTTCTCGTTCACGAGGATGAGGACGGGGAGAAGATCCCGCATCTCCTGAAGCTGCCACGATCCAAGGAAGATTGGCAGAGCAAGAGAGCTTACAACGAACTGATGCTGGATACCGCCGGCGGCGTCATCGACCGGATCGGCGAAGGCAGCGAGATGTGGTCGCTGCATGACGGGGCGGTGATGCTGAACCAGTTCGACCCGCAGTTTTCCGCCAATATCGCTCGCCATCTGCGTTCTTCGGAATATGACGATATGTTCCAGGCTTCGGCCAACACCGACCCCAAGGGTGACAGGTCGAAGCGCCCGCAGGAGCAGGATCCGGACATGCTGCTGCATGTGGTGCGCGAAACGGATGCCGGCGTCATCGTGCGCGGAGCCAAATTCGAAACAGCGGCCGCCTATGCAAACCAGGCCTTCGTCAAGCCGACCATCGCCAACTGGGGCGACGAGAAGCTCTCCGACTATGCGATCGGCTTCATCTCGCGCCTTTCGGCACCCAATCTCCGTTTCATCTGCCGGACGGGCTTCGCAGGCCGCGGACCAGCTGAAGATTATCCGCTGTCCAACCGCTTCGATGAAATCGATACACTGATTGTCTTCGACGACGTGCTGGTCCCCTGGGAAGATGTTCTGTTCTACCGCGATACCCGCGCTGCGACCTTCATTCGCAGTACCTTGCATCGCTACGGCGCCTTCTCCTTCGTTCAGCGCGCGTTGAAGAATGCCGATATGATGATCGGAGCTGCGCTCTTCAACGCGCGCCAGACCGGGCTTGAAAAGCATCAGGCGGTTCAGGAGAAGCTTGCGACCCTTGCCTGTTACCGGGAAGGCATCAATGCGCATCTTACCGCATCGATTGCCGACGCGCAGCCCAGCCCGGGCGGCCTGGTGATGCCCAACCAGTCCATGTTGATGGCTGGCCGCGTTCTGGCTTCCTCGCAATTGCCGCAGATGATGCATCTCGCGCGCGAGCTGTGCGGCGGCCAGATCTGCGTCACGCCGGATGCTGCGACATTCAACAACCCTGAAACCGCGCCGTACGTAGAGAAATATTTTACCGTCAACGAGACATGGGGGGCGGAAGATCGCCGCAGACTAATGGCCTTTGCACGAGATCTTCTCAATTCCGATTATGCGGGCCACCGCATGACCTTCCAGCTTTTCTCCCAGTCGCCGCCTTTCGCGCATCTGGCTGCAGTCTACAGGACCTTCGACTGGAAGCAGCCGCTGTCCTTTGTGCAGCGGTCTGCCAGCCTTTCGCCGAAGGTCATGAACGATATCTGAGCAATACCGGTCGGAAAAGCCGTGTGAAGACAACCAGTGTATAACCAACAGGAGCAACAACGCATGATGAAAATCTTGGCCATTGCCAGCATTTTGATAGCATCGCCTGCACTCGCGCAGGACGAAATTACTGTTCAGGCTTGGGGTACGACCTGGGACATGGGGCTTCGCCAGGTGGCGGACAAGTTCACCGAGGCGACAGGTGTCAAGGTGGTCTCTATCCCGCAGTCCTCATCGACCGAAGGACTGGTCAAGCTGCAGGCAATGAAGGCCAAGCCCACTATCGACGTCTGGTTCACGACGGCCTCGGTTGCCGCCCGCGCCGAGACCGACACCGAGCTGTTTTCGCCCATCGACAAGTCGGCGCTGACCAACGCACCCGACATGATCGCCGGTTCCTACACAGACTTCTGGGTGGCGGGCTACTACTATCCGGTCTCCATCATCTACCGCACCGACATGGTCAAGGAGCCGATCAAGGGCTGGTCGGATCTCTGGGACAAGCGTTTTGCAGGCACGCTGGCCGTTCCATCAATCGAGATGTATCAGGCGCGATTCCTGATGATTTCTTCGCTCATCAACGGCGGTGGTATCGACAATGTCGAGCCGGGCTTCAAGGCCATGGGTTCGATCAAGCCGAATGTCGCTACGTGGTATCAGTCGGATTCCGATGGTCGCCGGGCGCTGGCGACGGGCGAGGTTTCCGTTCTCATTGCACCGCCGGCGCTTGCAAAGGGGCTTGCCGAAGATGGCGTCAAGGTGAATATCGTCAGCCCCAAGCCCACTCCTGTGATGTTCGATGTCATGATGCTGGTGAACACGCCGAAGAAGGATCTCGGCCAGAAGTTCATCAACTTCGTCGTATCGGCTGAAAGCCAGACCGTTCTTGCAGGCGGCCAGGCTGCGGCACCGGTGAACAACAAGTCGCCGATGTCGGCAGAGGATGTCGCGGCGATGCCGAAAGCTGAAAACCAGGTCACGTTCGACGAGCAGAAGATCAATGCAGGCGTACCAGCCTGGACGGAGCGGTTCAACAAAGAGATCGTGAACTGACGAGATGCCACGTTATGGAATGGAACTCGTTTCCGTCAGCAAGTCCTACAGCGAGCGGGAGGTTGTCAGCAGCCTCTCGCTTCGGCTCCCGAAGGGCTCTCTGCTGACGTTGCTCGGTCCGTCCGGCTGCGGCAAGACAACTGTCTTGCGCATGATCGCCGGGTTTGTCGAGCCATCGGCCGGTGATGTTCTGATCGATGATGTCAACGTGACCCGGATGATTCCGGAGAAACGCCCGACTTCCATGATGTTTCAGAGCTACGCCCTGTTCCCGCACATGAACGTCTTCGACAATGTCGCGTTTGGCCTGCGCCTGCGCGGCGTATCGGCCACGGATGTACGCAAGCGTGTCGATGAGATTCTCGATCAGGTCGACCTGTCGGCGCTTTCGCGACATTTCCCAAGCCAACTTTCCGGCGGCCAGCAGCAACGGACTGCTCTGGCAAGGTCCCTGGTGATCGGTCCCAAGGTGCTTCTGCTCGACGAACCCTTTGCCGCACTCGACCGCGATCTGCGCGAGAGGATGCAGATGGAGCTTCGCAAGCTTCAGCAGGATCTCGCCATAACCATGGTCGTGGTCACTCACGATCAGCAGGAGGCTCAGATCCTTTCCGACTATGTCGCGGTGATGAACAAGGGGCGCATCGAACAGATCGGCGAGCCCTCGCTCGTCTATGACCGCCCTGCAACGCGCTTCGTCGCGAGTTTCATGGGGTTTTCAAACGTCCTGCCTGCGACCATCTCTGTCGAAGCGGGTGAGCCGGTTATCGACATCGCTGGGCGGCGACTTGCCATCCTGCCTGCGGCCGTGGCAAGTCGCGGGGCGGGTCCGGCAACGGCCGCCATCCGGCGCGAGGAAATCATCGTCCTGCCGAGCGATGTATATCAATCCCAGCCGTCAGCCGGAACTAACCTTCTACCCGGCAAGGTGAAGTTCGTTCGCCGCATCGGTAGCCAGATCGCGCTGGAGGTCGATACGCCGATCGGATTGCTGCATGTCCTCTCACCCCGGCAAGGAGAGGCGATTTCACCCGGAAGCGATGTTATGCTTGCGATTCCGGCTTCACAGATCGTGGTGGTGGAACTGTGAGGCAAGGCCGATTTCTGCTGATCCTGCCGGCGGCTCTGGCACTGGCCATTCTGATGGCGGCATATCTGGTGTTCCTGGGTGTCAGTTTCGCGACGCAACAGCCAGGCGGCATTAATGCCGTTCCACCCCATGGGTTGCATAACTACGTTCGATACCTGACGAGTTCGGCCGCACTCGGCACACTTGCGCTCACCATCAGCTACTCGATCGCCGTATCGCTGCTCGTCGTCGTCATCGGTTACCCGCTCTCCTACTTCATCGTGCGTACCGAGCGGCGATGGCTGGGTACGATGCTGCTGGGCCTGCTGGTCCTGACATTCTTCTCCGGCTCGGTGACCCGCGCCTATGGTTGGCTCGTTCTCCTCGGCAACAAGGGTGTGCTCAACATGCTGCTGATGGGCGTCGGCCTGACGAGCAGCCCGATCAGGATGATCTACAACCTGACTGGTGTTTCGGTCGCGCTTGTC
>DASWOH010000100.1:0-5209 GCA_036398815.1 Rhizobium sp. | reverse complement strand
CTGATGTAATCGTTACCGTGAACAGCTCGGTGGGGTTTGAGGCGACCTATTTCGATAAAGTCGTGGTTGTACTCGGTGAGGCTGTCTATAAGCCTCAAGGAATTTTCCCCAGTATCGATGATGTCATTGAGGGCCGTGTCGATGTCATCAAATACCGGCATAATCTTTCTATTCTTCGTCGATTTATGCTGGAGTCCTATCTTACTCCGACTTTGGCGGTCAAAGATCCCAGCCATTTCTATCGACGGATTCTGGAGCTTGTCGACATCAAGTTGACTGCGGCTTCGTCGATAGAAATCGCACAGCGCTATTATGAAAGTTTTGGACGGTCGCAGCGCCAGCACCAACTGAGTTGGATGGTCGGCGGGATATCCCGGCCGGGCATCAGCGATTTTGTCATTCCGATGATGTCGTCATTGGCGCAGATCATTGTCGTTCCGGGCGTCGATCCAACGTTCGACCAAGCCGCTGTTGTTGCAGCGATAGTAAAGGCAACAGGTCGCAAGTCGAAGGAAGAACTGATCGAATTTCTCCGGAAAGGGTGGAGAGAGCCGGAGTTCAGAGTGGCAGTCCTAGACGTGATATCTTTGTTCAATCAGGACTACTATCTCAGCGAGAACAAAGATGTCGCAGAAGCCAAGATGGATCCCAAGAGCCATTTCGTCCTCTATGGGGAGGCGGAAGGTCGCAACCCACACCCCTCTATAAATCTGACGGAATATCTTCGGACAAGTAGTGGTGGACGGCCTGATCAGGGCATGCTTAATCTACTCGTCAACTTTATCAGGAATTCGAACTTACGTGACGGTCCGACTGAAATTGCGTCGGATGCCGACACCGAAAGATCAGTCCTTGATTACGTACTTGACCAGCGTGAAGAAGAGCTTGTCGAAAAGGCGCACTTGCTGATCAAGGATTCACTGGCCGGTTCTAAGAACCAAATTGCTGTGGTCGCTCATCTTTACTATCGCGACCTCGTGTCTGAATTATTGGATCAATTGAAGCAGCTCCCCCCTGATTTTGATCTCATCGTGACGATGCCAGATTGGGGCACCGCTGCCATTGAGGCGACTGTTAGGCAGCATTTTCCGGCGGCTGTATTGTGTAGCCTTCCAAATCGCGGGCGCGATATCGGACCGTTCCTCGAAGTGTTGCCGCATTTGATCGAACGCCAGTACAGCACAGTGCTGAAATTGCAGACGAAGCGCGGCTATTATGTCGCGGGCCGGCTGAAGCCGCGTATGGGTGAGAAGTGGCGCGAACTGACGTACCAATCCTTGGTCGGGGGGGCCGAGCAGACCAAGAACATCATACGTTCGTTCAGCAATTTACCCGGCCTGAATCTGGTCGGCCCGGCACCGTTCTTTCTGTCGCTGGGCGATTATCCCTATCATGACGAAGGCGAATTGGCTGCGCATTATACGCATGTGCCGCCGACCCGATTAGGGTTTTTCGCGGGCACAATGTTCTGGTTCAGACCAAAGGCATTTGCTCCCCTGGTGGTTGGTGCAAACGCCTTAAATATCCGCTCGTTTAATTCCGACAATGGGTCAACTGACGGTCAGTTGGCCCATCTCGTCGAGAGGCTCTTTGGTCACATTGCTGCGTCATCCAGCATGGCGATCGGGGCTGTGACGGTGTCTCCAGGTGAATATGTGATCGAGATAGGCCCCGATCCTGTGCATGAGAAAATTCATGACTTCCTCGTGCGAGAGATTGAGGCGGCCGAAAAGGCTGTTGTCAAAAGTCTGACATGGTAGAGAGCAACCGTCTTATCGCGTTGCCGTCCCACGTGATCCGCTGGAGTACTGCATGATAAAGTTCAACAGATGTGAATCGATCGCCAAAGCGGCTTTGGACGCAGTGCAAACCGGTGAGCCTTTTTCTCTCATCCGGATTGGTGATGGGGAAAACTCAGTTATACAGTACCCCGATTATTGTTGCGAACCACGGATACAATATGTTTTCCGCCGGGCGCTTGAAGACAGGATATACACAAAGGATGAAATCCTTTCGGTAAAGGCTGCCGTTATTACTTCAATGGACAATGCGGATGTGGTCGGGATGCATGACACAACCCACAGCGATGTCCTATGCAGGCTTTGAGCACCTAGCGGATGTCGCGTTTAAGCCCGGGGTGCTATTTTGTGTCCAAGCTGTCCATTTCTATCTTCAGCAGTCCGGTTACCTACGCAGGATGATAAACTCAGCGAAGAAAATAACATTGATCACCGGCAGAAACATTATCGACCGATTTTCTGCTGCTTTTCCAGGTGCGCCCGTTCAACAATTCCTTATACCGGCTGAGAATTTATTCAGGTTAAAGGGCGAGGAGGTTGGGGACAGGTCGATCATTCGAAGCTAGTTTCTGACATCGATGCTGGGCTTCAAGAGTTGGTTCTTATCGTGCTTGAACAGCAAACTCAGATCAATGCGCTTGCAGCCAAACTTGAAATACTCGAAGCATAGCGACAGCGAACCACCCGTTCCAGACTCCATGTTAGAGGACAGCACTCCCTTGAATGAGCCAAAGCTTGTCCTCATTTCGGATCTCTTTAGCGGCCTCACTTTCAAAATAGATGGGTAGATAGTCTAAAAGACGTTTGTATCTTTCCTTTGTTTGAATCTGCACCTTGAGGTATCGCTGCTTCACGCCATTTGACGAGAGAATATCTTTGATCCGGCTTTTCAGCACGGCGCTAGGGACTGACAAGTGGACGGCGGGGGCGACATTCGGCGCGATGCAATTTTTGAAGTGCTGTAGCCGGCTTGGGAGGGTTTCGTTAAATGAAATGTCGGTCATGATGGCGCGGTAGTTGCCGCGATTGCGGGAGTATTTCCAAAGCATCTCTGGGATAGACTTTAGCTCGAAGTGGCACATAAACGCGCTACCGGTACAGGGAGCTTCCGCATTGGTGATGTCCACTTGGGCCTCTAGCCTTTTATGCAAATATCTTTTCCTATCGTAAGCGCTGTCCTGACCCCACCTTCCGGATCAGCTTGTGATTGTCGATGTTCAGCCTCGAACGAGGGCTTGGACATATGTCGATTTCAGAGCTTACACTTAAATCCAAGGAAGAGCCGGTGCGCCGGTTCGAGGTGTTCACTGGCAATGGCCGTCGTCGCGAATGGAGCGACGATCAGAAGGCGCAGATCATTGCGGAGAGTTGTGAACCTGGCGTGACGGTGTGCTCTGTGGCGCGGCGGCATGGGTTGACGCCGCAGCAATTATTCACATGGCGACGGCTCGCCCGAAAGCCAGCTAAGGTTCTTTCTGTGCCGTTGGAGGAGCCGATGTTCGCACCGGCGGTCATCGTTTCACCCGAGAAGTCGGAGCCGAAGAAGGCGCGGGCACGTTTGCCAAGAAGAACCTCTCCGGGGGCTGCTATTGAACTGCAGATTGATGGAGCCATGCTGCGCATTGCCTCGGGCACCGATGCTGCAACCATTGCCGCCGTCATCCAGGCGTTGAAGGCTCAATCGTGATTGGCCCGTCCGGTGCGGTAAAAGTGATGATCGCCACCAAGCCTGTCGACTTCCGCAAAGGCGCTGAAGGCTTGGCGGCGCTGGTGAAGGCCCAGATGGGTGCCGACCCGTTCTCGGGCACGATCTACGTGTTCCGGGCCAAACGAACGGACCGGATCAAGCTGATCTTCTGGGACGGCAGTGGGGTGTGTCTGGTTGCAAAGCGGCTCGAAGATGGCGAGTTCCATTGGCCCAAGATGCAGGATGGCGCGATGCATCTGACGGCTGCCCAATTCTCCGCTCTGTTCGAAGGATTGGACTGGAAACGTGTGCATGCGCCGGGCGAAGTAAGAGCGCCGATCAAGGCTGGTTAGCGGCCGCGACCAATTGAATCAGCATCATCCAGCCTCTCGTTCCGAGCGGCAAAATATGCTGTTCTCGATCCATGACGATGACGGCAGACGAGCTTCCGGATGACCTGAACGCGCTCAAAGCCATGGTGCTTTCGCGCGAGGCGGAGAATGCCCGCCTGCGTCAGATCATCAAGGAATTGCAGCGCCACCGCTTCGGCCGCCGTGCCGAGACCCTTCCCGAAGACCAGCTCCTGCTTGGGCTCGAAGAGGCCGAACAGGTCGAGGCTGCCGGTCTGGAAGAGAAGGAGCAGGCCTCCCATGCTCTTGGCCAGGCGCGGGTCGCCAAGCGGCGCACGAACCGGGGTTCGCTGCCAATACACCTGCCGCGCATCGAGGTCGTGGTCGATCTCGATGACCATGCCTGTCCTTGCTGCCGCAACGACCTGCATCGGATTGGCGAGGACGTCAGCGAGAAGCTCGACATCGTGCCCGCCCAGTTCCGCGTTCTGGTGGTGCGCCGCCCGAAATACGCATGTCGGGCTTGCGAAGAGGTCGTCGTTCAGGCTCCGGCCCCGGCAAGGCTGATCGAGGGCGGCATTCCGACCGAGGCGACCGTCGCCCAGGTGCTGGTCTCCAAATATGCTGACCACTTGCCGCTCTACCGCCAGGCGCAAATCTACAAGCGTCAGGGCATCGATCTTGATCGGTCGACGCTCGCCGACTGGGTCGGCCGTGCCGCCTGGCATCTGCGCCCGGTCCATCAACGGCTGCTTGATCATTTGAAGTCGTCGTCCAAGCTCTTCGCCGACGAGACGACGGCCCCGGTGCTCGACCCTGGACGTGGCAAGACCAAGACCGGCCAGCTTTGGGCCTATGCACGAGATGACCGGCCGTGGCAGGGCGATGACCCGCCCGGTGTTGCCTATGTCTATGCGCCAGATCGCAAAGGCGAACGGCCGATGGCCCATCTCGACGGCTTCGTCGGCGTCCTGCAGGTCGACGGCTACAGTGGATATCGCCCGCTCGCGGCAAAGAACACCGTGTCGCTGGTCTTCTGCTGGTCCCATGTTCGACGGCGCTTTTATGAACTGGCCGCCGCCGGTCCCGCACCCATCGCCAGCGAGGCGCTTAAACGCATCGCCGAACTTTATGGAATCGAAGACGAGATACGTGGCCGAACCCACGACGAGCGTCGTGTCGCCCGTCAGGAAAAAAGTCGTCCGATCATCGACAGCCTTGCTCCCTGGCTGCGTGAACAACTCGGCTACATCAGCCAGAAGACAAAGCTCGCTGAAGCAATCCGCTATGCCTTGTCACGCTGGGACGGCTTGACCCGCTTCATCGACGATGGCCGGATCGAGATCGACTCCAACATTGTCGAACGGTCCATC
>DASWOH010000099.1:0-4552 GCA_036398815.1 Rhizobium sp. | reverse complement strand
TGACGGCCGAGGGCCTCGACCCGAAGACCTACACGACGGATTTTCTGAAAAAGGCTTTTGCTGCCGATCCGGATGACAAGAAAAGTATCCTGAATGATCCCGCCAATGCGAAGATCAAGGATCTCTTCATGAACTTCGGTTTCGACGCCAAGGGCAATCTGGTTCGAGATGGTTCGGATTCCGTCCAGACCGACGTTTCATTGAATCACCTGAACCAGTCCTATCTGCGCCAGACGCTCGAGACCCAGCAGGGCGAGAGCAATGACGGCGTTCGACTTGCGCTTTATTTCCAGCGCAAGGCCGGCGACATCACCTCGATGTACGACATCATGGGTGACAAGGCGCTCTTCCAGGTCATCACCACGACGTTCAGCTTGCCGAGCGGCATATCCAGCATGGACGTCGAAAAACAGGCCGAGATGCTCAAGCGGTTCCTCGACATTAAGGACCTGCAGGACCCGAAGAAGGTCGATGCGCTGGTGAAGCGGTTTACGGCGATGTATGACCAGCAGAACGGGTCGAGCCATTCGACGGCGCTTTCCATCCTCACGGGCGGGGGATCAAACGGCGTTAGTTCAGATACGCTGATGTCGATCGCGCAGCTTCGCCGCGGCTGACCGGTTCCGGGAGTTGAAACGACGGCAGCTGGCGGGGTTTCGGCCCCGCGCCTGCCTCTTGGCTTCCGGCTATTCGCCATTGGCGGGGCAGGATTCTTGAGACGCACTGCGCCTACCGAAGCGACGGATTCTGCGGATTGGGCGCGGATTGCGGAGGGATGAGGCTTTCCGACTCATGCAACGGTTGGGACGGATCGACCAGCAGGATGCTGAGGATGATCAGCACAAGGACCAGAATGAGGGCGAGGCCGATCAAGAGGGGGCGAATCGCCATCGGTCACTGTCTCCGTTCACCATTAGGGCCATAATGGGACATCTAGCACAATAGAAAGAGGATTTTGAGGCGCTTTGCCGAGGGTGGCCCTATATTATCGGTATCTTATCCATGGTTCCATATATAACCTGGCGCCATCTCATTCCTCCAGCAGCTTGCCGCTCTGCGCCTGAAGCCGATAACGGTTGCCCGGATAGACGAGCCGGGCCACCGAGACGACCTGTCTGGCCGACCATGTCCGCCGGCGAATCATCAGGCAGGGCTCGCTTGGCAGGATGGTGAGCAGCTTGCATTCCCAGGTCTGCGGCATCGCCGCCTCGACGATGTGCTCCGAGCCGCTCAAGGGAGCGGCCATGGTCAGGTAGGCGTTCGGCGTGGTGTCGTCGAAATTCTGATCGAGATAGGCGGGTGCGGCGCCGGGATTGACGAAACGGTCCTCGATCTGAACCGGCACGCCGTTCTCGCTGTGTACGATCAGCGAATGGAAGACAGGCGCTCCGATCGGCAGCTCCAGCGCATCGGCGATCTCCGGAGAGGCCGTCTCCTGCGCAAGAACGACGACCATGGCCTCGTGCGCATGGCCACGCTCGGCGATCTCCTCGGCGATGTTGCGAACCTCGAACAGGGCGGAATAACCCTTGCGCTCGGCCACGAAGGAGCCGACGCCCTGGATGCGGACCAGCTCGCCCTCGCTGGCGAGCTCGCGCAGGGCCCGGTTGGCGGTCATCTTGCTGACGCCGAGTTCCACCACCAGCTCGTTCTCCGAGGGAACGCGATGGTTCGGCGGCCATTCGCCGCTATGGATGCGCTCCAGGATCATCTGCTTCACGCCGGCGTAGAGCGGCCCGTTGTCGTTTTCGGTGAGCTCGCGTTTTCGATCGGTAGGACGTTTCATTGCCTAATCCTTGTGCAGCCACGAATTTGGCTTATAAATCGACTTGGCACTTGCATAACACAAAATATCTCATATGGTACCCTATACAACTTCCCGATCGATCTGGCCAGCAAATGGCGGTTTGTGGCGGGCAAGCCGGCGAAGACCGGCGTAAACAGCAAATGGCCATTTGACCTCAAGAGGAGATCATCGATGAAGATTAGACATGCCCTTCTTTCCGGCGTCCTGGCGCTGTGCGTCGCCGCCGGCCCTGCTGCCGCGAAAGACTGGAAGACCGTGACGATCACGCTCGAAGGCGCCTATGCGCCCTGGAACCTGACCAATTCCGACGGCACGCTCGGCGGCTTCGAGCCGGAGCTGGCCAAGGTTCTGTGCGAGCGGGCAAAGGTCGAATGCAAGCTCGTGGCGTCCGATTGGGACGGCATGATCCCGGCGCTGAACGCCGGCAAGTTCGACGTGATCATGGATGCGCTGTCGATCACCGACGAACGCAAGCAGGTCATCGACTTCACCATTCCTTATGCCGCAACGCCGGCCGCCTTCGCGACCGCCAAGGATAGCCCGCTTGCCAACGCCGCAGGCACCGGCGCGACCGTCAAGATGACGCCCGGCCAGACCGGCGTGAAGGAGATCGACGCGCTGAAGGAAGCCTTCAAGGGCAAGACCATCGGCATCCAGGCCTCCACCGTCTACGCGAAGTTCATCTATGACAACTTCGGCGATGTCGCCACGATCCGCGAATACAAGACCGGCGCCGACCGCGACCTCGACCTGCAGAACGGCCGTATCGATCTCGGCTTCGACGATGCCGTCTATTTCCAGACGGCCTTCGATAGCGCCAATGGCGCTCTCACCTTCACAGGTCCGCAGATCACCGGCCCGATCTGGGGCGTCGGCGAGGGCCTTGGTGTCCGCAAGGCGGACACCGACCTGCGCGACATGTTCACCGCCGCCATCAAGTCGGCGCTGGCCGACGGCACGGTGAAGACCCTCTCCATGAAGTGGTTCAAGACGGACGTCTCGCCGCAGGAATGATCTCTGGCCGGCGCTTCCGGATCGCGGAGGCGCCGCTTTCGGCTTCAATGCCGCTTCGCGCATGCTATGTTTGAACAATCAAGAAGACTGACCGCTCGGTACGGGGAACGAACGAGATGGCGATATTGCAATTGATCGGTTTCGGCTCGACCGGCTGGGGCACGCTGCTTCTGCTCGGGGCGCTGATGACGCTATGCGTCACGGCGGTCGCCCTGGCGATCGGGGCTGTCCTCGGGGCCATCGTCGCCTCGGCCAAGCTTTCCGGCAACATTGTCTTCAAGACGCTCGGAAACGTCTATACGACGGTCTTCCGCGGCGTGCCTGAGCTGCTCATCATCTATCTCATCTATTTCGGCGGATCGAGCGCCGTGACCAGCATCGGCAAGGCATTCGGCTACGAGGGCTTCCTTGGGCTGCCGTCCTTCGCCGCCGGTGCGCTTGCCGTCGGCATCATCTCCGGCGCCTATCAGGCGGAGGTGTTTCGCGGCGCCTTTCTCGCGGTTTCCAGGGGCGAGCTCGAGGCTGCCTCGGCGATCGGCATGCATGGGGCCTTGAGGTTTCGCCGCATCATCATGCCGCAAGTGCTGCGTTTCGCCCTTCCCGGCATGGGCAATGTCTGGCAGCTGAGCCTCAAGGATTCGGCGCTGATTTCCGTCACCGGCCTTGCGGAACTGATGCGCACGAGCCAGGTCGCCGCCGGCTCGACGCGGCAATATTTCCTGTTCTTCATCGTCGGCGGCGCGCTCTATCTCATCCTGACCAGCCTTTCGGACCGCGTCTTCAACGGCGCCGAACGCCGGGCCAATCGCAGCATGCCTTCGGCAATGGGCCAGGCCTGAGGGAAGATCATGGATTTCGCCTTTCTCGCACAGACCACGATGACCCTGCTTGCAGCGGTGCCGACGACGCTGGCGCTGTTTTTCGTGTCCATTACCCTCGGTGGCCTGCTGGCGCTCCTGATCGTCTGGATGCGGGTCGGCGGTAATCCGGTCCTTTCCGCTTTCGCCAAGGGGTACGTCTTCGTCTTCCGCGGCTCGCCGCTGCTCATCCAGATGTTTCTCGTCTTCTACGGGCTGGCGCAGTTCGGCTTCATCCGCTACGGGCCTCTTTGGCCACTGCTGCGTGAGCCCTTCGTCTGCGCCGTGCTGTCGCTGGCGCTCTGCACGGCGGGCTACACGGCGGAAATCTTCCGCGGCGGCATCCGTGCCGTCTCGCCGCGCGAGATCGAGGCGGCGCGCTCGATCGGCATGTCCGGTTTCCTGCTGGTGCGCCGCGTTCTGGCGCCGATCGCCTTCCGTCATGCGCTGCCGGCCTATTCGACCGAGATCGTGCTGATGATGAAGTCGACGGCGCTCGCAAGCCTCGTCACGGTCTGGGAAGTGACCGGCGTCGCCCAGCGGCTGATCTCGCATACCTATCGCACGATGGAGATATTCCTCTGTGCGGCAGCCATCTATCTCATCCTGAATTTCATCATCCTGCAGGCCCTGGGCCTGCTGGAATATCATCTGTCCCGCCATCGCCGCGCCGTTCCGGCGCCGCTGAAGGCGTAGGGCTACTGGCCCAGATCTGGATTGGAGCGTTCATGCCAGGCGTCACCCGACTTTCGGTCCGCAATATTCACAAGAGCTTCGGCACGCATGAAGTCCTGCGCGGCATCTCGCTGGATGCGCAGGACGGCGACGTGATTTCGCTGCTCGGCTCCTCCGGCTCGGGAAAATCCACCTTCCT
>DASWOH010000098.1:0-59824 GCA_036398815.1 Rhizobium sp. | reverse complement strand
AGGTCGATGCTAAAACCCTCCTGGCCGAGTTGAAGGCGGAAATCCGTCGCGGTGGCTAAATACATTCTAAGCCCCAAGGCAGAAGAAGATCTGCGCGAGATATGGCGTGCGATCGCGCCGGACAATGAACGGGCAGCCGATGCCCTTCTCACGCGGATTATGGACAAGGCCAAGCTTGCAGCAGAGCAACCTCTCATGGGGTCTCCTCGGCCGGAATTGAGTCCCACGGCGCGGATTCTGATTGAGGGCCGTTATATCGTCATCTACGAGCCGATGCCTGATGGTATCTTTGTCGTTGCGGTCGTCTATGGGCCGCGCGACGTTGAAAACTGGTTGAGCTGAGACGGGCTCCGGTGCCTGATATCCTGACTGAGAGCAAGTCTGTACAGCCCGGAAAACTGCACCCTATTTATGCGCGGAAAACACCGCCTCGCGCGACAGATACCCGACCCTCTCACCGTTCTCCTCCTTGACGTCGAGCCCCTGCAGATCGTCGGCAAGGATCAGCGCCAGGGCGTCATGGAGACTGGCGCTCGGATCGATGGAGGTAGCGGAAGGCTCACTCGCAGGCGGCGCCATGACGCTTACCACCTCGATCAGGCTCAGGCGCTTGATCGCCCGGTCCGGCCCAAGGAAGCTTTCGACGAAGTCGTTGGCGGGACGGGCGAGGATCGCTTCCGGCGTATCGTATTGCAGCAGGCGCCCGTCGCGCATGATGGCGATGCGATCGCCCATCTTGATCGCCTCGTCGATGTCGTGGGTGACGATGACCACGGTCTTGCTGACCTTTTTCAGGATCTGCCGGAACTCGTCCTGCAGCCGCACGCGGGTGATGGGATCGATCGCGCCGAAGGGCTCGTCCATCAGCATGATGGCGGGATCGGCGGCGAGCGCCCGGGCAAAGCCGACCCGCTGCCGCTGCCCGCCGGAAAGCTCGTGCGGCAGGCGGCGGCGCATGATGGCGGGATCGAGGCCGACCAGATCAAGAAGCTCGTCGATGCGTCGGTCCGTCCTTGCCTTGTCCCAGCCGAGCAGGCGTGGCACCGTCGCGACGTTGCGCGCGATCGTCATATGCGGGAATAGCCCAACCTGCTGGATGACATAGCCGATGCTGCGGCGAAGCTGCTTCTGATCGGTCTCCGCCACATCGCGTCCATTGACCAGCACGCGGCCCCGCGTGGGCGTTTCCAGCCGGTTGATCATCCGCATGGTCGTGGTCTTGCCGCAGCCGGAGGGGCCGATCAGCGCGACGGTCGTGCCCGTTTCGATCTCAAGCTCGAGGCCGTCGACGGCATGGCGATCGCTTCCCTCGTAATTCTTGGTGACGTGGTCTAGTCGTATCATGGCAATGGCCTTCCGCGGTCATCGTCTTTGAGTGAAAAATCGTTCCAGCCAGCCGAAGGTGAGTTCGGCGAGGATGGCAAGAAAGGCGATGGGAAGCGCGCCGACCAACAGGCGCGGCATGTTCATGATGGCGATGCCGGCATTGATGAAGTCGCCGAGCCCGCCGCCGCCGATGAAGGAGGCAAGGGCCGCGCCGCCGATCACCTGGATGGCGCTGGTGCGAACGCCGGCAAGGATCGAGGGTACGGAAAGAGGCGCTTCGATCTGCCAGAGGATATCGCGGCGTCCCATGCCCATGCCGCTGGCGGCGTCGAGAAGGGCCAGGTCGATTTCCCGGATGCCGACGATGGTGTTGAGCAGCAGCGGCGGCACCGCCAGCACGATGAGCGCGATGACCGAGGGCAGCAGCCCGATGCCGAGAAAAGGCATGGCCGCCGAGAGAATCGCAAGGCTTGGAATGGAGCGCAGGGAGCCTGCGACATTCACCGCGACGAAGGCGGCACGCGGCATTCTGGCGACGAGAAAGCCGAGCGGGATCGCAATGACCAGCGCAATCCCGAGCGAGATCGCGCACATCAGCATGTGGCGGTTGAAGGCGCTGAAGAAAGTGCCGGGATTGCTGGCGATCCAATGGAAGGCGTCGATCAGGATCATCCCGTCTGCCTCCCGCTGCGGCGGCGCAGGATCTTCTCGATCGCTGCGAAGAGATAATCGGTGAAAAGCGCCAGCGTCGAGGTGAGCAGGCCGCCGGCGAGGATCTTTTCCGGGAAGCGCTGGTCGATGCCCTCGAAGATGATCACGCCGAGACCGCCCGCATTGATGTAGGCAGCGACAGTGGCAATGCCGATCACCGTCACCATGGCGATACGGATGCCGCCGACGATGAACGGCATGGCGAGCGGCAGTTCGACTTCCCAGATGCGCCGGGCCGTCCCGTATCCCATACCCTGCGCGGCATCCAGCACATCGCGGGGGATGGCCTGAAAGCCAAGCCCGATATTGCGGATGAGGATCATCAGTGAATAGGCGGCAAGGCCGATGATGGCGGGTGCGGCGCCGATACCGAGCGTCGGAATGAGCAGGGCGAAAAGTGCAAGGCTCGGAACGGCGAAGAGAACGCCCGTCACGATGACGATGGCGCCGAAGGCACGCGGCTTGCGCGCCGCCCATATGCCGACGATCAACGAGATGACGAGTGCGATCCCGACCGACGAGAAGACGAGGTAGAGATGTTCCAGCAGGGCTTCGGCGAGCCGATCGATGTTCTTCGGAACCCATTTCATCGGCAGGCTCCTTTGCAGGAGCGATGGCGGGTCTGTCGCAGGCTCACCATGATCCTCCCAGGGCTTGGTCGGTATCCCGCGCTCTTGCCGGCAGCCGATCATACGCCGCCATATCCGGCGCCGCGAAAGCGGCAAGGCCGAGCGAGGCGAGGATGGCTTGTCCCTCGTCGCTCCGATGCGCGTGAAGAAGCGTATCCTTGAGCGCCAGAACCGTGTCCGATGGCAACTGTCTGGACGCAACCAGCAGCGGGAAGGGCGCGGGCCCGGTCGTCGCGACGATGCGAAGCGGCGCGGTCATATCCGGCTCGTGCATTTCCAGCAATTGATAGGCATAGGCATCGATCGCGCCGACATCGATCTTACCGCTCTGGATCGCCTCCACGACACCACGCGGATTGAGAAGCGGACCGACGGTGTTGGGCACTTCTTTTTCATAGGGCTGTGTGGCGAGGAATTCTCTCGGCGCATTATAGCCGGACTGCGAATCCCGCACCGTCCAGCCCCAGCGCGCCGTTGCGAGATCGGCGCTCCCGAAGGCCGTATCCCTGGCGGCGACGATGTGGCTCGCATAGACCGGACGCCCTCCGGCCCAGTTTGCGAGCGAGATCGGCGCTACGAGCGGTATCGGCCGCTGTTCGGCGGCAAGCCGGGAGAAAGGGAAGCCGCACATGAAGACGACGCCCATATCCGGCCGTTCCCAGAGCGCGGAAAGAGGTGCGGGAGCAGCGTGGGGAATCACCTCAAGCTTGACGCCGGATTGCGCACCGAGCCACGTAAAAAAGCCGTCCCATAGCCCGGTTATTTTCGGACTGAGGTTATACATTCTCGAGCAGGCGATCGGCGGGGAGGTGGTCTTGGTCATTGCCGGTCACGCAAAACGCAGGCGCTGGCCGATATTCATCCGCTTCGCCTTGTCGACCATGGCCGCTCCGAGCGCGACATCGGTCGTGCTGAGGCCGCGATGCCAGAAGAGGATGGTTTCGTCGTCGCTTTCGCGGCCGGGCTTGGCGCCGCAAACGATCTGGCCGATTTCGGCATGCAGCGTCTCCGCCGTCACCTTGCCCTCGTCGACATGCCGGCGCAATGCGCCGTAGGGCCGGCCGGGGCCGCACTGGCCCCAATCGTCGACGACGACCTTGTCCATGATGTCGGTCAGGTCGAATTCCAGTGCGCTCATCGTGCCGTAGGGAACGACGAAGGCGCCCTTCTTGACCCAGGACGTCTTGAAGAGCGGCGTCGGCTCCGGCAGGCGGCTCGCCTCCACCATGATATCGGCGTCCTTCAGGCAGTCTTCCCAATTGTCGGTGACGATGATCTTCTTGCCGAGATCCTTTTCCAGCCGGGCGGCGAAAGCGTCGCGGCTTTCCGGGCGGCGGGAATGGATACGGATTTCCTCGAAATCGAAGAGATGGTCGAGCAGGCGCACATTCCAATAGGCGGTGCCGCGCGCGCCGATATGGCCGAGCACCTTGCTGTCCTTGCGGGCGAGATGGCGTGCGCCGATGGCGGTGACCGCGCCGGTGCGCATGTCGGTGATCGCGGTAGCGTCGACGATCGCCTTCGGCACGCCGGTGTGCGGATCGAAGAGGTTGAGCACGGCCAATTCCGACGGCAGGCCCTGCTTGTAGTTGTCGACGAAATCGCCGACCACTTTGACGCCGGCATAGCCAAGCGACTTCACATAGCCGCGGAGTACGTTGAAATGCCCCTTGTCGGAGCTTTCGGGCACGAGATGCACGCGCGGCTCGATCACCGTCTCACCGCGTCCCTGTGCATCCAGCGCCTTGCTGACGGCATCGAGGATTTCGTCATTGGTCAGCGCCAGTGCCTTGGCATCGATGGCGTTCAGATAGTCGATCCAGATTTCCTGCATTCCCGTTCTCCAGGGATACCGCCGTGGCGGTCACGTCGTTTGCTATAATTGCCGGTGATGGTGCCGGGAGGGAGCGCGACGGGCTCAAGGCCCGTCGCGCTCCAAGACGATCAGGGAAGCAGACCCTTTTCCTTCAGGAAGGCTTCGGCCACGTCCTTGGGCTCCTCGTGGTCGTTCTCGACCTTGGCATTGAGGACGCGCATCGTCGCGTTGTCGAGATGGGAGCCGAGTGCTTCCAGCACGTCCTTCATCTTCGGATTGGCGTCCAGAGCCTGCTGGCGGACGACGGGAGCGAGGTAATAGGGCGGGAAGAGCCCCTTGTCGTCGTCAAGGGCGACCAGTCCCTTTGCGCCGATCTGCCAGTCGGTCGCGGCGCCGTTGACGACGTCGATGTCTTTTTGAGCCAGTGCATCATAGCGCAGGCCGAGCTTGGCGAACTGCTTGAATTCCTTGAATTCGGCGTCGTAGACCCGCTTCAGGCCGGGGAGCCCATCGGCGCGGTCGGGGAATTCGGCGCCGCCGCCGAAGACCAGCGTGTTCGACACCTTGGCCAAATCGGACAGTGTCTTCAGCTTGTCGGCATCGGCCGTTTCCTGGCGCACGACGATGACGTAGCCATTGTTGATGCCGGTGGGCTTCAGCCAGGAGAGGTTGAACTGCGTGGCGTAGAAGTCCTTGACGTCGTTATAGACCTTCTCCGGATCGGTGGACATCGTTCCCTTGACGACGGCGGAAAGCGCCGTGCCGGTATATTCGGGATAAAGGTCGATGGCGCCTGTTGTCAGGGCCTGCTGGGCAATCAAGGTGCCCCCGAGGTTGATCTTGCGCTCGACCTGGAAGCCTGCCTTTTCGAGAAGAGCCGCATACATTTCGGCGAGGATATATTGCTCGGTGAAATTCTTGCTGCCGACCTTGATGGGCTCCGCTGCGGCAGGCTTGAAGGCGGCGGTGGCCATCACGGCAGCGGCGATGGCGGACAGGATCGATAATTTCATCTTCATTTCCTCTGGTTAAACGGGGTGGATCAATATTGATGCTGCTGCAAAATCAGTCTTGGTCTTTTCAATTCCGGCCGCTGTGTGAAGGGCGATGGCCCGGTCTGCGTCAGGCGGAATTCCGGATCAGTTCGGATATGCGATGGAAGTCCGGCCCCTGGGCACGATCCTCCGTGAGCGGCGGCACCTGTTCGCGGAGCCGCCGATAGACATCCCGCGTGCCTGTCCCAAGTTCGTTCTCCACGCCGCGCAGTTCCACGGCCTGGGCGGAGGCGATCAGTTCGATGGCGACGAGATAGCGCAGCCGCTCGATGATCGCTTCGGTCTTTGCGAGAACGCTCGGCGCCATCGATGCCTGATCCTCGACGCCATCGGCGACCGGTATGGGCGTCAGCGAGATCGGCGCGGCGAAATGGCGGATTTCCGCCTCAAGCGCCGAGACGGTTTTCTGGACGGTGGCGAAACCCGTCCGGCTCTGGCCGAGCGGCGTCAGAAATCGCGGAAGGTCCGACATGCCGGCCGACATGATCTTCATCGTGCGGTACGCGGTCCCCGCCGCGCAATGCGCCAGTGCCTGACCGAGGCGTTCCCATGCCAGTACGAAGGCGGTCATGTCGAAATTGCCGTGCGACAGGATCAGGCCTTCATCGACCAGGACGACCGGATTGTCGCCGGAGCTGGCGATCTCGATCTCCGTTATCTGACGTGCCTCGCCGATGGCATGGAGAAGGGCGCCCGAGACCTGTGGCGCGCAGCGGTAGCTCAAGGGATCCTGTAGCCGCCGTGCCGCGCCATCGGCCAGCAGGGAGCTTCCGGCAAGCAGATCGCGAAGCCGCGCCGCGGCCTCACGCTGGCCGAAGGCCGGCCGTGCCGCCAGCGCCCGGTCGTCGAAGGCGGTCACATTGGCGCGGAATGCCTCGAAATTCAGGGCGACAGCGGCAAGCGACCATGTGAACAGGTGTTCGATATCCTCAAGACAAAGGCAGGCCTTGCCGACCGACAGGCTGTTGGCGACGACGATCGCATGCCCGTCCTTCGGCGCAAGCCGAAGCGGCTCGAGCCCGGCCGTCATCAGCGCTTCGCCGGCTGTCATGACAGCGCCGCCGATTTCCGCTTCGCCATCGCCGAGAAGCGCTCTGCCCATATGGGCCAGCGGCGCAAGGTCGGCCGCCCCGATCGAGCCGAGCGAGGGTACGACCGGATGGAAGCCGGCATTCAGCGCCGCGACGAGACCCGAAAACACCGGAAGCGACACGCCGGAACCGCCGGCCGCCATTCCGGCGATCCGGACGGCCATCATCGCGCGCACCGCCTCGCGCGGAAGCGGAGCCCCGACGCCGACGGCGCGGGCCTGCGGCACGCGCAGCTGGAAGGCTACGAGATCTTCGGTTGCGAGACGCGTATCGACGCCCGCGCCGAGCCCGGTCGTCAGGCCGTATACGGGTACGTCGGATGCTGTGTAGCGATCGACGATGGCGCGCGCGGCGAGGATCTTGCGTTCGACATCGGAGGAAATCGCCACCCTGGCATTCCGCCGTGCGATGGCGGCGATGTCGCCCACTGTCGGAGCGGCTCCCGTGATGGATACGATATTGCCGGCGGTGGTCATCCTTGCCTGCCTTCCAGAAGAGCGAGCGGCTTTGCCCGTCCCTTGCCCGAGCGCGCTTCCAGCCGGTACTTGTCGCCGGGATAGGAGAGCAGGGCGCAGGTGACGACGGCATCGCCGGACCATGTACGTCGGAAGACCCTGAGGCAGGGCTGATCCGGCTTCATGCCGAGCAGCTTCCTGACCGTGGCGTCCGGCTTCATCGCCTCGACGAAATGTTCGAACTCGGTGATCGGCGCGATCCGCGTCAGATATTCGTTCGGGGTAATCTCGTTGAAATCGTTGGTGAGATAATCGGGTGCCACGACCGGGTTGACATAGCGTTCCTCGACCTGGATCGGCTGATTGTCTTCCAGATGCACGATCAGCGTGTACATCACCTCGATACCCGGCTCCAGATCGAGCGATTGGGCGACGCTCGAATCCGCCTTGATGCGGTTGGCAATCAGCACCTTGGCGGTATGGCGATGACCCCGGCTGGAAATCTCCTCGGCGATGTTCTTGATCTGCAGGAGATCGATATCGTGACGCTGCGAGGAAACAAAGGTGCCGAGACCGGCGGAGCGCGTCAGCACGCCTTCGAACATCAGTTCGCGCAGCGCCCGGTTGGCGGTCATGCGGCTGACGCCGAAGGACGAGACCAGCTCGCTCTCGGAAAAGACGCGATCGCCCGGCTTGAGCTTGCCCTCGGCGATCAAACCCATGATCTTTTCCTTGATGCGCAGATAATGCGGCGCATCGCCCGCCGGTTTGGGTTTCGGTCCAGTCATGACAGCCTCGCAGTCCCGTAATCAAGCGCCGTGACCGCACGCGCGGGAACTCGAGCCCGGAAGCGTATGTCCTGGCCCTCTCGCCAAATGTCGAATTCCAGCCGGTCGCCCGGAAGCACGGCGGCGGTAAAGCGGGCGGCAATGAAGCCGACATCCGCAATTCCGTCCGAACCCAAAGCCCGCCCGATCACGTAGCCCGCATAGCCGAAGGTGCACAGGCCATGCAGGATCGGGCGGGGAAATCCGGCGCGGGCCGCATAGGCAGGATCGGAATGAAGCGGATTGAGATCGCCGTTCAGCCGGTAGAGCAGGGCCGCGTCTTCAGGCACCGCGATCGCGAAAGTCGCGTCCGGCGTACGATCGGGAGTGGGCGGCAGGGGGGGCGGCGGCGTTCCCGCCGAACCGCATCCGCCGTCGCCACGACAGGCATTCGTCTGAACGATGGTCGCGACCGGCGTCTCGTCCGGCTCAGTAACGATCGTTCGCTCGAAGGTCGCGAACATGCCCTTTTCGGGGCTGCGGTCCACGACGGAGAGCATGCGGGAGCGCGACAGCAGCGGCGTGTCGAGGGGAAGCGGGCGATGGATCGTCAGGCGATGCTCGGAATGAACGAGGCGCTGCCAATCGACGCCGGCATCCTTCATCCAAGGGCCGGCATGGGCAATCACGTTCGCCATAGTCGGCGCAGGGCGGAGATCTTCTTCCTGAACCCGCCGCAAATGGGATGGGTCAAGGGGTTCCGTTCCGTATCCGACGGTGAGCGCATAGAAGATGGCGTCACGCGCGGTCACCGTCTGCCGGGCCTCGGGGATGGGGAAATCCATGATGGATCGGAGCGATACGGCCATGGTCAGGCGTCGCTCCGTGGTGCGGGCTTGCGGGTGCCGCCCGCGAGGCGAATGCCGCCATCGACGGAGAGCAATTCGCCGGTGACGAACTCCGCGCCCTCGACCAACCAGACGACCGCGCCGGCGACATCCTCCGGCGTTGCGACCCGCCCCAGCGGCGCCGTATCGGAAAAGCGGGTTGCAAGCTTGTCATAGGCGTCGGTTCCCAGCGT
The DNA here is from genome assembly GCA_036398815.1 of Rhizobium sp. Classification (GTDB taxonomy): domain Bacteria; phylum Pseudomonadota; class Alphaproteobacteria; order Rhizobiales; family Rhizobiaceae; genus Rhizobium. The sequence goes on along the minus strand of DASWOH010000098.1, from coordinate 50,893 downwards.
CTGGCGCATCCAGCGGGTATCAATGACGCCGGGGCAGACGGCGTTGACGCGGATTTCCGGGCCGCAGGTGCGGGCAAGCGCCATGGTCAGCGCGTTGAGCGCCCCCTTGGAGGCGGTATAGGCAAGTGAGGTGCCGCCGCCGGTGAAGGCGACATTCGAGGAGACGTTGACGATCGCGCCGGCGCCCGCGGCGCGCATGGCCGGGATGGCGGCGCGGCACATCTGGTAGGCGCCGACCACGTTGACGCCGAACACCTTCTGGAAATCCTCCGACGAGAGGGTTTCCAGATCGAAGGGATCGGATTTTACGGTGACGGCGGCATTGTTGACAAGCGCATCGAGCCGGCCCCAGCGATCGACGGCCTTGGCCACCATCGCACGACAGGCGGCATCATTCGATACGTCAGCTTGAACAAGTTCGACCTCGGCTCCGAGCGCTTTGCAGGCCGAAGCGGTCTCCTCCGCCTCATCGCGGCTGCGGCTGTAATTGACGACGACCCTTGCACCCTTTTCGGCAAACATGCGGACGCAGGCAGCGCCGACGCCGGTCGCTGACCCCGTGACGATGACGACGGAGCCATCAATCTTCATGGCCGGAATCCTTCATGGCGGATGAACGGAAAAGACGCGCGTCCATTGGCCTGAGCTCATCAGCTATGACGACGCCGGACGGCAGACGGTCGATGATATGGGCTTTCAGATCGATGCCCGGCGCGACCTCCGTCAGTGTCAGTCGGCCGTCAATGACGTGGAAAACGGCGCGTTCGGTGATGACGATCTGCTTTTGAGCTTGCGGAGCGGCGGCAGGATTGGAGCTTACCTGCGCGACCCTGTCGACGATCTTGCAGGTGCGGCCGTCAGCGACGATCAAGAGCTTTCCATCCACCACCCGGATATCGGCGCCGCCATGGGAGAACGATCCCATATAGACGACGGTGCCGGCGGTCTGTGAAATATTGGTGAAGCCGCCGACGCCGACGATGGACTTGCCGAAGCGGCTGACATTCACCGCCCCGCGCGCATCGACCTCCGCCATGCCGAGGAAGGCGACATCGAGGCCGCCGCCGTCGTAGAAATCGAACTGGGAAGCCTGAGGAATAATGGCGCTCGGATTGATCGCCGCGCCGAAGGAAAGCTCTTCGGCTGGAATGCCTCCGATGACGCCGGATTCTATGGTCACGGTATAGTCGTCGAATGTCTCTTCGCTGGCGATGCGGCCGATCCCCGCCGCGATGCCGATGCCGAGATTGACCGTCGCGTGGCTGCGGCCGAGAAGTTCCCGGAAGGCGCGGCGCTGAATCACCTTGTCGACGGAAAGTGGCAGCGGGCTCAATTGGCTGGGGGCGGTCCGGAAGCGGCCGGTATAGGCGAGATTGTCGGTCTCGCCGAAGCTGACGCCATGCTGGGCGGGGTCATCGCAGACCACGACATAATCCACCAGCATTCCCGGAATGCGCACATCGGCCGCCGGCAGCGAGCCGCGTTCGGCGATGCGTTTCACCTGAACGATGACGATACCGCCGGAATTCCGGCCGGCCTGCGCCATGGCGAGGACGTCGACGGGGAATGCCTCGTCCTCCATTGTGATATTGCCGTCCTCGTCTGCGGTGGTGCCGCGTAGAAGGACGCAATCCAGCGGCATGGCGGGATAGAGCAGCCAGTCGCGGCCGCGCAAGGTGACCCGCTCCACAAGTTCCGCCGTGGTGCTTTCGTTCATCCGGCCGCCGCCGTGCAGGGGGTCCATGAAGGAGCCGAGGCCGATATGGGTGACGACACCGGGTTGGCCGCTGGCGATGGCGCGATAGAGCTGCGCGATCACGCCCTGCGGCCAGCAATAGGCATCGATCTTTTCCGCCAGCGCCAGTTCGCCGAGCCGTGGAGTGCCGCGCCAGCCGCCGGCGATAACGCGTTTGACGAGGCCCTCATATCCGAAATGGCCCATGCCGCGCGTCTTGCGGTCGCCGGCGCTGGCGGCAAACAGAAGCGTGAGATCGCGGGGAGCGCCCTCCGACAGATAGCGTTCCTCGACGGCGGCGGAAATGGCTTCGGGATGGCAGCATCCTCCAAAAGCGGAGGCGGCGACGGTCATGCCGTCTTTCAAAAGAGCCGCCGCATCATTTGAAGTGATGATCTGCATAGACACATCCATTTCCACGTTTCCTGTATATACAGGCACACGAAATGAACGTTTGCAAGGCAATAATCACGGATGATTAAAAAAATAGCAGACGGCTATGAGGGTCCGTGTCGCAGGATGTTCGCCGGGCCTGATGGCTCCGAATTTTTCCTCAGCTATGCCGTTAATAATCAAATCGATGGTTTTTATCAAGTTGCCGAGTTGAGGATTTGTGAAGTGGGCGATGCCGCCCGGCGCCTGGGGCGCATTTCTCGATCCAGGACATTTAAATATAGGATTTTGCATATTTAATGGGCATGTGGCCGATGCGGCTAAAATCTCGCCATTCCCGGTTTGCGCGGCCGTGCAATCACACCTCCAGAATGGCTTTGATGACGCCGGACTCGGGGCGCAGCCATTCATTGAAGAGATCAGGAGCGTCGGAAAGCGCGCCGCGATGGGTGTTGAGGGCGGCCGTCGGCACGCGTCCGGCTTCCATCTGCTTCACCACGTCGGCAAAATCATCCGGCTGGGCGTTGCGGCTGGCAAAGAGTGTGGTCTCTCGCTTGTGGAATTCCGGGTCGGAGAAGGTGATGTCCTGGCGCACGACGCTGACAAGGACATATCGCCCGGCATGGGCCACGAAGCCGAAACCGCGCTGCATCGCTCCGGCATTGCCGGTTGCGTCGATGACGACATCGAAGAAATCTCCGCCGGTCAGGCGCTTGGCCTCCGCCTCGGCATCTTCGTTGGCGAGAAGGGTCCTATCCGCGCCGAGCACGCCGGTCGTAAAGGCGAGGCGATCCTCGCGCAGGTCCATGACGGTCACATCTGCGCCCCGCGCCTTGGCAAAGATGATCGCCGACATGCCGATCGGCCCCGAGCCGACCACGAGAACGCGATCGGAGGCCCGGATGTCGCCGCGCTTGACACCATGGGCACCGATCGCCAGGAACTCGATCATCGCCGCCTCGTCGAGCGAGGCCTTTCCGGCCGAGATGACGTTCTGTTCAGGAACGCACAGATATTCGCACATGCCGCCGTCCCGGTGCACGCCGAGCACGGAAATATTCTGGCAGGCATTGGTTACGCCGCGCCGGCACGCAACGCATGTTCCGCAGGACAGGTAAGGAACGATGTAGACATTGTCACCCGTCTTCAGCCGCGACGATCCAGGCGCGTCCTCGACCGTTCCCGAGAGCTCATGACCCATGACGCGCGGATATTCGAGAAATGGGTGCTTGCCCTGGAAGATATGAAAATCCGTTCCGCATATGCCCACGCGCCGGACGCGAACCAGCACCTCTCCATCCGCGGGAACGGGGATATCCCGCTCGATCAGTGACAGCCGGCCGGGTTCATCGCAGATCAATGCTTTCATCGTTCACTCCTTGTCAGCAGGGGCCAGACCGCTCGAACCGCTTCATGCGATTGCAGGGAGCGTCGGCAATGCGGCGCTTCGGTTTGCCGCGCAAGACTATTCTTGCGTCCCGGCATCTCGGCGGGAAGCGCCACGCCACTATGCTTCTTATAGATCTTGTTGAGCTTGTCGTCGGCAAGTTGTTTCGCGGTCCACTCGTTCGGTAGGTTTCCGGTCGCTCAAGGCGTCTGCGCGCCTGTCGTGGCGGTGTAGATGCAATAGAGCGACCTGGTCGCGGTGATGAACAGCTGGTTGCGGCGGGGGCCGCCGAAGGTGAGGTTGGAGACCGTCTGCGGCACCTTGATCTTGCCGAGCAATGTTCCGTCGGGGGCGAAGCAATGCACGCCATCGCCGGCGCTCGTCCAGATATTGCCGGCGATATCGGCGCGGAAACCGTCCGGAAGTCCGGTGTCGATGTCGCAGAATACCCGGCTGTTGGCGAGTGTCCGGCCGCCGATCACGTCGAAGACGCGGATGTGGCGTGGCGCGTTGATGTCATGGCTCGATGCTGAATCGGCGATATAGAGCTTGGTTTCGTCCGGCGAAAACGCCAGGCCGTTCGGCTGGCCGAAATCGTCGGCCACGATCTCCATCTCGCCGGTTTCCGGATCGAGCCGGTAGACGTTGCGCGTCGCCTGCTCGGGCTCGGCCTTGTAGCCTTCATAATCGGACAGGATGCCGTAAGTCGGATCGGTGAACCACACGGACCCGTCGGAGCGGACGATCACGTCATTGGGTGAATTCAGCCGTTTGCCCTGAAAGCTGTCGGCGAGAACGGTGACCGATCCATCGATCTCGGTGCGGGTGACGCGTCGTGCGCCGTGCTCGCACGAAACGAGCCGCCCCTGGCGGTCGCGCGTGTTGCCGTTGGTGAAGTTGGAGGGCGCGCGAAAGGTCGAGACGCCGCCGTCCGGCACCCAGCGCAGCATGCGCTGGTTCGGGATGTCGCTCCAGATCAGACATCCGGAATCGGCGAACCACACCGGACCTTCCGCCCAGCGGCAGCCGGAATAGAGCTCGTCCAGAGCGGCGCTTCCGACGACGAGGTAGCGAAACCGGGGATCGTGTATTTCGTAAAGGGGATGGTCGTTCTTGGCCATTGCGGTGTTTCCTGTGGTGTCGAAATGTGTATCAGCGGCCGCCGAGCGGTCGGCCACCGGCCACGAGAATGACGGCGATGATGATGAAGCCGGTCAGAATGAGCCGCGAGCCCGCGCCGAAACCGTAGGTATTCAGCATCGAAACGACGAGGAACATGAAGAGCGATGCGCCCCAGATCCCCGGCACGTTCGAATCCCCGCCCGCGACCGCCGTCCCGCCGATGATGACGACGGCAATCGACATCAGCAGATATTCAGAGCCCATGTTGAGGGCGGCGCCGCCGGAGAAGCTGGCGAGGAGATAGCCGCAGATCGAGGCGAGGATGGCGCAGAGGATATAGGTCGCGAGCCGCGTGCCATCGACGGGGATGCCGGCCATGCGGGCCGCGAACATGCTCTGGCCGATGGCCGAGATCCAGCGGCCATAGATGGTTTTTTCCAGCAGCACCCAGGCAAGAATGGAGAGCAGAAAGGCGACGATGGCGATGTTCGGGATGCCGATGAGGCTCGACACGGTGAAGTCGGCCAGCTGTTCCGGCGGCTTGATGCGCAGTCCCCGGTTGCTCCAGATCGCGGTCGATTGCACGATGAAACTCATCGACAACGTTGCGATGATCGGCGGGATGCGCAGGAGCTTGATCAGGGCATAGTTGCCGATGCCGATACCGAGGCCGATCAGGATGGAAATCAGAAGGCCGGGCACGATCATGCCATCCTCGACATTCATCAGCTTCAGCGCCACGGTTCCGGCCAGCGTCATCGTTGCGGGAACGGAAAGGTCGATATTGCCCGGCCCAAGCGTGATGACAAACATCTGGCCGATGCCGACGATGACGGAAAAGGCCGCGAAGGTCAGTGCCGCCTGCGACAGGCCGAGAGAACTGGTGCCGCCTGTAAACATGACGGTCACGCTCCACACGACGAGCGTCGCGGCAAAGGACCAGATCCAGGGTTTGCGGTGGAGCGCGCGAAGGGCGTTCATGCGTGTTTCCCCCGCTTTTCGAGACGGTTGAGGAAGAGACGCAGGGCAAGCACGATGATGAGGATGGCGCCCTGCGCCCCGATCTGCCAGTCCGGGGAAATCCGGAGGAAAGAGAGGAACGAGCCTGCGAGCGTCAGCGTCAGCGCGCCGATGACGGCGCCGATCGGCGAGACGCGGCCGCCGGTGAATTCGCCGCCGCCGAGGATGACGCCGGCAATCGACAGGAGCGTATAGCGAAGCGCTATGTTCGCATCCGCCGAGGTCGTGAGGCCGACAAGGGCAATGCCAGAGAGCACGGCAAAGAGACCGGCCAGCCCATAGGCTGCGGCCCGAAGGACAAGGATCGACCATCCGGCGCGCTGCACCGAGCGCTGGTTGCCGCCGACGCCGCGAACCAGAACGCCGAAGGCGGAGCGCATGACGACGAAGTGCGAGACAAGAGCGATGACGACGCTGGCGACGATCGCCATCGGAACGAGCGGCGGTTTCGAGGTCATCAGCCAGCGTGCCCAGGCCGGCGCCTCGCCGCCCGGGGCCGGCAGTAGCAGGACGGCAAGACCGCCCCAGACGAAGCTCATGCCGAGCGTGACGACGATCGACGGCAGGTCCCTGATGTAGATGACCACGCCGATGACGGCATAGGCGGCGATGGCTGCCGCAAGGATCAGAATGCCGAGCAACGGGGAGGATTGCAGATAGGTTGCCGCCACGCAGGCGGCGAAACTGACGAAAGTCCCCATCGACAGATCGAGGTCGTTGACGGACATGATCATCATCTGGGCAATGGTCGCCAGCGCAATCGGCACGGCCAGATTGAACAGGAGATTGAGCCCGATATAGCTCATGGTGCGCGGCTGAAGATAGAAGACCGCGACCAGCAGGACGACGAGCGAGAGAGCGGGAACGAGCAGCCGCACCGCGCCGGAGGAAATGCGGATCATGCGTCTTCTCCGGAGAATGAGGCTTCCAGCACTTTTTCCTCCGTAATGGCATCGCCGGTGAGTTCCGAAACGATGGCGCCGCCGCGAAAGACATAGACGCGGTCGCAAAGCCGGATCTCGTCCATCTCGGTCGAGTACCAGATGAATGTCCGGCCGCCGGCCGCTTCGTGATGCAGGATGTTGTAGACCTCCTGCTTGGTGCCGATGTCGACGCCCCGCATCGGATCGTCCATCAGCACCAGAGACGACGTCGTCGCCAGCGCGCGGGCAAAGAGAACCTTCTGCTGGTTGCCGCCCGAGAGCGACAGGATGCCGTTCGCGATGCTGGGCGTGCGGATTTCGATCCGGTTCCTCCAGTCGGCGCCGAGCCCCTCCTCGCGGCTTTTGTTGACCAGGAATTTCTCCGACAGGTCGGAAAGCGAGGCGATGCTGAGGTTCTTCAGGATGCTCCAGAGGGGAAAGGTCCCGTTCAGGCTGCGGTCGCCGGCGACGAAGGCGATGCGCCCCTGTTTTCCCGGCAGCCAGTCGCTGCTGAGCGCGCGGTAGAGCTCTAGCAGCATGTCCGTCTGACCATGCCCGCCGAGACCGGCAAGGCCGATCACTTCGCCTTTGTAAGCGGTGAACGGAAGACCTTTACCGCCTCTGGCAGGCAGGGACAGGATGGGCGATGTATCGGCGGCTCTATTCTTGTTGCGGTCGAAATCCCGGTCCTTGACCACGCTGCCCATCGCCTGGACGAGGCTATGGGTCGAAAATTCCTTGGCCGGGCGGTCAGCAACGACCTTGCCGTCCTTCATGACGACGATGCGGTCGGAGGTCGACAGGATCTCGCCGAGAATATGCGAGATCAGCAGAACGGCGCCGCCGGCATCGACGTATTTGCGCACATAGGCCATGAGCTGCGCCGCAAGCCCCGCATCGAGCGACGACGTCGGCTCATCGAGGATGACCAGCTTGGGCTGTTGTCCGACCGCGCAGAAGGTGATGGCGATTTCGACCATCTGCCGCTCGGCGATCGAGAGTTCGCCGACAGTGTGTATCACGTCGATGCCGTGGCCGGCGAAAATCTCGTCAAGTTTGGCGCTGACGATGCCGGCTGCCTGCTTGCGCCAGTTCCATCCGCTGAGGTCGCGATGCACAACCCGCATGTTTTCGACAACGGTGAGGTTCGGCGAAAGGGACAGTTCCTGAAAGACGCAGCGGATGCCATGACCGCGTGCCGCGTTGATGCCACGCGCGGTCTCGTCTCCATCATAGGCGATGGTTCCCTCGTGGGGACTGAGGCTTCCGTTGAGGACGTTGACGATCGTCGATTTTCCGGCGCCATTATGGCCGACCAGCCCGATGCATTCGCCGGCATCGATGATCAGATCGGCGCCATCCAGCGCCTTGACGGCGCCGAATTGCACCTTGATGTCGCGCGCGGAGACGACCGGCTTTGTCTGTGCGTCCTCGTTCATGGGCCTGTTGTCTTTGGCTGCATTCATCGATCGATCCGGCAAGAATTCCTCATCGACCGGCGCCACTCAAGAATGGCACCGGTCTTGAATGGCGGCACGCCTCGGCTCACTCCGCCGTGGCGATGACCTTCTGGGCGTCTTCCAGCGAATATTCGACGTTGGCGACGCCGCCCTGCTGGGTATTGGCGAGATTGGTCTCGAGATTGTCCTGATCGATGCGCAGGAACGGAACGACCAGATCTTTCTTCACCTGCTTACCGTCGAGAATCTGCTGGGCGACCCAGAAAGCCAGCGTCGAGACGCCGGGGGCGATGGAAACCGACATGGTCTCATAGCCGCTTGCGTCCTTTTCTTTCTTCCACCAGGCCAGCTCGTCCTGACGGTTGCCCATGACGATCGTCGGCATGGGGCGCTTGGCCGCGGCAAAAGCCTGTGCCGCGCCATAGCCATCGCCGCCTTGCGTCGCGACCGCCGCGATCTCGGGAAGACTGGGCAGAACGCCCGCAACGGCACGCTGGGCGACGTCCTGCGCCCAGTCGCCATGCACGGAGCCGACGATCTTGAACTGCGGGTACTTCGCAACGGCCTCGTGAATGCCAGCCGAAATCTCGTCATCGACGGAGACGCCGGCAAGGCCGCGGATTTCCAGGATGTTGCCGCCCTTGGGAAGCTTCTGGGCCAGATATTCGATCTCGCTTGCGCCCATTCCCTTGAAATCGACGGCAATGCGCCAGGCGCAGGGTTCGGTGACGATGCCGTCGAAGGACACGACGGTGATGCCGGCATCACAAGCTTCCTTGATCGCACCGTTGAGAGCGGTCGGAGATGCGGCGTCGATGACGATGGCGTCATAGCCCTGCAGGATCATGTTCTGGATTTGGGCTGCCTGTTCGGTCGCCTGGTTCTCCGCCGTCGTGAATGGATCGGCTGCGGCAACCACGCCGCTTTTCACGGCTTCGCCTGTCACTTTCTGCCAGCTTGTCAGCATGGCCTGACGCCACGAGTTGCCGGCGTAATTATTGGACAGGGCGATTTTCTTGGATGACGTGTCTGCAAATGCGGCAAACGGCGTCGCGACGGCGGCGATCACAACGGATGCCAGCAGCATCTTGGCGATATTCATGTTCTTTCCTCCCAAAAAGACCTAAATCTCACTCCCAGGGCATGATTTTCGAACGCGCTCCTCAACGACGACCGAAAATAATATTTGCACTGAAGGTTACCCTGTCAGTAAGAATAGGATGTCTGAGATTCTTTCGCTTGTACAGGCGCTTAAGGGGACGGGCGTTGCGGGATTCCGCATAAAAATTGCGCCTTTCCGCAAGACGAACGACCTTGATCGGCGCTTAATGGCGTTCGGATTTTGCGCTCCGCAACCGGCCTGGGGAGAGGCCGGTGTGTCGCCTGGGAGGGCCTGCTTTGCACACGTTGGAACCTCGGTCGGCGTTCGACCATTACCTCAGCATTTCCAGGCTCCTGGCCGGGCAACTCGATTTTCATTCGGTCATTCGCGCAGTGGCGGCCGAGATCAGTCATGTCATTCCGCACGATCATCTCGACGTCTGCATCATCATGGTGGATGAGAAGTATCACACCGCCTATGAGAGCGGTCTTGAAACCGATTGGGGCAAGCGTTTTCCCGCGCCGGTCGGCAACAGCCCCATTCGCACGCTGCTCTGGGGCGAGGTCGACTATCTGCTGGCCGATGACGCCTGTAGCGATCCGCGGTTTCATTTCGAAGGCGCTTTCTCGCATCCGATCATCAGCCAGTCGTTGAGAGGTCGCCTGCATGTTCCTCTGAAAGTCCAGGGCAGCGTGATCGGAGCTTTAAGCTGCTCCAGTCACCGGGCCGGATTCTACGGGATGCAGGATGTGGTGAACGCGCGCGCCATTGCCGATCTGCTGACGCCGCATTTCTTTGCCATCCGGGCCGCCGAGCAGGCGAAGCGATCGGCGATCGTCGAGGCGGAGGCGCGCGCTCGGGAGGAGGGTTTGCGGCTGGGGGCGCTGAAACTCACGGAGGCGCTGGAAGCCGAGCGCCAGCGCATCGGGATGGATCTGCACGACCAGACATTGGCCGATCTCACGCGCCTTTCACGGCGGATGGAGCGGCTGGCGAGCCTGCCCGATGTTACCGGCGAAGCGCTTGAACCCCTGTTTCGCGGATTGCAGCAATGCATGCACGACCTGCGCCAGATCATCGAAGAGGCGAAGCCCTCGGTTCTCCAGCTTTTCGGCTTTGCCCAGGCGGTCGAAAATCATCTGGAACGCTCTATCCAGGAAAGCGGCGCGGGCGTCGAGTGGAAACTGACCGACGAGACCAACGGCGCCATCGACTGCCTGGAGCAACCCGTCAGCATCGCCCTGTTCCGCATTGCCCAGGAGGCGATCAACAATGCGGTGCGTCATGCGCAGGCGAACCGCATTCTGGTTCGCCTGGGAGCCACCGGCGGCGCATTGACCATAGAGATCGACGATGATGGCGTCGGCTTGACCCATTCCCGTAAACCATCGGGCGGCGGCATCGAGAACATGAAAACCCGGGCACGGCTGATTTCGGCGCGTTTCGCCGCAAGGCCCGCAAGCCCCAGGGGCGGAACCTGCGTGAGCGTCACCCTGGCAGGCCGCCCTTTGGCGGCGGGAGGTGCGGCATGAAGGTGCTGATCATCGAGGACGACCCGCTTCACCGTTCCTATCTGAACGAAGCCGTCCGCGCCGCCCTTCCGGAATGCGAAACCGTGCTGGAAGCGGAAAACGGCAATGCCGGCGAGCGGTTGGCGCGCGATTTCAGATCGGCCCATGTCGTCATGGATCTGCAGATGAGCCCGCGAAACGGCATCGAGGCGGCGCGGACCATCTGGAAGGAGCGGCCCGAGACGCGCATCCTGTTCTGGTCGAACTATTCCGACGAGGCTTACGTTCGAGGCGTGTCGCGGATCGTGCCGGAGGGCGCCGTCTATGGCTATGTCCTGAAGTCGGCCTCGGACGGCCGGCTGAGGCTGGCGCTGCGCAGCATCTTCATCGAGAGCCAATGCGTGATCGACCGCGAGGTGCGCGGCATGCAGCAGAAAAGCCTTGGCAATTCCAATGCCTTCACCGACGCCGAATACGAGATCCTGATCGATATCGCGCTCGGCCTGACGGATCGGGCCATTGCCCAGCGGCGTAACCTGTCGGTGCGCAGCGTGCAGAACCGGCTGCGGCAGCTTTATGAGAAGCTGGACGTTTACCGATCGCTTGGAGGCGAGGTCGATGACGGCCGGTTCAACCTTCGCGCACGGGCCGTCGCCGTGGCGTTTTTGCGCAAATTGCTGAACCACAGCGCTCTTGAGCGGGCCGAAGCCGATCTGGTGTACTGGTTAGGCCGGCAAAGAACGGCGATGCATCCGGATCTCGGCCGCCCTCCTCGGAATGGATGAGGATGTGCGGAAACGCCAAGCCATGGCAGGTCAGACAAGACATGCCATGGCGATTGCTGATCCGACGAAGGTCAGAGTTCCCCCAGACGGCTGCGGGCCATGACGACCGGGAGCAGCAGATCGCCCCAGTTGCCGTCGCCGCCATGATGCCGGGCCGAGCGCACGAGCTCGACCGAAACGCCGGCCTCGACGGCCTTCATGACCGAATGGTTCAGGCGGTGCAAATCGTTCGCGAGTGCCCGGATCGTGGTTTGCTGATCGGGCGACAGGCTTGACGATTGTTCTTCCGCGCGTTCGCGGACGCGTGCGATGGAAGCCATGTTTTCTCCTCCTTAAGCTTCGGGTTATTCGGCCGCCGGCCTGAACTGTTCGTGCTCGGTCGATGCTTTCATGGCGGTCGTCGACGAAAGGCCGCCGCTGATGGCCAGCGACACAGCGTCGAAATAACCGGTGCCGACCTCGCGCTGGTGTTTGGTGGCGGTGTAGCCGGTCCGCTCGGCGGCGAACTCCGCCTGTTGCAGCTCGGCATAGGCCGTCATCTGCCGCTCCTTGTAGCCGAGGGAGAGTTCGAACATGCCGAAATTGAGCTGGTGGAAGCCGGCGAGCGTGATGAACTGGAACTTGTAGCCCATGGCGCCAAGCTCGCGCTGGAACCGGGCGATGGTCGCCTCGTCCAGATTTTTCCGCCAGTTGAAGGACGGCGAGCAATTATAGGCAAGAAGCTTGCCGGGATGATGCTTGTATACGCCTTCGGCAAAGCGCCGCGCCTGCTCCAGATCGGGCTTCGACGTTTCGCACCAGATGAGGTCGCAATGGGGTGCATAGGCAACCGCGCGGGCAATGCAGGGCTCGATGCCGTTGCGCACCTGATAGAAGCCTTCGATCGTGCGGCCTGCATCGTAGTCGACGAAGGGCCGGTCGCGCTCGTCGATATCTGAGGTCAGGAGTTTTGCGGCTTCGGCGTCGGTGCGGGCAATGACGAGCGTCGGCACGCCCATGACATCGGCCGCCAGCCGGGCCGCATCAAGGTTGCGGATATGCGCCGCCGTGGGGATCAGCACCTTGCCGCCGAGATGGCCGCATTTCTTCTCCGAGGCGAGCTGATCCTCGAAATGAACGCCTGCGACACCTGCCTCGATATAGGCCTTCATGATCTCGAAGGCATTGAGCGGGCCGCCGAAACCGGCCTCCGCATCGGCGACGATCGGGGCGAACCAGCTCTCGACGGAAAGCCCCTTGTCTTCCGAGGTCTCGATCTGGTCGGCGCGTTGCAGCGTGCGGTTGATGCGTTTGGCAAGCTCCGGCCCGGCATTGGCCGGATAGAGCGATTGATCCGGGTACATGGCGGAGGCGGTGTTTGCGTCGGCCGCGACCTGCCAGCCGGAGAGATAGATCGCCTTCAGGCCGGCGCGAACCATCTGCATGGCCTGGTTGCCGGAGAGCGCGCCGAGCGCATTGACGAAATCTTCGTCATGCAAAAGCTGCCAAAGCCGGTTCGCGCCCATCTCAGCCAGCGAATAACGAAGCTCCACGGAACCGCGCAGCCGCTTTACATCCTCAGTGGAATAGGGACGCTCGATGCCGTCGAAACGGCCGGTCGGGATATTGCGGATCAATTTGTCAAATTCTGTCACGATTTCCTCCATACAGAATGTTCGTCGCTGAGGTGACGCATTGACAAGATCGGCAAAGTAACGGCGAAATACCAGCAAAACCTTTCAAATGATGCCTGGAAAAGGGTCATGTTGCAAATCCTTGACGAAGACCTCCGGTCACTTTGTCAATTTTTGTAAATATGGCTAGGGTGGAGGAGGCCGGATGGTGGAGAGAAAGATTTTCGCAGGCCCGAAGGTCCGGCGCGTGCGCAACGGACTCGGCATGACCCAGATCGCCATGGCGGATGCGCTGGAAATTTCTCCGTCCTATCTCAACCTGATCGAGCGCAATCAGCGACCGCTGACCGTGCAGCTGCTGCTCAAGCTCAGCGCTGCCTTCAAGATCGATCTCGATGATCTCAGAAGCGAGGCGGGCAATGGTCTTGGCCAGTTGAAGGAGGTTTTCGCCGATCCCCTTCTTGCGGGCGAGCTGCCGGGCGATCAGGAGCTTGTCGAACTGGCCGACCTCGCACCTAATGCGGCAAGCGGCATGGTCAAGCTCTACCGCGCCTATCGCGAGCAGGCGGCACGCCTGTCCGATCTGATGACCTTGACGACGGAGGGCGGGGCAGTGCCGCCGATCGGCGGTGCCCGCTTGCCGGCAGACGAGGTTCGCGACGTGTTCGAGAGCCGCTCGGCTTACTTTCAGAGCATCGAAAAGGCGGCGGAGAGCTTTGCTGCCGGCCTTTCGCCCGAGCATGATCTGGCCTTCGCCTTGAAGGAATGGCTGCGCGTCGAGCGCGGGATCAGCGTCCGCATTCTACCCGTCCACGTCATGCCCGATCTTCGCCGGCGCTTCGACAGGCATTCGATGCGCCTTTTCATATCCGAACGGCTGTCGCCCGCCGACCAGGCACAAGAAATCGCCATCGAGGTCGCAACGCTTGCCCTGCAGGATGCGATCGGCGAGGAGTTGCAGGGCCTCTCCCTGTCGACGCCGGAGGCAAGGCGCATCGCCCGCTTCGAGCTTGGCCGTCTCGCAGCTCTGGCGCTTGCCATGCCCTATGTGCCTTTTCTCAAGGCCGCTCAAACCACCAGATACGATATCGATATTCTGTGCGCTCGCTTCTCCGTTTCCTTCACGCAGGCGGCGGCCCGCCTGACGATGCTGCAGCGGCCTGGCGCGTCCGGCGTACCCTTCTTTCTGATGGAGATCGATTCCGCCGGTCATCGCCTGCGAAAGATGGGTGCGCATGGTTTCCCAAGGTCAGCCTTCGGCGGCGGCTGTCCGAAGCTCAACATCCACGCGGCATTCCTGCAGCCAGGCCAGATCCTGTCCGAGACCGTCGAGATGCCGGACGGTTCGACATATCTGACCGTTGCCCGCACGCAGGAGGGACCAAAAGGACCGTTCGGCGAGCGGGTGAGGCGAACGGCATTGCTGCTCGGCTGCGATATCGCGGTCAGCGGCAGTCTCATCTATGGCCAGATGGGGTCGCCCGGCCAACAGCCGATCCCGATCGGGCCCGCCTGTCGGCTCTGCGAGCGCAAAGGCTGTCTTTCCCGCGCCGAGCCGCCGGTGACCAGGCCCCTTGGATTGGATGAAATGACGACGGGCCTCAGTATCTTCGATTTCTGACGATCCGATGCGGCTGTCCAGCCTCTTTTCGAGAGATCGCGCTCGTTGCCGAGCTGATGCTCTCTTCAGCTACATCGTCGTGACGGGTTTTCGATAGGCATGCAGAATGGCCGCATCGGACCATGAAAGAGCGGCAAGATTTTCCTCCTGCCGAATAGGGATGCTCCGCCGCCGATCGGGCGGCGGAGCAAAGGCGCATAGTGCCGGACCTCAGTTCTTGACGGTGTCTTCCAGGAAGAAACGGCCGAGCGGGTTCTGGTAGAAGTTCTCGATGTTCTTGCGCGAGACATTGATATAGGGGCTGTAGTAGAGATCGATCCAGTTGACGTCGTCCTTCGCCATCTTTTGCAGATCGATATACATCTGCTCGCGCTTCTTCGGATCGAGCTCCAGCCTTGCCTTGGCGACCAGTTCCTTCACCGCTTCGTTCTTGTAGTTGGTCGAGTAGTTGTTGTTGGAATCGTGGCCGAGCACGAAGGTCGTCTTCTGGTCCGGGTCGAGAATGTCGTTGGTCCAGTAGTTGACCGAGATGTCGTAATCGCCGGCGACTGTCATGTCCCATTCCTGGCTCGGATCGACCTTTTGCAGGTTGGCGGTGATGCCGGCCTTCTGCAATTGCTGCTGCACCAGCACGGCCGTTTGCTCGTCGACTTCGTCGCCGGCGCGCAGAAGATAGGTCAGTGTCAGGTTGGAAACGCCGGCGTCCGCCAGCATCTTCTTGGCTTTTTCCGGATCGTAGGGGCGCTGCAGGTTGTCGGCGTAATGATAAAGCGCGCCCTTCGGAATGTAGGAATTGGCGACCGTGCCCTGGCCGAAGGTGACGGCATCGACGATGGCTTTCTTGTCGATGGCGAGGTCGAGGGCCTGACGGACCTCCTTCTTGCCGAGTTCGCCATGCGCGTGGTTGATCAGGAGATGATCCTCGCGCGTGGAGGCATCGATATCGACATTGAGGTTCGGGTCTTTCTTAAGCTCCTCGACGCGGGAGAAGGGCACGAAGATCGCCGTATCGAGCTGACCGGCCTGGACGTTCAGCATGCGGGTATTGTCATCCGGCACGGAGATCCATTCGACGCCGTCGAGCTTCACCCGGTCGGCCTGCCAGAAGTTAGGGTTCTTTTTGAGGATGATACGGTCGCCGCGCCGCCATTCCTCGACGGAGAAAGCGCCCGATCCGATCGGCTTTTCGGCATAGGCGTCAGGGCCGAGCGTTTCCATGCCCTTCTTGGAGATGACGGAAGCGTTCGGCAGCGCCAGCGTCGACAGGAACGGCGCGGAGGGATGCTTGAGCTTGATCGTCAGCGTATGCGCGTCGGTCGCGACCGCGGTGTCGATAACCTTGTAGGAGTCGCTCCAGAGCGAAGCCGCGTCGTCGCGGATGCGCAAGAGGCTGAAGGCGGCATCCTCGGCCGTCAGCGGTGAGCCGTCGGAGAATTTCGCGTCGCGGATCTTGAAGACATAGGTCAGTCCGTCGTCGGACGTCGTCCAGCTTTCGGCAAGGCCCGGCTCCAGCTTGGTGCCGGTCTTGTCGACGCGGATCAGCACGTCATAGACATTCGAGAACACCCAGTTGTCGATGTTCTGCGCCGTCTTGATCGGATCGAACGTGGTCGAATCCTCGCGGCGGCCGATGGTCAGCACGCCGGCTGCCTCGGCATAGGTTGCGGTGAGCGTAAGGCCGGCGACGATGGCCGCAAGCCCGATTGATTTCCATCTGCTGGTCATGAGATCGTTCCCTTGGTTGTTATGGCATGCGTTTGAATGGCAGGATTTCGGCGACGTTGCTTTCGCCGCGAAGATCGGTGCCGGCAAAGAGCTGTTTGTCCGGATCGATGTCCGGAATGGCGGCGATGAGCGAGGCCGTATAGGCATGTTTCGGACGCGTGAAGACGTCTTCGGACGGGCCTTCCTCGACGATTTCGCCACGATACATGACGACCGTGCGCTCGCAGAGATTGCGGACGATGGCGAGGTCGTGGGCGATGAAGAGCAGGGTCAGGTTCATCTTCCGCGTCAGCTCGCGGAAGAGTTCGATGATCTGCGCCTGAATGGTGACATCGAGGGCAGCGACGCACTCGTCGGCAATGATGAGCTGAGGGTCGACGGCGAGCGCGCGGGCGATGCCGGCGCGTTGGCATTGGCCGCCACTCATGCTGCGCGGCTTGCGCTTGGCGAATTCCCGCTCCAGCCCGACGAGATCCAGCAGTTCATCGACGCGGGCGGGGATGTCGGCGGACGCGACCTTGCCCTGCACCTTGAGCACTTCGGTGAGCATGTCACCGATCGTCAGGCGTGGATTGAGCGCATTGTAGGGGTCCTGGAACACCATGGCCGCCTCGCGCCGGAGCTTGGCGAGCCCCGCCGTTCTTTGCTGGGCCAGGTCGATGCCATCGAAAGTGATATGGCCGGAGGAGAGCGGCGTCAGGCCGAGGATGGCGCGGGCTAGCGTGCTCTTGCCGCTCCCGGATTCGCCGACGATCCCGACGGTTTCGCCGGGCATGATCCGCAGGCTGACGCCCGAGACGGCGTTGACCGTTCTGGCGCTGCTGCCCTTGAAGAGGCCGCCGCCGACATTGAAGCGGACGTGCAGGTCGTCGATTTCGAGAAGCGGTTTGAGCGGGGTGTCGGTTTTTATGGCTTCCGCAACGGATGCCATCTCGTCCGGCATCGAAGGATGGCTCTTGATCAGGTCAATCGTGTAGGGATGGTGCGGCTGTGACAGGAGCGTCCGCTTCGGACCTTGCTCCAGCAGCTTGCCGCCGCGCATCACGGCGATGCGGTCACAGGTCTGGGCGACGATGCCGAGATCGTGGGTGATGAGGATGATGGAGAGGCCGCGCTTGTCGCGGATGTCCATCAAGAGCTTGAGGATCTGTGCCTGGATGGTGACGTCGAGCGCGGTCGTCGGCTCGTCGGCGATCAGGATTTTCGGATTGCAGGACAGGGCGACGCCGATCATCGCACGCTGGCGCATGCCGCCGGAGAATTCGTGCGGATAGCTCTCATATTGCCTGATAGGATCGGGAAAGCCGACCTGGCCGAGGATTTCGATGGCGGCGGCGCGCGCCTCGCGGGCGTTCAGACCCTGATGATAACGGATGCCCTCGGCGATCTGGTTGCCGATCCGCATGACCGGATCGAGATGGCTGGTCGGGTTCTGGAAGATCATGCCGATCTCGCCGCCGCGCACCTTCAGCATATCGGCATCGCTGACTTTCGTCAGGTCGCGGCCTTCGAGCAGGACGCTGCCGCTCTCGATCTTCAGCAGCGAGGAGGGGAGGAGGCGGATCAGCGAGCGGCAGAGCAGGCTCTTGCCGGAGCCGCTTTCGCCGACGAGGCCGAGGATTTCTCCCTTGGCGAGGTCCAGCGACACGGCATCGAGCAGCGTGCGCTCGCCGCTGTCGAGATGCGCCTTGACGGTGAGATCGCGGACGGAAAGGACGGAGGCGCTCATTCGTGTACCCCCAGCAGTTCGCCGAGCGCATCGCCCAGCATGCTGAAGCCGAAAGCGAGGCAGACGATGGACAGGCCGGGAAACAGCGTGATCCACCAGGCCGTGGTGATGAAGCTCTGGCCTTCGGCGACCATGACGCCCCATTCGGCCAGCGGCGGCTGCACACCGAGACCGAGGTAGCTGACGGCGGCGCCGCTGAGCAGCACGAGCACGGCATCCGACATCGAAAAGACGATCGAGCCGGCGATGGCATTCGGCAGCAGATGGCGGAACATGATGCGGAAGCGGCTGAAGCCGAGGCTGACGGCGGCGACCGCATAGTCGCTGTTCTTCAGCACCAACATCTGTGCGCGGATGAGGCGGGCATAGGAGACCCAGCCGACCAGCGCCATGGCGATATAGAAGCTGCTGAGCCCCGGCCCGAGAATGGCGATGATCGATAGCATCAGCACGAGGAAGGGGAAGGCGAGGATGATATCGACCAACCGCATGAAGACCGCATCGATCACCCCGCCGAAGAAGCCGGCGATGGTGCCGATGGTTGTGCCGATCAGGAAGGGAAAGACGACGCCGATCACGGCGATCTGCAGGTCGATGCGCGTGCCCCAGAGGACGCGAGACAGGATATCACGGCCGAAATTGTCGGTGCCGAAGGGGTGAAGTAAAGACGGCGCCTGCAGGCGGACATCGGCATTCTGCAGGATCGGGTCGTACGGTGCGATCAGCGGAGCGCCGATCGCCACTAGCAGAAAGCACAGAAGAATGCCGCCGCCGATGACGAGGGTGAGCCGCTTGCCGAGAAGATGGCGCCAGGCAATGGAAACGGGGGCGGTTGCTTGAATGCTCATATCGTCACCCTCGGATCGGCGGCGACGGTGACGATGTCGGCGAGGAAATTGACGAGCACGGTGGCGCAGGCAAAGACCATGGCCACACCCTGGACCACCATGTAATCGCGCGAGAAGATGGCGCGTACCAGAAGCTGGCCCATGCCGGGCAGCGCGAAGACGCTTTCGACGACGACCGTGCCGCCGATCAGCCAGCCAATATTGACCGCCAGCAGGTTGATGGTCGGCACCAGCGAATTCGGCACCACATGCCGCCAGAAGACGATGCTCTCCGGCATGCCGCGTGCCCGCGCCGCCGTCGCCACATCGGACTTCAGGGATTCGATCATCGCGGCGCGCAGGCTACGGGTCAGCACCGTCGATAGCGATAGTGCGATGGTGAGGCTTGGCAGGATGAGATGCAGCAGCTTGTCGCCGAGCGTCTCGCCGTAACCGGAAACCGGAAGCACGCCGAGATCGACGCTGAAGAGAATGATCAGCATCAGACCGAGCCAGAAGGGCGGGAAGCCGATGCCGAAGGTGGAGACGATCCGCACGACATGGTCGGCCGCGCGGCCATTGTTGCGGGCGGCAATCGCCGCCATCGGCACGGCGATGAGGATCGACAGGATGACGCTGGCAACGACGAGCGCGACTGTCGGCTCGATACGGGTGGAAATCAGCTTCAGCACATCGATCTTGTAGAGGATGGACTTGCCCATCTCGCCATTGGCGAGATTTTTCAGGAAATAGAAGTATTGCAGCCAGATCGGCTGGTCGAGGCCGTATTGGGCGCGGATATTGGCCAGTGCCGTGGGCGTCGCACGCGTGCCGAGGATGTTGCGGGCGGGATCGCCAGGAATGAGACGCACCAGGATGAAGGTGATGACGCTGATGCCGAAGATGACGGGCAGGAATTGCAGCGGGCGGCTGAGAACGAACCTATAGCGATGCATGATGACGCTCGCTCCCTTGCCTTCTTCGATTTTCGAACGCTTCCTGTCGCATCATGCCTGCCTGTGTCTCGCGAGGAAGTCGAGAAGGGCCGGATAATAGTCTCCGGGGTTCTCATAGAACGGCATGTGGCTCGCATTCGCAAACACCTTGAGTTCGGCATTCGGAATGGCGAGCTTCATGCGCAGCGCGCAGGCGGGCGTCAATTCGTCGTGCTCGCCGGTGGTGATCAGCGTCGGCACGGTCATGCTTGGTAGGTCCGGGATGCGGTTCCAGTCCTTGAGATTGCCGATGTAGAGAAATTCGTTCGGCCCCTGCATCGTCGCGTAAGGCCCCATGTTCCAGTCGTCGAGCGAACGGCGCACCGGAACCGGCCATTCCGGCAGGCGACAGACATGGCGATAGTTGAGGATCGTCACGGCGGCCACGTATTCCGGATGATCGTAGGTGCCTTGCGCCTCGTGCTTTTGCATCATCGCTACGGTTTCAGGGCCGAGGGCTGCGCGCAGCCGCTCCAGCTCCAGGATCAGATGCGGCATGTCAGCGACGGTGTCCTCGAGGATCAGGGTCCGGAGGTTTTCCGGATAGGTCAGCGCATAGTCGATCGCGAGCCATCCGCCCCAGGAATGGCCGAGCATATGGACCTTGCCGAGGCCGAGGGCCTTGCGGACGGTTTCGGTTTCCTCGACATAGCGGCCGATGGTCCAGAGCGCCGGGTCCGTGGGTCGGTCGGAGGCGCCGGTTCCGAGCTGGTCGAAGGCAACGACGCGATAGCCCTGGTCGACAAGGCAGGAATGAGCCTCGCGCAGATAGTCGCAGGGAAGGCCGGGGCCGCCGTTCAGGCAGAAAACGGTTTCCGCGCCGGAGCCGAAGCTATAGGCAATCACCTTATGCCCATCGACTTCGACTTCCATGCGCTCGTCCGGCTGCATTTCGCGCCACATCAGCTTACTCCGGCAAAGATTCTTCTTGCTCAACATTTGGGCATGACTAAATTTTTACCGTAAACCGCGATCTACACCAGCTATAAGAAGTGATAGGGTTGGGGTTTGAATGTAAGCCGGAGTTCTCCATGCTTGACGAAATCGGAACGATCAGACGCAAGTTTACCGCGCATGATACGCTGGACGGACGGATCGACCAGGCTTTCGAGGCGATGCAACAGCTCGGTTTCGAAGCCCTGGTCTACGACTATACGCCGGTGCCCTTCGATCTTAACGGCGAGATCATGGTGCCTTCGTTTCTGAAGCTGCGCAATATTTCCGATGACATGCTCGAATACTGGTTCGACCGCGGCTATTTCCGCATCGATCCGGTGCAGCAGGTGGCGCTGCGTACTTCGGCGCCGTTCTTCTGGAACTACAATGTCGAGGCCGATACGGCGATCAACCGGTATCTGGGAGAAAATACCGAACCGGTCGCGCGCTACCTCAACGAACGCGACATGTCGACGGGCGTCACCGTACCGGTGCACATGCCGCGCGGCGACTATGCGACGGTGACCGGCATCCGTTTTGGGGCGAACAAGGATTTCGAGCGCAATGCGCTGCGTTACATCGCCGATTTCGGCCTGCTCGCGCATGTCTTCCACGAGACGGCCTATGCGCTGTTCGATTCCAGTGCGCGCAGCGTTGGCAAGATGCGGCTGACGGAGCGGGAGCGGGAATGCCTGCGCCATTCGGCCGAGGGACTTTCGGCCAAGGAAATCTCCCGCATCATCGACCGCTCGGTGCCGACCGTCGTCATGCATCTCAATGCCGCCGCCAAGAAGCTCGGGGCCAAGAATCGCACGCAGGCGGTGGTGCGGGCCACGCATTACCGGCTGCTGGAAAACGAGCCATCCTATAACTTCTGATAGCTGCCGCAGGCCTTGAGGCCGCGTTATGCTTTCCGTCCTTGTCAAAGAGATGGAGAAACCCGTGGCCGCCGTCGCATCGAAAGAAGCCTTCCTGCCCTTTCGCGAATACCAGACCTGGTATCGCATCACCGGATCGCTCGATAGCGGCAAGCTGCCCCTCGTCGTCGCCCATGGCGGCCCCGGCTGCACGCACGACTATGTCGATTCGTTCAAGGGTATCACCGAGATCGACGGCCGCGCCGTCATCCATTACGACCAGCTCGGCAACGGCAACTCTACGCGTCTGCCGGAAAAAGGCCCCGATTTCTGGACGCCTGCGCTGTTTCTCGAAGAGCTGGACGCGCTGCTGAAGCATCTCGGCATTCAGGATCGTTATGCTTTCCTCGGCCAGTCCTGGGGTGGGATGCTGGGCGCGGAACATGCGGTGCGCCAGCCGAAGGGGCTGAAGGCGCTCGTCATCGCCAATTCGCCGGCGAACATGCATACCTGGGTTTCCGAAGCCAATCGGCTCCGCCGTGAGCTGCCTCGGGATGTGCAGGATACGCTTCTGAAACACGAAGAGGCGGGCACGATCACCGATCCGGAATACATTGCCGCTTCCCGCGTCTTTTACGACCGGCATGTCTGCCGCGTCGTGCCCTGGCCGCCGGAAGTGGCGCGCACCTTCGCGATCATGGATGAGGACAATACGGTCTATCGCAACATGAACGGCCCGACCGAATTCCATGTCATCGGCACGATGAAGGACTGGACGATCGAGGACCGCCTGCCCCTGATCGAAGCTCCGACGCTGCTGATCTCCGGCAAATACGACGAGGCGACGCCGGACGTGGTCAAGCCCTATGTCGACCGCGTCGCCGGCTGCAGATGGATGCTCTTCGAACAGTCCAGCCATATGCCGCATGTCGAGGAAAAGGAACTTTGCCTGGCAACCGTGTCCGGTTTCCTATCGGAACACGACTGACGGCATGATGAGCCGGTGAACTGCGAAAATCCCTGTTGACCTCAACCTGGGTTGAGATGCGAAAGTGCGTTCTTTCGCTAGCGACGGAGGAGCTGATGGCGATCATTCTGGGCGATAATGATCTGGACCAGCTTCCGGTCATGCGGCTCGCCATCGAGGCGATCGAGGAAGCGATCCTTGCCCGATCCGCGGGAGAGCTGGTTTCGCCGCCGAGGCACAATGTTTCCTTTGCTGAAAAAGGAGACCTCATCTTCACGATCGGTGGAACGCTCGACGATGCCTCGATCGCCGGCTTTCGGGTCTATGACACGTTCAGAGGGCCGCGCCACGAGCAGATCGTCGCGGTCTGGTCGACCGAAACGGCGGAGCTTCAGGGCCTCATCATCGGCACACGGCTGGGGGAGGTTCGTACCGGCGCGATCGGCGGCATCGCCATTCGTTATATGTCGCCCCCCGATGCCAGGACGGTCGGCATTGTCGGCAGCGGCCAGCAAGCCCGCACGCAGTTGGAGGCGGCAGTGCTTGTGCGCGAACTGACGCATGTTCGGGTCTATAGCCGCAGCGAACGACGGCGCTATGTCTTCGCAATGGAGATGGAGCAGCGTCTGGGTATCCCGGTCGAGCCGGTGGACACGCCGCGTCGCGCCGTGAGCGACGCCGATATCGTGATCTGCGCCACGACCAGCCTCACGCCGGTGATCGAAGCCGAGTGGCTGAAGCCCGGGGTTCACATCAATACCGTCGGTCCCAAGACGGTGGACGAGCACGAACTGGGCCTTGATGTCGCGGCCGCCGCCGATCTGGTCGCGACCGACTCTCCGGAGCAGCTCAGGGCCTATAAGGCGCCGTTCTTTCTGCATGGGTCGCCGAGCGCCGAGCGTATGGTCGACTTGGCGGCGATCGTCAGTGGCAAGGTCATTGCGCGCCAGGCGCCCGACCAAACGACATTGTTCTGCTCGGCAGGTCTCAGCGGTACGGAGGTGCTGGTCGCCGCGCATATTCTGGCGGCGTTCAAGGCGAAGGCTGGTGCCGGTTTCTAATCTCTTGTCGAGCCGCCCGGATGCGATTTGTCCTTGAGCAATTGTCGTGCCGTTGCTCGAAACATCTCCGCCAACTGCTTCAGAAGCGGGCCGGTCGGGGAGCTTCTGCGCCAGCAAAGGCCGATACGACGCTTCGGGTTGCCATCGCTGAATTTCAGGAGACGGATCTGGTCCGATGACATGATCGGGCCGATAGTCGCAAGCGCGGGCAGCAGGGTTATGCCGACATTTGCCCCGACCATAAGGCGAAGCGTTTCGAGGCTGGTCGCCTGAAAAGAGGATTTTTGACCCGCGCCGGAGAGCCGGCAGACGTCGAGCGCGTGTTCGCGCAAGCAATGCCCTTCTTCCAGCAGCATCAGGTCATAGCGGGAGAGGTCTTCCATGCCGATGCCCGCCCGGTCGGCGAGCGGGTGCTTCCTCGGCACCGCGAGAAAAAACGGTTCTTCGAACAGGAATTCCACCTGCAATTGGTCGCTCTCGACGGGCAGGGCTAAGAGCGCGGCATCAAGCTCGCCACTCCGCAGGCGCGATAGCAATACGCCGCTTTTCTCCTCGCTGAGAAGGATTTCCAGTTGCGGGAAGCGCTCATGCACCTGCGGCACCACATGCGGCAGGAAATAGGGGCCAAGCGTCGGGAAAGCGCCCAGACGAAGCGTGCCGAGTTCCTGGTTCTGGTTCAGCAGCGCGGCGTTCTTCAATTGCTGGACATCGACGAGGATCCGCTTTGCCCGTTCGGCGGCATCCTTGCCGAACGCCGTCAGCATGGTGGAGCGCGAGTCGCGCTCCACCAATGGCGTGCCAAGTTCGGCTTCGAGCTTCCTGATCTGGGCCGACAATGTCGGCTGGCTGACCAGGCAGGCCTCGGCCGCGCGGCCGAAATGGCGATATTTGGCCAGCGCGACGAGATATTCCAGTTCTCTGAGTGTCATCAGACGCCTTGCCGCTCAGGCGGCCTTGGCCTCCTCTTCGCTCGGAGCGGAGGTGCGGATGAGGTGGTCGAAAGCGGCAAGCGACGCCTTGGCGCCTTCACCCACCGCAATGACGATCTGCTTGTAGGGAACAGTGGTGCAATCGCCTGCGGCAAAAACGCCCGGCAACGATGTCTGGCCGTGATGATCGACGACGATCTCGCCGCGGGGAGAAAGCGTGACGGTGCCCTTCAGCCATTCCGTGTTGGGCAGAAGGCCGATCTGCACGAAGATGCCGTCCAGGGCTAACGTGTGCTTCTCATCCTTGCTGCGGTCCTCGTAGACGAGGCCGGTGACCTTGCTGCCGTCGCCCAGCACTTCCGTGCTCTTGGCCGACAGGATGATCCGGACGTTGGAAAGGCTGCGCAGCTTGCGCTGCAGCACGTCGTCTGCGCGCAGCTTGCTGTCGAATTCGATGAGCGTGACATGCTTGACGATGCCGGCAAGATCGATCGCCGCCTCGACGCCGGAATTGCCGCCGCCGATCACGGCTACATCCTTGCCCTTGAAGAGAGGGCCGTCGCAATGCGGGCAATAGGCGACGCCCTTGTTGCGATATTGCTCCTCGCCGGGAACGCCCATCTGCCGCCAGCGCGCGCCGGTGGACAGGATCAGCGTGCGGGATTTCAGCGTCGCGCCGCTGGCAAGCTCGACCTCGAACAGGTCGTCCTTGGGCGTCAGCTTTTCAGCCCGCTGCAGGTTCATGATCTCGACGGGGTAATCCCTGACATGCGCCTCGAGAGCGCCGGCGAAGGCGGGGCCTTCGGTGTGCGGGACCGAAATGAAATTCTCGATCGCCATGGTGTCGAGCACCTGCCCGCCGAAGCGTTCGGCCACCACGCCTGTGCGGATACCCTTGCGTGCTGCATAGATCGCCGATGCAGCGCCGGCGGGGCCGCCGCCGACCACCAGCACATCGAAGGGTTCCAGATCGGCGAGTTTTTCGGCGGCGCGTTTTGCAGCGCCTGTGTCGAGCTTGGCGATGATCTGCTCGACTTCCATGCGGCCCTGGCCGAAAACCTCACCATTCAGGTAGACCGTGGGAACCGACATGACCTGCCGGTCCGCGACTTCCTGCGGAAAGACGGCACCGTCGACGGCGACATGACTGATCTTCGGATTGAGGATCGACATCAGGTTGAGCGCCTGAACGACGTCAGGGCAATTCTGGCACGACAGCGAGAAATAGGTTTCGAAACGGAATTCGCCGTCAAGATCGCGGATCTGGTCGAGAATGGCCTGTTCGATGCGTGGCGGGTGTCCGCCGGTCTGCAAAAGGGCGAGAACGAGCGAGGTGAATTCGTGGCCGAGCGGAATGCCGGCGAAACGCAGGCTGATATCGTGGCCCGGGCTGGTCAGGGCGAAGGAGGGGGCTCGTTCGCTGGCGTCACGCGCCTGGGTGAGAGCGATCTTGTCGGAAAGAGCGGTAATATCTTCGAGAAGCGCCACCATTTCCTTCGACTTCGCGCTGTCATCGACATTCGCGCGGATCTCTATCGGCCGTACGACTTTTTCCAGATAGGCCTTGAGCTGGCTTTTCAGTGCGTCGTCAAGCATCGATATGTCTCCGGTTCGGAAGGGAAATTGGAACGATTTATCCGGCGGGATAAAATCGCCATCAGTCTGGATTGTGTGCGGGAGGCCTTCCCTGTTTCCAGGGAAGGCTGTGGCCGAAGCCGAAATCAGATCTTGCCGACGAGGTGCAGCGACGGAGCCAGGGTCTTTTCGCCTTCTTCCCACTTGGCCGGGCAAACTTCGCCGGGATGGGAGCGGACGTATTGGGCAGCCTTGATCCGGCGCAGCAGATCGGCGGCATTGCGGCCGATGCCCTCGGCGGTGATCTCCACAGCCTGGACGATGCCGTCGGGATCGACGACGAAGGTGCCGCGATCGGCAAGGCCTTCGGCTTCGCGCATGACGTCGAAGTTACGGGTGACGGTGCCGGTCGGGTCGCCGATCATCGCATACTGGATCTTGCCGATGGTTTCGGAGCTGTCGTGCCAGGCCTTGTGGGTGAAATGGGTGTCGGTCGAAACGGAATAGACTTCGACGCCGAGGCGTTGAAGCTCGGCATAGTTGTCCGCGACGTCGCCCAGCTCGGTCGGGCAAACAAAGGTGAAATCGGCCGGATAGAAAAAGAAGACCGCCCATTTGCCGGCGATGTCAGCTTCGGTGACCTCGATGAACTTGCCCTGCTTGAAGGCCTGGGCTTTGAACGGCTTAACGGCGGTATTGAGAACGGACATGGTACCCTTGCATTGTTTGGACAGGAGGATTTTCGCGCCGCAGCATAGTGCGTGCGCTGCAATAAGCAAAATAGATAAATCAGAAAAATTCGATAGGTTTTGTCTATGATTCCGCCGTATGCGGCAGAAAATTGTGTGCGGTGGCCGCCCCAGCCATACTCATGGAAGAGTTGGGTTTGAGGGGGGCGGGCGAAGTTCGGCAGCCGTGGCGTCGCAAACCGCTCGCCGAAGCCGCCAATGGTGAATGGCTTTCTTCAGATTGCCCCTTGCAAATCATGCGAGGCTGTATTATTTGCGCACCATCACCTGTATCGATAGCCTGCCGGGCCGACCTTTCGAGGCCGAGCCGGTGTCTGCTGTCCAGGGTAACAGCGAGGGCGCTCCCCAGTCATGGGTCGAGCGCCCTTTGCTTTTCATCCGAACATATTCCGCTCACGCGAACGATGTCCGCGGTCCGATCGGCCGACAGGCGAGATCGGGCCAACGACGGTCACTGCCGGTCAAAAGACCAGCGGTTGACCATATAGGTGCGCGGCGAGGTGCCGAGCATGCGCCGGAACATGGTGGTGAAGGCGGCAGCGCTTTCATAACCGGCTTCCAGCGCGACGTTGGTGACCGGCTGGCCTTCCGCGAGTTGGGGCAGGCAGGCGAAAACGCTCGCCTGTTGTCGCCAGGTGGTGAAGCTGATGCCGGTTTCCTTGCGGAACTGCCGGGTGAACGTCCGGCGGCTCATCGCCAGCTTTTCGGCCCAGTCATCCAGGCGGGCGTTCGGCGTCGGATTTGCGAGATAGGCGCGGCAGAGTGCCGCCAGCCGCCGGTCGGAGGGAAAGGGCAGGCCGAGCGGCCGCTCCTCTAGCGTCGAAATCTCCTCGATGAGGAGGGAAAGGACCAGTTCGGCCTTGCGATTTCCGATCGGCGCCTCCCGGAGCCGGATGGCTTCGAGCAGCAGGCTGCGTGCAAGATCCGTCACTTCGACGACGCGAGGGGCCTCGTCCGATGGCCTGGAATCGTGCGGCATCACATAGACCGATTTCATACTGACATCGCTTAGCATTTCGACGGAGTGTTGCAGGCCGGCGGGAATGAACAAGGCATGGCCGGGCGGAACCATCCACCGGCCGCGGGTCGTCAGGATCAAGATGACGCCGGCGAAAACGCAGAGCAACTGCGAGCGACGATGATGATGCCACGGCACGGTATAGCCCTGCCGCGGCTCTGAGCTGTGGACGAGCACATCCGCATTCGATGCCTCCGTCCAGTGCATGTTTTGCTCGTGGCTGTTGTCGACGGTTGCCAGCAATTGTTGAGAGAGTTTTTCCATTTTGGCCCAATCGCGAAGGAATAGGACCAAAACACGAAAGAAGGTCACCCGCAAGCCGTGTAAAAGGCTAATCAAACAGCACGGCGGAAAGAATCGGCCGGCTCAGGAAGGAAACCCCTATGGTTGCGGCATTTTCGGGCACGCAGGCCCGATTTCAGAAGACAACGATATCGATCGTGGTGGCAGTCAGCGGCTGCCATCTCTTGAACGACATCATGCAATCGTTGCTGACATCGCTCTACCCGATGTTCCGGGAGAATTACGCGCTCGATTTCGTCCAGATCGGGCTCTTGACCATGATGTTCCAGATCACGGCCTCGCTTCTGCAGCCGGTGGTGGGCATCGTCACCGACAAATGGCCCATGCCCTACTCCCTGCCGGTCGGCATGATCAGCACCTTCCTGGGACTTATCCTGCTTGGCTATGCCGGCAGTTTTGGAATGCTGCTGATTGCTGCGTGCCTCATCGGTTTCGGTTCGGCGGTGTTTCATCCGGAAGCCTCGCGCGTGGCGCGACTGGCGTCCGGCGGACGCCATGGTTTGGCGCAATCGCTCTTCCAGCTCGGCGGCAATGCCGGATCGGCCATTGGGCCGCTGATCGCCGCCTTCTTCGTGCTCCAGCATGGTCAGAAGAGCGTGGCCTGGCTTTCGATTCTGGCGGTTATCGGCTTCATCGTCCTGAGCTGGGTCGGCACCTGGTACGTCAACCATCGCCGCGAGCATGCGTCGCGGCCGGCGGCCAGCCGTGCATTGCCCATTTCACGCAACAAAGCCATGTGGGCGCTTGCGATCCTGATCCTGCTGACGGCAACGAAGAACGTGTATATGGCAAGCATATCCAGCTATTTCACCTTCTATGTCATCGACAAGTTCCAGCTCGACGTTCGCCAGGCGCAGCTGATGCTCTTCCTGTTCCTCGGCTCGGTTGCGGTCGGAACGATCATGGGCGGTCCGGTCGGCGATCGGCTGGGAGCGCGCTTCGTGATCTGGTTCTCGATCCTCGGCGTTATTCCGTTTGCACTGCTGATGCCCTATGCGGATCTGTTCTGGACCTGCGTTCTGACGGTGGTGATCGGGCTGGTGCTGGCCTCCGCTTTCCCGGCGATCGTGGTCTTTGCCCAGGAATTGATCCCCGGCCGGGTCGGGCTCATCGGCGGCATCTTCTTCGGTTTCGCCTTCGGGGCGGGCGGGCTGGGGGCCGCGTTGCTCGGTGATTTCGCCGACACGCACGGTATCCCCTTCGTCTATACGATCTGCTCCTACCTGCCGCTGCTCGGTCTGTTCACGATCTTCCTGCCGCGCATACCAAGGCACTGA
Organism: Rhizobium sp.; assembly: GCA_036398815.1. Taxonomy (GTDB): domain Bacteria; phylum Pseudomonadota; class Alphaproteobacteria; order Rhizobiales; family Rhizobiaceae; genus Rhizobium. The sequence continues at coordinate 21,273 of DASWOH010000098.1, read as the reverse complement.
GCAATAGAGGCGGGGCTCGCTGCCCCGCCGAACACCTTCATGCACGGTGTCTCCGTCATGCGTCGAAGCGACGCAGCCGGCTGACCGGAGCGATCGGTCAACCGGATCTCCGGCCGCAGCCATGAGACTGCAATCGCCGGAAATGAAGGTACGGCTAACCTCCCAACAGGTCGAGGTCGACGCAGCTATCGCCGTCTGACCGCTTCGTGCGGAGAGCCAAGTCCGAAATTTCGCTTCCATTTTGAGACTGGTCATCAGGCCGGTCTTCGCCGTAAGCTGCGTGCGCTTCATGCAGGAGGAGGAGACCGCCGAATGAGCATTCGCGTCAAAGGTGCGCCGCAAGGGCGCATGTCGAGCGGCTTTTACTATCTGCTTTTGCCGGGCACGCCCGCCTGATCCCGGACGGATCGGCTATTCCCAACATTCTTGCCTTGCAATGCCTCAGTTTCGACGCCACGGTCGCCGGCGCGGTCTTGGCTTGATATCAAACAATGTAGGACATGCCATGCATCTCACCATTGCCCAGCGCCTGGACCGCCTCAAGGTACGTACCGCCGAAATCCGCCATTGGCGCGAGCGTGCCGTGCTCGCCATCGACAAATGGACCTTTGAAGGCGAAGAGATCGCTATCGGCCGAGCCTGGCCACATCGCAATGGCGTGGTGCACTTTGCTTCGCGGGCGACCGTGCCTGCCGATTGGCCTCTGGAAGACGTTCGGCTGCAACTCGATGTCGGCGGCGAGAGCCTGGTTACGGTCGCCTTTGGCGGAGGGAAGAGCGAGAGCTTCGGTCTCGATCCCTATCACCAGGAATTTCCGCTGAAGGGCCGCAATGTTTCGATCACGACCGACAGCGTCGCGCGCTTTCCCTTCGGCGAGCCGAACCGGAAGCCGAAGCTGAACCGGGCGCAGCTTGCCTGGCTGGATATTCCGGTGCATCGGCTGAACCTGTTGCTGCGGCAGATCGTCGAGGCTATCGAAGCGCTGGGTGAGCATGAGGTTGTGCCGCATATGCTCGATGCCGCCGAGACGGCGCTACGCAGCCTCGATTGGCCGTCCGCGACTGCTCCCTATGTCTCGCGCACGGCGAATGCCGAAGGGCAGCAGAAGATCTGGGAATTGCCGGAACTTGCCGAAAGCCCGGCTGCGCTGTCCGACGAGGAACGTGCAACCGTTGCTGCCGCCTATGATGCATTGCTTGCCCGTCTCAGGGCACTGCAGGAGCGTTATCCGCAGAATGGCGAGTTGCTGCTGACCGGCCATGCCCATATCGATCTTGCCTGGCTCTGGCCTTATGACGAGACGCGCCGCAAGATGCGCCGCACGTTCCATACCGCCTTGTCGCTGATGCAGCGCTCGCCCGACTTCCGCTTCAACCAGTCGACGGCGCATTATTATGCGCAGATGGAAGCGGACGACCCCGAACTGCTTGCCCGGATCAAGGAGAAGGTTGCCGACGGTTCCTGGGAAGTGATCGGCGGCATGTGGGTCGAGCCGGATACGAACATGCCGACGGGCGAAAGTCTGGTGCGGCAGATCCTCTATGGCCAGCGCTATTTCGAGAAGACTTTTGGCGCGCGGCACAAGGTCTGCTGGTTGCCGGATTGCTTCGGTTTCTCTGGCGCTCTGCCGCAGCTACTGCGCCAGGGCGGGATCGAGAGCTTCTTCACCATCAAGGTCAATTGGAGCGAGACGAACAGGTTTCCCTATGACCTCTTTTGGTGGGAGGGGCTCGACGGCAGCCGCGTGCTGGCGCATGTCTTCGACAATCCCATGGAAGGGTATAACGGCTTCGTGCGGCCGGATTGCTACCTGCCGACCTGGAAGAACTTCCGCGCCAAGACGCTGCACGACACATCGCTTCTGGCGGTCGGGTATGGTGACGGCGGCGGCGGCGTGACGCCGGAGATGGTGGAGCGCGAGGCGCAATTGCGCGACTTCCCGGCGATTCCGAAGGCGCGCTGGGGCAAGGTCGCCGATTTCTTCACCAGTGCGCACCGTACGGCCAGGGAAAAGCAGCTTCCAGCCTGGTCGGGCGAGATCTATCTCGAACTGCATCGGGCGACGCTGACCAGCCAGAGCGGCGTCAAGCGGCTGCACCGCCGGGCGGAGAGGGCGCTGATCACCGCTGAAACCTTGGGCTCGATCGCCCATGTGGCGGGGGCCGAAGCTCCGAGGAGCCTCGAATCGGACTGGCGCGTGACGCTGAAGAACGAGTTCCACGACATCCTGCCGGGATCGAGCATCCGCGAGGTCTATCAGGATGCCGAGCGCGAGCTTTCCGAAGTCATCGATCACGCCAAGGCCGCTCAGAAGCAGGCCATGGATGCCGCCGTTGCGGTCCTGCCGAAGGGTGGGATCGCGGATGCGCTGGTCGTCGCCAACCCGTCGCTGGATGCCCGGCCTCTGCGCGCCACGCTCGCCGATGGCACGGTTCTCTCCACCGGCGACATCATCGCGCCGCTCTCCGTTCAGGTGTTGGACCGTACCGCGCTGAAGCCGGCCGGCGGATTGCGTGCCGAGGCGAACCGGCTGGAAAACGAGCATCTGGTCGCCGTCATCGGCACCGATGGCGCGGTCCAGAGCCTCGTGCACAAGGCCACTGGCCGCGAGGCACTGGCCGAGCCCGCCAATCAGCTCTGGATCTACCCCTTCGACAAACCGCGCAATTGGGACGCCTGGGACATCGACGCCGACTACGCGGACAAGGGCGTCCGTCTCCACCGGCCCGAGAGCATCGAGCTTGTCGAGAATAGCCTGCATCGGGCAGCGATCAAGGTCGTCCATCGCTACCGCGATTCCAGCGTCGTGCAGCATTACGTGCTGACCGCCAATGCCAGGCGGTTGGATATCGAGACCCATATCGATTGGCATGATCGCCGCACTTTCTTGCGCGCACTCAATCCGGTTGCGGTGCGGGCTCGCACCGCGACGTTCGAATGCGCCTATGGCGTCGTCAGTCGGCCGACACACACAAATACGAGCTGGGACGCGGCAATGTTCGAAGCTGTCGCCCATCGCTTCGTCGATCTGAGCGAACCCGATTTCGGCGTTGCGTTGCTGAACGATGCGAAATACGGCCATAGCGCCCGCGGCAATGTGCTTGGCATCAGCCTGGTACGCGGGCCGATCTATCCCGATCCACTGGCCGACGAGGGCGAGCAGCGCTTCACTCACGCGCTGCTGCCGCATGACGGCGAGTGGTATTCCGGTGGCGTGCGTGAGGAGGCTGATGATCTCAACCAGCCGCTGATCACGACGACGGCCGCCAATCTCGCGGCGACGACGTTTGCTCCGGTCGCCATAACAGGCACGCCGGTCGCGCTCTCGGCCATCAAGCCGGCTGAAGAGGGGGAGGGGCTTGTGTTGCGTGTCTACGAGCTGGCCGGCCGGCGCGGCGGATTGCGCATCGAGCCCACAAGCGGCTGGCATGTCGCCGAGGCCGTCAATCTGATGGAGGAGCCTGACAAGCGTGACGCAGGCCCGGATATCCTGCCCTTTGAGGTCAGAAGCTGGAAGATAAAGAAGGGGTAGCGGCCACGCGGCGCTTTTGCCGTTCTTCGGGTCGCTACCGCCGCAGGGCATTGCTGTGGCGGCAGCGGTCTCTGCTCCGCGTCAATAATCGCGATCGTGGACGACACCCATGATTTCGCCCCTCCGGGACACGCTCACCAGGAGATTGTCGTCGCCGCGCGATGCCCTGACCAGAAAACGCTCACCCACGTCATTGACGTCTCTCACTCTGTAACCGCGTCGCTCCAGGAGACGGATGACGTCGTTCGGGCCGAAATTGCCGCGGGGCTCTCCCCAACGGTTGGACGAGTCATGCTCGCGGTTCCAGGCATGCAGAAAGTTGGCCTCCGTTTGGCCTTCGCCTGGGTCGGAATAGCCATCCGGTGATTGTTCGTTGTAGATGACGACTTGAGCAACGGCGGGCGTGATGAAGCCCATCGTCATGACTGCTGTCATCCCCAGCGCGATGAAGGCGATCTTCATTGGCATATCCTTTGTCCATTCCTGACATATGCAATCTCCTGTTATGGAGATGCCTGGAGTTGGCCGGGTCGCAACCGCTAACCTCGGTTCTCGTGCGGCACATAGCCCGACGATGATACCCAAGCGTTTTTTGCGGTGTGTTCTCATTTGTTGCGAAACGTACGGCCGTCGGCCTTTAGCCAACCTCTCCGCATTTCGACAGAATATCGTCGACAACGGAGGCGAGCGGCGCAGTGGCGTCAATGGTCGTGGCGTTCTTGGGAATGCCTTCGTTCGTTGCATGCAGCCGCACAACCACGTCTCGTTCGGCTGGTTTTCCGCCAAACTCGTCTTCAGGTCTGCTGGCAAGCCGCCTCTTCAACGTGTCCAAATCGACGTCGAGAACGAAAACCCCGTCAAACAGATCAATGAAGCGATGGGAATTCCTCGAGCCGCCGCAGAAAAAGGAGATCGGGTGGCTTCGATCGGCCACCAGGGATCTGACTTTGTCGACATCCCAAAGATGGTGCTTGTGCCCAAAGGCCGCATCCAGAATGTTTTGCCCATGCGCCGAGCCATCCAGCGGTTCGCCCGTCTGAGGGTCGCCTTGATACGCCAATTCGCGGTCACCGTGGATGACATGGTAACCGCGCTGCTGCAGTTCGGTGGCGACTGAGGTCTTGCCAGCCCCGGAAACGCCTTCGATCAAATAGTTCCTGACGCCCATTTCGCTCTCGTTCAATGACCCGCACGCTCTTTGGCAATGGCCACGTACCCCTGCCGCCTTACGACGCAGAGCCGATACGGTGTGCAAAGCAAGAATTACAAACAGATTTCCGGAGCTTCAACTCCAGCGGCTTGCACGGTGCAGAAGTCTGGGACGTTAAAGCGTGCTTTGGCCGAAAGTCGCCGTCAGTGGCATTTGCTATCCAATACCGGAATTCTCCCTTTCGCGGCCTCTAGCGGATTTAATCCTGGGCTCATCTACGACTGCTAATGCTCCACGTGACAGTGCCGAACATGTGCCCCGTTTGATTTGGGGCTCCGTAACTGCATTGAAATGCAGCCTTCGCAAATGCCGATCAGGGTCTTCAAGGTCATGGGGCGGTGCAATTCATGGCTCATATCGTCATTATCAATCCTCGTTTCGAAACCTCCTATTGGGGGCTTGAACACGCGCTTCCGCTGTTCGATGTGAAGGCAAATCTTCCCGTTGCCTGTCTGCCTCTGCTGGCGGCGCTGACGCCTGCCGAACATACCGTCACGCTGGTGGACGAGAATGTCGAGCCGATCGACTACGATCTCTGCGCCGGAGCGGACATCGTCGCGCTGACGGGTATGATCGTCCAGCGTTTCCGGATGAAGGAAATCCTCACCGAGCTCAAGCAGCGCCATTGCTTCACCGTCGTCGGTGGGCCGTGGGTGACCGTGAAGGAGGATTATTTCGACGGGCTGATCGACGTCAAATTCGTTGGTGAGGCCGAGGAGACCTGGCCGCAATTTCTTCTCGAATGGAAGGAAGGGCGCCACATTGAGCGTTACGAACAGTCCGGCAAGACGGATATGAGCACGGTTCCTGTTCCACGCTTCGATCTTCTGAAAATGGATGATTATGCGGTCGGCAGCATCCAGTTCTCTAGGGGCTGTCCGTTCACCTGCGACTTCTGCGATATCATCGTCGTGTTCGGGCGAAAGCCGCGGATCAAGACCAGCGTGCAAATTATCGCCGAAATAGAGGCATTGCTGGCGGTGGGGATGGATACGGCCTTCATCGTCGACGACAATCTCATCGGCAACAAGAAGGCGATCAAGGAGGTCCTGCGCGAGGTCGTCGCCTGGCAGGAGCGTCACCACTATCCGATGACCTTTCTCACCGAAGCTTCGATCGATCTCGCCGACGACGCCGAACTGATGCAGCTCATGGTCGACGCCAATATCCGCGTCGTCTTCGTCGGCATCGAGACGCCGAACGAAGAGGCGTTGCGCGAGACCAAGAAGCTCCAGAACCTCAGAAAAGGCGGGACGATGCTGGATAAGATCCATGCGATCCAGCAGACCGGCATGGAAGTCTGGTGCGGCATGATCCTCGGCTTCGACAGCGACGACGCGACGATCTTCGAGGCTCAGCGCGTCTTCATCAAGGATGCGCGGATCGTCAATGCCATGATCGGCATGCTGGCCGCTATCCCGAATACACCGCTTTATACGCGCCTGGAGCAGGAGGGGCGGCTCGATCACGCCGATCCGCCGGCCTATGGCACCAATGTCATTCCGCTCAATCTCAGCCGCGAGACCCTGCGCGACGGCTATCTCGCCGTGCTCAGCGATCTTCATCAGCCCACCGCCTATTTCGACCGGCTGGATGCACTCTACATCGATGCCCGCATTCAACCGGAGCGGACGCGGCTGCGGCATCTGCGCCGCCATCCTGTCCGTTTGGTCGCCCTCAATGTGATGTGGGCCTTGGAGGCCGTTGGCATCTTCACAAGATTGATGCGGCGGGTGCCGGAGGCAGACTTGCGCAATGTCTATAGGCAACGCCTCTGGCGACTGCTTCTGCGCCGTCGCTCGCCTGTTGTCCTGCAAATCTATGCCATCAAGTGCGCCATGCACTATCACGCACACCTGATGGTCCAGCAAATGCGGACCGGCGGCGATATCGTCAATTCGTTCTGAAAGGCTGCCCTTATACCAAGGCTCCGAACTGGGCGTTGTGCAGCCGGGCATAGGCGCCGTCTCGGGCCAGCAATTCGGCGTGCGTGCCTTGCTCGACGATGCCGTTCGGTCCCATGACGATGATGCGGTCGGCGTTGCGGATGGTGGCAAGCCGGTGTGCCACCACCAGGGTCGTGCGTCCCGTCGACAGGTCGGCCAGTGCCTGCTGGATGGCGTATTCGGTGGCCGTGTCGAGCGCCGAAGTCGCCTCGTCGAGGATGAGAATCGGCGGGTTTTTGAGGAAGATGCGGGCGATGGCGAGACGCTGCTTCTGCCCGCCCGACAGCTTCACGCCGCGTTCGCCGGTCGGCGTGTCCAAACCATCGGGCAGGGACAACACGAATTCATCGAGCGACGCGCGGCGCAGCGCCTCCATGATTTCCTGATCGGTCGCGCCGAGCCGCCCATAGGCGATGTTCTCGCGAATGGTCGATCCGAACAGGAACACGTCCTGCTGCACGATGCCGATCTGGCTGCGCAGGGAGGCCTGTGTCATGTCGCGGATATCGATGCCGTCGATCGTGATGCTGCCGCCAGTGACGTCGTAGAAGCGCGGCAGCAGCGAGCAGATCGTCGTCTTGCCTGTTCCCGAAGCGCCGACGAAGGCGACTGTTTCGCCGGCCGCGATCGTCAGGTTCAGGCCCTCGAAGATCGTGCCGTGCTCCGAATAGCCGAAGCTGACGTCCTTGTAGGCAATATTGCCCTTGAGCTGCTTGACCTCTGTCGCATTCGGCCTGTCGGCGAGGTCTGGTTGCGTGTCGATCAGCGACAGGAAGCGCTTAAAGCCGGCAATGCCCTTGGGGTAGGTCTCGATTACGGACGTAATCTTGTCGATCGGGCGGAAGAAGACGTTGATGAGGAGCAGGAAGCTGATGAAGCCGCCATAGCTCAGCTCTCCCGATATGACGAACCAGGTTCCGGCCATCATGACGACGAGCTGCACCACGCGCGTACTGAAATAGCTCAGCGCTATGCCTGCCGTCATATAGGCATAGCCATCCAGCTTGGTGGCCTTGTAATCCTCGTTATGCCCGGCAAACAGCTGGCTTTCGTATTTTTCGTTGGCAAAAGCCTTGACCACGCGGATGCCGCCGACGGTTTCCTGCATGCGCGTGTTGAAGTCGCCGACCTTGCCGAACAGGCTGCGCGAATTCATGGTCATCTTGGCGCCGTAGCGGCTGACCAGCCAGGTCATGAAGGGCACGATGGTCGTCGTCAGCAACGCCAGCTTCCAATGCACCGAGAACATCAGCAGGAAGGCGCCGATGAAGGTCATGATGGCGATGAACATGTCCTCGGGACCGTGATGGGCAATTTCGCCCACTTCCTCGAGATCCTTGGTGACGTGGGTGATCAGGTGGCCGGTCTTGTTGTTGTCGAAGTAGCGGAAGGAAAGCTTCTGGATGTGCTCGAAGGCCTGACGGCGCATGTCGGATTCGATCGAGATGCCGAGCGCATGGCCCCAATAGTTGACAATCGCCGACAGCCCGGTCGACAACGCATAGACCATCAGCAGCACGGCGGTGGTCGCGGCGATCAGGCCCCAGTCGCGGCCCGGCAATAGCTGATCGACGAAGAGCTTGACCGCCAGGGGAAAGCCCAGTTCGAGCAGGCCGGCGACGACGGCGCAGCCGAAATCAAGGAAAAACAGCGTCTTGTAGCGCGCATAATAGGAGAAGAAGCGACGAAGCATGAATGCCCTCCATGGGCATGGGAGAAGACAGGATCAGACAAGAATGGACAGAATGGCAGTCCACATCCGGCATCGCTGTTCAGCGCTTATGGGTGCCGAAATTTCTCATCTAACGAGCCTCCATGTCATGAATCGCGTGGAGTATATAACCGACGCATCAGCCGCTGTCATCCCCTCAGCCAGTCCTGAGCATATCCGCCGCCGGCTGAGTGGTCCGGCCGGCGGACGGCAGTGCGATACGATGACCGCTTCTCAGGTTTGCGAAGATCACGCGCGTCCGTAGGAGAGCTTCGGATACCAATCTCTTGCCCGCCCCTCGGGCGTCATGTCGAGAATGGTCCAAAGCGGCATGAGGTCCGGGGCGCCGCGCGGGTCCTGGCCGGGATCGGCTGTCACCGGACCCATCTCCTCGCTCCAGAAATGCCGGATCGTTCCGTCCCTGCGGGTAAATACGTTGACGGCGGCATCGTCGCTGCCGGTGGGACCGAGCGCACGATAGTCGCGGCTGTATTCTCCGGTCGAGTCGGAATAGAGCGGCAGGTTGCGCCATCCACGCTCTCTCTTGAAATCCATCAGCCTGTCGATCGGCGACCGCGCCACGACGGCGATGGCCATCCGCTGCTCGATGTCGAGGACTTCTCCTTCCAGCGCCGAAAGCAGGCATGTGCACATCGGGCAGGGGCGCGTCCGCTCCGGGCCGAACATGAAGCTATAGATCAGCAGGCTGTCCTTGTCGTCGAACAGATCGGCGAAGTCGATCGGGCCGTCGGGGCTGATGAACCGGTAATGCTTCTTTACGATCCCGCCGGGCGGCAGCGCCCGTCGTTGCGCCGCGACGCGCTCGATATGGCGGCGAAGCTCGATCTCCTCGGCGAGCAGCGCGTCACGCGCCTGCCGGTATTCGATGCTCTCGTTCGGAAAGCGCACGCCATTTCTCTGCGCCAGCTCGGATGCCGGCACATAACCGTCTTCGTTGATCATGATATCCTCCCTGTGTGATCCGTTGGCCGATGCTGGTCGCATGGCGCCGTCGGATTTCGACAACAATACGGAAGGAAAACCCGATTGCCGGTCGAAAGTTCCGGCTTCGGGGGAGGCATATCACTTGGCGAGATTACTGGGCGGCGGAACGGGCCTCGGTCGCCTCATCCCATTCGAGATCCGGTGTGTCGTCCTCGTCCTCGAGCATCGGCGCGTCCATCACGTAGAGATAGCCGTCGAGCATATCGCAGGCGCGTTCGGTGGCGCCGATCTTGGCGTCCGTTTCGTTGATCGCCGTGGCGATGGCCTTGATGCGCGCGCGCAGCATATGGCCGACAACATCTTTGCCGGGGCGTTTGCCCAGGCGGTCCAGATGAAGGCGGATGCGATCGGAATGGCGTTCCAGTTCGCTCTTGCTGAAATTCGCCTTGCGGATTTCTTCCAGAAGACTGGCGCGCATATGGGCGACCGGATCGAAGGTTCCCGGCTCGCGTTCGTCCAGAACCATGTCGGTAATCAGCTTCTCGATGGCGACCAGCGCCTGCAGATCGACGGCGTCGGTCAGCTCGACATCGTAACCGGTATCGTCGTAGACCTTGCGGCGCATGGGGTCCAAAAGCAGCTCATAGGCCTTCTGTAGCCGCCCGAAGGCCTCGGCATCGCCGCCGGAATCGGGATGTGCCCCTTTCGCCCGCTTGCGATAGGCCGCCTTGATCTGCTCGTCGCTCGCATCGCGCCCGACGCCGAGAATGTCGTATGGATCGGTCACTCCAACTCCTGCTGCCGCTCAGCCCCGACCAAAGTCCTGAAGCCCTTATGCCGTCGATGTTCCCGGCTGGACGCAAGCCTGCCGGCGGGCGGTTGATATCCGCCGCCCTCCTCCTTCTTTATCATCACCAAGGCAGAGTTTGGACAAAAAGATCGAGGTGTGAGGCGGAAACATGTCTTCTGTGGAAATGATCGCCCATCGCCATCGACTATTCCAAAAATAGAAATAGCCCCGCCTCCGTTGCCAGAAGCGGGGCTATCGATGACTTGCCCGGGGTTCAAGCGGCCGAGAACGGTACGGCCACGAAGGTCTTGTCACCGCCGCGTTCGATCAGCAGCAGGACGGACTTGCGGCCAGCCTTCCCGGCCTCTGCAACCGCGCTCTGGACATCGTGGGCACTATGGACCGGCTGGTCGTTGACCGAGACGATGACGTCGCCGGCCTGGATACCGGCGGCAGCGGCCGACTTGTCCGGATTGACGCTGGCAACCACGGCGCCCTGGACGCTATGGGGCAGGTTCAGCTGCTCGCGCAGATCTGGGGTCAAGTTGGCAAGGCCGACGCCGATGCTTGGCTGGTTGGAGGGCTGGACCTTTCCATCGCTGCTGTCGTTGGCGGCCTGCTTGCTGTCGTCATTGCCACCAATAGTGACATTGACGTCCATGCTCTTGCCATCGCGCCAGACGGTGAGCGAGCGCTTGTCGCCCGGGGAGAGATCGGCGACGAGGCGGGACAGATCCTTGGGCGTCTTCACTGCCTCGTTATTGACCGCTGTGACGATGTCGCCGGTCTTGATGCCGGCGCGGGCGGCCGGCGTTTCATCGTTAACACTGGCGACCAGGGCGCCTTGTGCCTGCGACAGGCCGACGGCATTGGCGATATCGGACGTGACCGGCTGAATGGCGACACCGAGATAGCCGTGATCGATCGAGCCGTTCTTTTCCAGCTTGGCGACGATCGCCTTGGCCTCATCCGAGGGGATAGCAAAGCCGACGCCGACGCTGCCGCCGTTCGGCGAATAGATGGCGGTGTTGATGCCGACGACATTCCCCTCGCGGTCGACCAGCGGACCACCGGAATTGCCGTGGTTGATCGGCGCGTCGATCTGGATGAAGTCGTCATAGGGGCCGCTATGCAGGTCGCGGCCGCGGGCCGAAACGATGCCGGCGGTGACCGTCGTGCCGATGCCGAAGGGGTTGCCGATCGCCAGGATCTGGTCGCCGAGTTTCAGCTTGTCGGAATCGCCCCAGGCGACGGTGGCGAGCGGCTTCGGTGCCTGGATCTTCAGAACGGCGAGGTCGGACTTGGCGTCGGCGCCGAGGAGCTTGGCGGGCAGTTCGGTGCCGTCATCCAGCGTCACCTTGATGTTGGTGGCATTTTCAATGACGTGATTGTTGGTGACGATGACGCCATCAGGGCTGATGATGAAGCCGGAGCCGAGCGCCATGGCACTCTGGCTTTGATGACGCTGAGGCGCCTGTTGCTGCGGGAAGGGAATGCCCTGGTTCTCGAAGAACTGGCGGAACTGCTCGTCCATCGGCGAATTGCTGGTATCCGCGCCGGTGTCGGTCGCCTTCATCGTCGTGGTGACGGTGACGACGGCCGGCTTGTCTGCGTCGACGATCGGCGCGAAGGAGCCGCCGGGCGCTATGATGCCGCTAGGCTCGGCGGCCGAGGCGACGGCAGCAGGGGTGTTGAAGGCGAAGGGCAGGGCGCCGGCGCCGACGATGATGGCGGCTCCGACGATGGCTGCGGTGCGGTGTTTGCGAAGAAGAGATGACATGGCAAAAGTCCCTTACGAGATCGTTGGCGATATGGCGTCTTGGGTCCATGTCAGGGACCAGGCGTCGAATGGGTGGACGCCAACTCTTTCCGGGAGCCTCTGCTTCCAGATTTTACTGAGGAACGCAAAGTATAAAAAGGAATTGGCGCTGATGATTAATATGATCCGCCAATTTTGTTTTACAAATTAAATATTGATCATGTTTTTATTGCAAAAATTTAAGAATATTACCGAAATTTAATTCGGTTTCGCCGGAATTTCTCCATCTTCTTGCTCAAGAGGTCTCCGTCTGTGGCCATCGGCCCAACGCTTCCACACCAAGCGTGGTCAGACTGTAAATTCCGCGATCGACGCGCTCGAACCAGCCATAGACGTTATCCTGCAGGATTTGGGCGGCTTTTGGCGCGCTGGCGCGAATATCCTTTGGGCGTTGCAGACCATTCTGAATGGCGGCGGCACAGGCGAGGGCCTGCTGGCGATAGGCGGTCATGATCGGCGAGCGCGTGCTGCCGCCGAGCGCGGGATCGCCCTTGCGACGCCGATGTTCCTCGACAAGACGCGAACGCTTGCGGAGGTTCTTGCGCGGCATCAACGCGACCGGGCTGACGATGATGTCGACCATGCCGCTATCGGAGACCGCCAGCATGCCGAAGCCGAGCCGGCGGCAGAGATCGCGAAAGCGGCGGTCGCTCTCCCGCCCCTTGCCCTTTGCCGAGACGCGGGCGGCGATCCAGACCTCGTCGCTGGCCGCAGCCCTGTCGACGGCCTGCAGCACGAGTTCGAGATTGAAACTCAGCTTCAACTCGCAGATGACGACGACCGGCGGCTCGCCGTCGCTGAGCCCGACGAGATCACAATTGCCGATCTCGCCCTTCACCATATAGCCGGCCGCCTCAAGGAAATTCTTGATCGGGAGGTAAAGCGCCGTTTCCAAATCTTGCTCTCTGGCTTGAGGATTTCAGGGTCGTTTTACGCGATTCGCGAGGCCAGGAAGTCGATAAAGGCGCGGATGCGGGCGGCAAGATGGTCGTGGCCGGCATAGACGGCGTGGATCATCTCGATATCCTCGGGATTGAAGTCTTCGAGCACCGGCACCAGACGCCCGGCGTCGAGATCCGGCTGGACATGGAATTGGCCGACGCGGGCAAGCCCAACGCCCGCGAGGCAAAGGCTGCGCACGGTCGGCCCGTTGTTGGCCTGGAGATTGCCGAATACGGTCTTCACGAAGACGGAGCCGGTGTGCGGATCGCGAAACGACCAGCCTTCGGCCGTCGGCCGGAAGTTGAAGGTCAGGCAATTGTGATGATCGAGATCATCCGGCGTCGCCGGCAGGCCTTTGCTGGTGATATAGGCCGGGGATGCCACGATGACGCGACGGCTTTCGAGAAGCTTGCGGGCTTTCAGTGAGCTGTCGCGGAGCGATCCGACGCGAATGGCGACATCGGCGCGCTCGCCGACGATGTCGATGACGCTGTCGCTGAGGGAGATGTCGAGTTCGATTTCCGGGTAGAATGCCAGGAACTCCGGAATGAGCGGCACCACATAGCACACACCGAAGGCAACCGAGGCGCTGACGCGCAGCCGTCCACGCGGCACTGCCGCTCCGCCCGCGGCGACCAGGCGCTCGGCCTCTTGGATATCCGCGAGGATCGCCTGCGCCCGTTCGAGATAGACCTCGCCCTCCGGCGTCAATTGCAGCGAGCGGGTGGTACGCACGAGAAGGCGCGTTCCGAGCCGATCTTCGAGACGGGTGACAAGCTTGCTGACGGCGGAAGGCGACAGGCGCAATTTCCGCCCGGCCGCCGAGAAGCTGCGAAGCTCGGCCACTTGGACGAAGACATCCATTTCCCCGGCGCGATTATCCACCCTTCGCCTCTCTACTTTGAATTCAATTCACAAGTGTTGAGTTTATATAGGTGATTATCGAACGAATGTCTTGAGCCCATATTCTGTCCGAACAAGAACCAGCGCAACCGGATGAGTCCGGATGCCTTTTCGATCGGGTCATCTCATGCCACTCGCTCTCTTTGCCCTGACGATCGCGGCTTACGCGATCGGCACTACCGAATTCGTCATCGTCGGCCTGCTGCCGACCGTCGCGAATGATCTTCACATCACCCTGCCGCTTGCCGGCCTCATCGTCAGCGTCTACGCGCTCGGCGTCACCTTCGGCGCGCCGATCCTGACCGCACTCACCGGCCCCATCGAGCGCAAGCCGCTGTTGCTGGGACTGATGGCGCTCTTCATAGTCGGCAACGGCATGGCAGCGTTGAGCACCGGCTATGAGTTCCTGCTCGTCGCCCGGGTGCTCTCGGCTTTCGCCCACGGCGTCTTCTTCTCCGTCGGCTCGACCATCGCGGCCGATCTTGTGCCGGAAAACCGTCGTGCGTCTGCGATCGCCATGATGTTCATGGGGTTGACGGTCGCCATCGTTACCGGCGTGCCGCTCGGCACGCTCATTGGTCAGACCTTCGGCTGGCGCGCAACTTTCGCCGCTGTCGCCGTTCTCGGCGTCATCGCCTTTGCCGGCATCGCACTGTTGCTGCCGTTAAACCTGAAGAAGGCGCCCGCTGCTGGTATCGGCGAACAGCTTCGCGTGCTTGGAAGCGGCCGGTTGCTGATCGTCTTCGCCATGACGGCGCTGGGCTATGGAGGCACCTTCGTCGCTTTCACCTTCCTCGCCTCGATCCTGCAGGACGTGACCGGCTTTGCCGCCTCCGCTGTCAGCCTGATCCTGGTGCTCTACGGTATCGCCATCGCCATCGGCAATGTCGTCGGTGGACGGCTTGCCAATGGCAATCCGGTCAAGGCGCTGACATGGCTCTTCCTCGCCCAGGCGATCGTGCTCGTGCTTTTCAGCTTCACGGCCGTTTCGCCCTGGCTCGCCATTCCGACGCTCGCCGCCCTCGGATTTCTGTCCTTCGCCAACGTACCGGGCCTGCAGCTTTATGTCGTCCAGCTTGCCCGCGAAGTACGCCCCGCAGCCGTCGATGTCGCCTCGGCGCTCAACATCGCCGCCTTCAATCTCGGCATTGCCGCCGGCGCCTGGATCGGCGGGCTGGTGGTGGAATCCTCGCTTGGCCTTGGCGCCACGCCCTGGGTCGGCGCGATCCTGGTCGTCGCTGCCCTCGTTCTTACCCTTTGGAGCGGCGCCCTCGACCGCCGCTCGGCCCCTGTCGCGCAAACCGTTTCCCGCGCCGCCTGATCATTTTGCAATCGAAGGGAAATCCCATGCATCTCGTCAACGCCAATGGCGCGTCGATCCCGGCTCTCGGCTTCGGCACCTTCCGCATACCAGGCCCCGATACCGAACGCATGGTGTCGCATGTGCTGAACAACGGCTACCGGCATGTCGATACCGCTCAGATCTACGGCAATGAGGCCGAGGTCGGTGAGGGTATCCAGCGCTCCGGCCTTGCCCGTGCCGATCTCTTCCTGACCACAAAGGTCTGGGTAGAGCACTATAAGCACGCGGCTTTCGTCACTTCGGTCGATGAAAGCCTGAAGAAGCTGAAGACCGACTATGTCGATCTGCTCCTCCTTCATTGGCCGAACGATGCTGTGCCGCTTGCCGAGCAGATCGGCGCCTTGAACGAGGTGGCCAAGGCCGGCAAGGTGCGCCACATCGGCGTCTCGAATTTCAACCGGGCGCTGATGACGGAGGCGGCAAAGCTCAGCGA
Source organism: Rhizobium sp. (assembly GCA_036398815.1). Taxonomy (GTDB): domain Bacteria; phylum Pseudomonadota; class Alphaproteobacteria; order Rhizobiales; family Rhizobiaceae; genus Rhizobium. The sequence continues at coordinate 5,679 of DASWOH010000098.1, read as the reverse complement.
GCTGCCGCTCGTCACCAATCAGGTCGAGTATCACCCCTATCTCGACCAGTCACAGGTGATCGACACGGCCAGGAGCCTCGGCATTTCCGTCACCGCCTACTACGCCATGGCGGATGGCAAGGTGCTGAGCGATCCAGTGTTGAAGGCGATTGCCGGCCGGCATGGCAAGTCCATCGCGCAGATCGTCCTGCGCTGGATCGTGCAGCAGGGGCTGGTCGTGCTGTCGAAGACCGTTTCCGAAGCCCGCGCCCAGGAAAATGCCACGATCTTCGATTTCGAGCTGACGGCGGAAGAAATGGCGGCGATCCATGCGCTTGCCGAGCCCAAGGGGCGGATCGTCAGCCCCGACGGTCTCGCGCCGGTCTGGGACGAAGCCGCTTAATTGCAAAATCTGGAGAGGGGCCGCTACACGCGGCCCCTTTTATGACTATGCCTTGAAGTCCAGCTCGACCTTGGAAACGGTAACCGATGCCGGCAACAGCGGCTTATGGACACGCTGGCCGAAATGCCGCTTGAAGCCGAAAACGTTGCCGATCAGGCTCTTCGTGTAGAGGCCGGGGCCGCTCGAATAGATGCGCCAGCCGCCGTCGATGGCGATATCGCCCGCCTTGACGCGATCCCAATCGGCTGCTGCATGATAGCGATCGTCGAAGGCGGCGTCGCTGCTGCTGAAATAGGTGTTGCGCTGACGCAGCGACGCATGCTCAAGCCGGCCGCTGACCGAAATCGGGTTGGCGAGTGCCAGCGCGCTCCAAACGCCTTCGGCATCGTTATCCAGGGCCAGCGCCTCGCAGTAACGCAGATGCGCATGCACATACATCAGCCCGATCTCGCGCCCGAAGAAGGATGAGGATTCGGCGCGGCGGAACAGCGTCTCCGGCCCGCCGGCATAGGTGGCCGGCTTTTCCATCAGCCTGACGCCATCCGGGAAGAGCAGGTTCTCGCCGATCAGCTTCATATGGTCATGCCGCTGTTCAACCGTGAACAGGCCGCCCAGCATCGGCTGCGTCATCGCGATCAGCGAAAAATGCAGGCCGGTGCGGGTGTCGGCCGGGTGTAGCAGCAGCTCGACGCCGTCATGGCTCGGATCGAAGACGCCGTAGCCGGCGACGATGCCGTCGCGCATCAGCAGGCGATTGAAATCGCTGCGCATGGAGGCGGCCGTTTCCTTCAGCGACTGTGCTTCTTCGTCCCGGCTCGCGAGCGTCAGGATCGCGGCATAGCGCACGAGCTGTTCGTAGAGCAGAGAGACGGTCCAGCTGCTGACCATCCAGTCGCGCAGATGCGGATCGGCCGGCTGCAAGCTGTCGTTCCAGTCGCCTTCGCCATAGCGGATGAGGCTGGTGCCGGGCACGAACCGGCTGCGGACGGTGTCGAGCAGCTTTTCGACATGGTCGGAGATCGTCGCCGTCTCTTCCGTCCGCTGCATGGTGTCATCGGCTCGCCAGGGAACGGTTTCGGCGAGAAAAGTGATATCGCCCGTCGCCTCGATATAGTCGCAGAGCGCCTTCAGCGGCCAGACGACGATATCGCCATGGCTCTCGCCGGCGCGGATATTGGCATAGGGCTCCAGCATGAACCATTGCGGCCAGTCGCCCCGGTCCCGATATTGCTCGGAAAAGACGGTACTCAGAACTTGCTTCACCTCGGCGTCGTGCTCATAGGCAAGCAGGAATTCCACCGGTCCCTGGCAGACGTCGCGGGTTCCCCAGGCAGCCCCGGTATATTGCTCGAGGCCGTGCGGCACGCTCAGATGGATGATGGCGTCATGCGCCAGCCAGGGCAACATGACGGCCTGCTCGGTGATATCCGGTCCGCTGCCCTCGATGCGCAAGCCGCGTGTCACATGGCTCCAGAAGCGCTGCGCCGGCGCAAGCATATCCTCAGCGCTGACGCCTGCCTTGTAACGTGCGGCAAGGGCTTCACCCGCCGCCGTGTCGGTCATCGATCCGGTGACGGCAAAGCTGAAGCCTTGAGTGGGACGCGACTTCAGCGCGATGAACGGACCGTTGCGTGAAATGCCGTCGCTATAGAGAAGCTCGTCGCCGCCGATCGCCTCGAAAGCATCCGGCGTCGAGGTGACGAGATGATAGGCGGCTTGCGGGTAGCGATCCCAAAGCCAGGAGGATTGCGGACGGAACGATATCTGCTTGGCAGCAGCCTTGATTTCGATGTTGGCGACGGCTTCATAGTCGCGCTCGCCGAGAACGATATGGCCGAACACCAGGAAGCGGCAGGCCTTGCCTTCGACCGAAACGTTCCACTGCATGGCGGGATCGTCACCGGAGGCTGCCGCTGTCACGGTAATGGTGCGGCCGGCAAGCGTGTAGATCCATCTGACATCGCTGAGGCCCATGTCGAAAGCGGCGGGCACGCCAAGTAGGCGCCAGCCTTCGCCGAGATTCACGAGGATGCGCAACCCGCTTGCCCGCGTCAAATTATAGGGATCGCGGGAGATCGAGAACAGCTTGTGAAAGGAGGTGTTGCCGATGGTGAGCTGCGCCGCGAAGATGCCCTGCATCCAGCAGGTTGCGCCCAAAGTCTGGTCATCAAGCAGCATGTTCTGGCCGCTGCGGACGATGGCGCCATGACGGCGTGCCACGAAGCGCTCCTTCTCGCGCAGTACGATATGACGGTTCAGCGATCCCTCCGGCACGAAGAAGGAATAGAGCTGGCCGTCGATCCGCTCTTCCAGCATCCGCTCGGGATAAAGCCTGTCGATGGTCGCGTCATCCAATGGTTCGATCTCGAACAGCGGTGCGTCCTGCACCAGGCTGCGAACCGGCGTCTTCGAGGCAATATCCGTTGCCGTCAGCTGGCCGAGGGCCTGCGGCAAGGCATCAAGACGTGTAAGGTCTGTATCGCTGGAGGCCAGGGGATGATCGACAACGAACAGGCCGAAGAAGGTCGTGGTCGCAGTTGTCTTCGGTGCGAGCGTTAGCGGCTTCGACTGGATCGCCGGGCAGGCGACCTCGTGCTGCCGGCGCGTGCTCGGCAGGCCTTCGCCGAAACCCGGCACCATGGGGGCATCGCCGCTTGGGGCGGGCACCATCAGCTGGATTGCGTCCGTGGCATAGGCGGCCGCGCCATCGATGCAACCCTGCGCCAGCCACGGGTTGCGCCCGCCGCCCTGCTTGAGGTTTTGCCGGTTCATCACAACCGGACCGAAGGCGGGATGAGCGGCGATGTGATGATCGATATATTGCGAGGCATAGGCCTCGCTGTTCATCAGGAAACCACGGTCGCCGATGCCGACATCCTGGATCAGCACGATATCGGCCGGAACTGCCTTGCTCGTCGTATTCTCAAGGGAAACCCGCCAGAACCAGGCGGTGTCGCCGGGATGGAGCTGTAGCTGCACCGTATGCCGGATACCCGAGGTTTCGCCATTCCAGCAAAAACTCGTCTCGTCATGGCCGAAGCGTACCGCGGCCTTTGGGCCGACGATTTCCACGACCTCCGGCTGTGAGCCGCCGATACGCAGATAAAGCCGCCCGATGCCGCCATAGACAGGCGATCCCAGCACCTGGTTGATCATGACGCCGCCCTGCTGGTCGGCAAAATCGATGGCAAACAGCGTGCCGTTCGGCAGCACCGATGCGGATAGGCCGGCGCTATTGGTAAGCGTGGAAAGACCGAGTTCTTCGCGCCGGGGCGTCTGAAAGCTGCGATTGGATTCCGAAGGCATAGTCGGTGTCTCGCTGATTCATGGGTCGGGTCGGTGCACTAGATCACAAGGAGCCGCGCGATCATAGGAGGCAATTTGCCCTCCCGGATCGCAATCTTTTGTGACGACGCTTCCGTCTCACCGATGGTGAATCGTGCTCGCGACCTGATTGGCCGTTCGTACGACAGAGGAAAGATCGGCGTCATCCCAAGCCTCCTTCGACAGGCCCTTGATGCGGAAAGTCCTGCTCTCGCCTGGCATCAGATTGACCAGCATGTCGTCGACTTCTGCATTCGGGCTGATCCGGTCGGCAAACAGGCAGAGATCGCGCAGGAAGGTCTGCGCCGTAACCGTGACGGCGACGCCATCTGCGGTTTGCGCGGCCTCTATTTCGAAGCGCGGCTGCGGATATTGCAGCTTCATGTCCTTCTCGGAGAACCACCAGGCTTCTGAATCGCCAAGCCGGGCGCGCAAAAATTCCCGCTGCGGATCGCCGGGCGTCGCCACGTCCCTGGGGATCGATATCTCGGCATTTTCGAAGCGGTCGCAGAGGATGCGCCAGACGGAATGGCGGGCGAGAAGCGTGCCATTGAAGTCGAAACGCTCGACGGTGAAGGGCACGCGCCAGAACAAGGTGGCATCGTTGACGGCGATGGCGGCGAGACCATCGCCGCGCGGCTGGATGGTGAGGAGATGCGGGGCGTAGCTGTTGCGCAGCGCATACCAGAGCGGCTTTTTCCGTCCGCCGCCGTCGACTGCCGCCCAGGAGGTCACCGGCCAGCAATCGTTGAGCTGCCAGACGATCGCGCCCATGCAGGTGGGGCGATGCGAGCGCATGTGGTCGACGCCGAAGCTGATGGCGCGGGCCTGGTTGAGCTGCGTGACGAAGAGCCAGTCATCGAAGTTTTCCGGCGCGGGGAACCAGCCTTCCAATCCCTTGAGCAGCTTGTCGTTGCCGGTGGTCGCCTTTTGGTGATGCAGAACGCCGGGCGAAGCAGGCGCGCGATTTTTCTCCCGCACGGATGAGGCAAGCGTCCCATAGGTCGGCGGCGCCTGCCAGCCGAATTCGGAGCAGAAACGCGGGATATAATTGCGGTAGGTCTCGTAACCCACCTCGTTCCAGACATCCCAGATGTGCTTGCAGCCATGCTCATCGGCATTCGGCGCGATATCCATCGAGCCGGAATAGGGGCTGCCGGGCCAATAGGGCCGCGTCGGATCGATCTCGGCGACGAGTTTCGGCAAAAGGTCGAGATAGTAGCCGGCGCCCCAGGGACGATTGGCAAGTACATCCTGCCAGCCCCAGTCGAAATAGCCCCAGATATTCTCGTTGTTGCCGTTCCAGAGCACCAGAGAGGCGTAGGGCATCAGCCGGGTGATCGCCTCGCGCGCTTCCGCCTCGATCTCGCTATAGACCGGCTCCTCCTCGGGATAGGCGGCGCAGGCGAAGAGGAAATCCTGCCAGACCATGATGCCGGCGGCATCGCATTCCTCGTAGAAGGCATCGGTCTCGTAGATACCGCCGCCCCAGACGCGCAGGATATTCATATTGGCGTCGCGGGCCTGGGCAATCCGCTCGCGATAGCGTTCCCGCGTCACGCGCGGCAGGAAGCAGTCGTCCGGGATCCAGTTGGCGCCACGGGCAAAGACCGGGACGTCGTTGACGACGAGGGTGAAGGCGGAGCCGATCTCATCGGGTGTCGTGTCGAGCCGCACCGAACGGAAGCCGACGCGCCGCTGCCAGCGACCCAGCACGGCACCGTCGGACCCCAGAAGCTGGAGGTCGAGATCGTAGAGCGGCTGGTCGCCAAGCCCGTGCGGCCACCAGACTTCCGGGTTGTCGATCCGGCATTCCACCAGCGTATGCGTTTCGCCCTGTGCGATGCGTACCTCGGATCGCTTGCCGCCGACCGACATCACGAGTGCGGCGCTATCCATGCCCTCGGCGGCCCATTCGATCTCGACGCGCACACGGGCGACGCCGTCGCCGCCTTGCAGGGCAATTTCCTGGC
>DASWOH010000097.1:0-27790 GCA_036398815.1 Rhizobium sp. | reverse complement strand
CTCCAGCACGAATTGCCACGAGCAGCCGCATGAACGCGAAGACATTCCACGACCATGAGTGACGATCTGAGAGTAAGTCATCTGCGCTGGCGGCGACTGCGGAACTTTCTGTTGGTCATTTTCGGGCTGGTCGGCGGCGGCATTGCCACCGGGCATCTCCTGTCGGGCAGCATCGTGCTGCTCGACGTCGACGGCGTGGTGGCGCGGGATCGCGTCGCCATTGCCTCGCCTTTTTCCGAAACGCGGATCCGCGACGTATTCGTGCGCCCCGGCGACCATGTTACGGCGGGGCAGAAGATCGCCGTCGTCGAGTCGACCTCCGTCTCTGCATCTCTTGCCAGTCTCGCTGTGGAAAAGGCCAAGCTCAGCAACAGTCTGGCTGAGATCGAGGCGCGGCAATCGGCAGTCGAAGCCCTCCTGCCGACCGCCGAGGCCGCTGCGAAGCAGGTGAAGACGTCTCTCGATCGGATATCCAGAGCCAATGCCAACGGGATCGTGCCGGACAAGACATTGACCGACATGACCAGCACCAATCTCACCACGGCGGACAAGCTTCTGTCGCTGCGCGCGGAGCAGGCCTCGCTGGCAAAGCAGATCGCCTCGCAACAGGATGCGCTTCGCGATGTGACGGCATCCTACGAGCAGTTCCGCAAGTCCTATGCGGACGGTGTTCTTCATGCGCCGGTCGGCGGCTTTGTTGGCAGCAAGGTCGAGCCGGCGGGGTCGGTACTGAACTCGGACAAAAGCACGATCACAGAGATATTCACTGGGCCAAACTATGTTTTCGCCTATCTACCCGCTAGCTATGAATTCACCATCAAGGCAGGCGAGCGGGTAAAGATCAAGACCTCTTCCCGCTGGACCGTCGGCACGATCGAAAGCCTGCTGCCGCTGACCGACGCCCTGCCGCCGGAGTTCCAGCTTCCAACCAAGGTGCGCGAGCGTGGTCAATTGGTGAAGGTTGCGCTTCCGACGGATGCTGACTTTCCGCTTGGAGAGAAGATCCTGCTGTCCGGCTGCTATTTCGATAGCTGTAACGCCGATACGGATTTCCATGGACAGCTGAACCTGATGGTAGAAAACGCGAAAACCTTCATTGGAACGTTACGATCATCGCTGCCATAGAATGCCAAGGACATAAAACCTCGCGGACATCCGTCACCAGAGGCTCCAATCGTAGCCGGATGAAACTTCAGTGGTCAGACCGCCAAACCACGATGTCATTGAAGCCGATAGCAAGGTGTGCGAGCAATTGCGGCTCAGAGCCGAGATCACCAAGGGCGGTCATGCCCGCGTGGTGTTTCTGAACGAAAGGCTACACCGGGAGATCGAGCGATATCGAAGTGAGTGCCTTGGCGATCGGGCGGCAGACATGCCGTACATTGCCGAAACCGTCATGCAAGACAAAGAGGCGCGCCGTGAACTGACGCGCCTTCGATTCAGTGCCGGAAGTGATTACGCAGCAGCAGTCCGGGCAAGGGCGGTCAGCTCATCGACCTTCTGCGCCATGGCCGGAACCAGCTTCTTGGCGGTTTCCATTCGCTTGAAATAGGTGTCCACGTCGTTCTGGTAGCGCTTTTCGATGGCGCTTGTGTCCAGTGATAGCTCACGCATCTGCGTATAAAACCCTTTAAATGCGACGTGCCATTGCCTTGCCCGAAACCGTTGAACGTGTTTCCCGGATACAGCCGTTGGCCAAAAGGGCGAGCGAAGAGTTTAGAGTAATGACCTTGAAGGCTATAGGTCCTTAGCGGCCTCCCTCATGTCTCTTCATCGTAGGACTGGTTCGGTCTACACAGTTCTGCCCTTGCAGAAGTCACCTGTTACTGCAACTTTCCTCCGAAATACATTCTGAGCGTGAGTTCCTGGGTGGCGACAAGACGCTCAGCGAAACAAAAATGAAATGTTTTCGCTGCATGCTACAACGAGCTAAACGCCGATATGAAATCGGGATGTAGGAAATGGTTTATGCCGAACAGTTTGCAATATCATTGCGCAACACCTCTCGATGCAATGAAGTTGGACGCCAATGGACCTCTTCCGTATACTCCCCCGAATTCCGAGCAGTTCACTCGGCTTCAGGAACTGTTTGACAAATCATTCAAGGCGGCTCGCGTCGGCATTTGGGAATGCACCCTGCCCGACGAGACGCTTACATGGACTGACACCGTCTACGAATTGTTTGACTTGGAACCGCAATTGCCGCTGGTGAGGGACGCTACTGTCGCGCTCTATTCGCCCGAATCTCGTAGAAAGCTGGCCGAAGTTCGCAGTGCGGCGATTAAAGATGGCGAGGGTTTTACGCTCGACGCCGAGATTATTACCGCTAAAGGCAACCGTCGATGGATAAGAATTACCGCGATCGTCGAAAGAAATAACGGCGAACCGGTACGCTTGTTCGGAATGAAGCAGGATATAACTGCCGAAAAGACGTTATTCGAGCACGTTCGCCGCTTGGCGGAAACCGACGCCGTCACGGGGCTTGCGTCTCGAACGAAGTTTGAGACTACGCTTGACGAGGTTGTGACTGCTGGTCCATCCGGACAGAAAGCGCTTTTACTCGTAGATCTGGATAGCTTCAAGGCTGTCAACGACAAGCTCGGACACCAAGCCGGGGATGAGTGTTTAAGAGACGCTGGCCGGCGAATTTCGGAGGCTGCGCCAGATGCCACTTTGATTGCTCGCCTTGGGGGCGACGAGTTTGCGATCATCCACGACTGTGGATCGGTGAAAAGCCTCGAAGACATCTGCAAACGCGTCGTAGACAAGTTGGAGTGGTGGGTCGGATCTTCTCCGAACAAACTCAAGGTAAGCGCCTCCGTTGGCGCTGCGATGATCCTGCCGGGAATTCCAGCTAAAGACATCTTCGCTGAAGCAGATAGAGCTTTATATGCAGTCAAAGCGGACGGCAAAAACAACTTCGGATTGATAGCGATTTCCGATCCGGTTGCAGATGTTGCATAATACGAATTTGCCGGTATCGCTGATATTTGGCTTAGAACGTTTGCGTCGAGCGACTCATCGCTGCTCCTGAGTATCTCGAGCGCTTTGGCTTGCACGCCGCAGGCCTTCGAATTGGCCTCCCACCAACCTCATCGTGGGCCTTCGGCACGCCCAATTACATGGGACTTTTACAACGATATCCTCAACGGCGACTGGACCAAACTTATCGTTGGCCTTGCGGTTATGTCGCGCGGCCATGAAGAGAGCCAGATCAAGAGTGAGCGTATCGGTGCCGCTAATCGCCGGAAGCGCGCGAAGGCAAAGGGCAGATCACAGGATCGACGCCAAGAGGATCGACACGACCGGCATTTCCGCTTGTAGGGTTCAAGATGGCCGGATCGATGGGCACTTCCAAGCGTTTGCGGCGTAGCCATCGGCAGATATCAGAACACGAAAAACTCGCCGGCAGACATTTCCTTTGAACTTCAAAACTGTACCGACACGGAAAAAATTCAGGGAACGAACTCTTTTCGCGAGCCATCTGCCGAGTTCATTGAGACAGCGCCATGTTTGCAGCAAGCAACTGTCGGCCATACGCGGTCGAAAACTTCACCATCGAATGTCCCCCAAACTCATAAACCCTCCTTGGAAGCGCCCGCATCTTCTACTACATGCGAAACAATTACGGTCATCTGTTAACTCCCGAGTGGTATGCACAATCAGGAAATCACAGCCATATACACGTTTTGCGGGCAGATATTTCTCACGCAAACAGTTCTTTAGCGCCGGGCATGCGTTTTAGAAATTTGTCCAATGAATTCAACACGTAAGCACGGTTGACACTCAATAGCGCAAACTATAGTTTGTGGAACCGCGAAATGGAGACGGACATGCTCGCCTTATTTCAAACCATTGATCTGGCTTTGAATCTTTATACCTGGGTGCTGATCGCCAGCGCCATCTTCTCTTGGCTCTATGCTTTCAACGTCATCAATTCGAGCAATCAGTTCGTCAATTCGGTCGGAAGCTTCCTCTATGCGGTCACCGAACCGGTGCTGCGCCCGATCCGCCGCGTGCTGCCCGATCTCGGCGGCATCGACATCTCGCCGATCATCCTGCTGCTGATCATCTTCTTCGTCCGCTCGCTGATGTGGAATTCGCTGTACCCGCTCTTCGTCCGGTGAGCGACGCCTGGCAGGCTTTTGCCGATCATGTGAGACTATCGGTCCGGCTCACGCCCAATGGCGGGCGTGACGCGGTCGATGGGATCGAGACCAGCGCCGACGGCGAGGCCTATCTGAAGGCCCGCGTTACCGCCGTGCCGGAAAAGGGCAAGGCCAACAAGGCGCTGATCGCGCTGCTGGCCAAGAGCCTCCGTGTCCCCAAATCCTCCCTCAGCCTGATCTCCGGCGACACCGCGCGTAAAAAAATCCTCCGGATCGACGGCGACCCGGAGGATTTGATAGGCAGGCTGAAGGCTATGGTGAAGGACTGATCAGGCCTTCGCCTTCTTAGCGCGCTCGATGGCTTCAAGAATAAGCTCAGCAGCCTCCTTGGAGCCGCCCCAGCCATAGATCTTCACCCACTTGCCGGGCTCCAGATCCTTGTAGTGCGCGAAGAAATGCTCGATCTGCTTCAGCGTGATCTCCGGCAGGTCGGTATGTTCCTTGACCTTCTCGTAGCGCAGCGTCAGCTTCGGCGAGGGAACGGCAATGATCTTTTCGTCCTTGCCGGAATTGTCTTCCATCTTCAGCACGCCGATCGGGCGGACATTGATGACGCAGCCCGGCACCAGCGGGCGGGTGCTGGCGATCAGCACGTCGATCGGGTCGCCGTCTTCGGAAAGCGTGTGAGGCACGAAGCCGTAATTGCCCGGATAGGTCATCGGCGTATAGAGGAAACGGTCGACGACCAGCGTGCCGGCCTCCTTGTCCATTTCATACTTGATCGGATGACCGCCGACCGGAACTTCAACGATAACGTTGACGTCTTCGGGCGGGTTCTTGCCAATGGAAATTGCGTCGATGCGCATGCTGCTCCCCTAAATAATGATGGTTGCCGCAAGCCAGATAATCGGAATCATGCCGCAAGGCAACAAGGCATTGGGACGGTGCGGGATTTTAATCGGGGACCGCAACCGGCACCGCGAGGCATTCTCAAGGCCAGATGAAGCCGATCTTCTTGATCTGCTTGTGGTCGAAGGTCTCGATACCCTCGCAGAAATCGGCGCCGCCCTGGCCGCGATAGAAGCGGTCGGCATTCTCGTTTTCCTCAAGGCACCAGACGACCAGCCCCTTGCAGCCGAGCGACTTCAACAGGCGGCGTGCCTCGCCGAACAGCAGCCGGCCGAGACCGATGCCCTGATACTCCGGACGAAGATAGAGCTCGTAGATCTCGCCTTCCTGCGGCAGCGCGCGGGCGCGGTTGAGGCCGAGTGTGGCATAGCCGGCAATCTCACCGGCGACATCGAGAACCAGGAGCGTTGCCGGGCCGCTGGTCGCCTTGCGCCACCAGCTTTCGCCGCGGCGCTCGATCATCTGGCTGAGCGCACGATGCGGAATGATGCCGGAATAGGTGTACTGCCACGACTGGCGGTGCACCTCCGATATGGCTCGGGCATCATGCGGTTCAGCCCGCCGAACATCGATCGACAACGTCTTCATAACGTTTACTCTGGTCTCGCCAGCCCAAATTAACCATCCTCATTTACGAAGATGGCCGACTTGCCCACAGCCTTTATCCGTGGACGACTGATGAAAATTAACGCCTTTTTAACCTTTGCCACAAGGGCTCAAAAATCGAACACACAAAATAAAACCCCGGCACAATGGCCGGGGTCGATTGGTTCGAAGCGATACAGGCTGTGCCGTTAGGCGGAACGGGCCTTTTCGAAGCGCTTGCGCTCGTTCGGGTCGAGGTACATCTTGCGCAGGCGAATCGACTTCGGCGTGACTTCCATCAGCTCGTCCTCCTGAATCCAGGACAGCGCGCGGTCGAGCGTCATGCGGATCGGCGGGGTCAGCTTGACGGCTTCATCCTTGCCGGCGGCGCGGATGTTGGTCAGCTGCTTGCCCTTGAGCACGTTGACTTCGAGGTCGTTGTCGCGGGTATGAATGCCGATGATCATGCCGGCATAGACCTTTTCACCCGGTTCGATGATCATCGGACCGCGGTCTTCCAGGTTGAACATCGCGTAGGCAACGGCTTCGCCGGAGGCGTTGGCGAGCAGGACGCCGTTGGTGCGGCCGCCGATCGCGCCCTTGAAGGGCTGATAATCATGGAACAGACGGTTCATGATGGCAGTGCCGCGCGTATCCGTCAGCAGTTCCGACTGATAGCCGATGAGACCGCGGGTCGGCGCGAAGAATTTCAGGCGCAGGCGATTGCCGCCGGACGGACGAAGCTCGACCATTTCGGCCTTGCGCTCCGACATCTTCTGCACGACGACACCGGAATGCTCCTCATCGACGTCGATGACGACTTCTTCGATCGGCTCCAGCATCTGGCCGGTGGCTTCGTCCTTGTGCATGACGACGCGCGGACGCGACACGGCAAGTTCGAAGCCTTCACGGCGCATGGTTTCGATCAGAACGGCGAGTTGCAATTCGCCACGGCCGGAAACGTAGAACGAATCCTTGCCTTCGGCTTCTTCGATCTTCAGCGCGACATTGCCTTCGGCTTCCTTGAACAGGCGGTCGCGGATGACGCGCGAGGTAACCTTGTCGCCTTCGGTGCCAGCGAGCGGGCTGTCGTTAACGATAAAGGACATGGTAACGGTCGGCGGATCGATCGGCTGGGCGTGCAGCGCCTCGGTGACGGACGGATCGCAGAACGTGTCGGCGACCGTGCCCTTGGACAGGCCGGCGATGGCGACGATATCGCCTGCATGGGCTTCCTCGATAGGCGTGCGCTCGATGCCACGGAAGGCGAGGATCTTGGAAATGCGGCCGGTTTCGATCAGCTTGCCGTCCTGGCCCAGAACCTTGACGGCCTGGTTCGGCTTGATCGAGCCGGAATGAATACGGCCAGTGATGAGGCGGCCGAGGAAAGGGTTGGCTTCGAGAAGCGTGCCGATCATGCGGAATGCGCCGTCTTCTTCGCCGACACTCGGCTCCGGCACATGCTTCAGCACGAGATCGAGAAGCGGGCCAAGGCCATCCTCAACCGGGCCATCCGGTGAATAGTTCATCCAGCCGGCGCGGCCAGAGCCGTAAAGGATCGGGAAATCGAGCTGCTCGTCGGTGGCGTCCAGCGCTGCGAAGAGATCGAAGACTTCGTTGATGACTTCCTCATGGCGCGCATCGGGGCGGTCGATCTTGTTGATCGCGACGATCGGACGAAGACCAACCTTCAGCGCCTTGCCGACCACGAACTTGGTCTGCGGCATCGGGCCTTCCGAGGAGTCGACCAGCACGATGGCGCCATCGACCATCGACAGGATGCGCTCGACTTCACCGCCGAAGTCGGCGTGGCCGGGCGTGTCGACGATGTTGATGCGAACGCCCTTCCAGACGACGGAGGTCGCCTTGGCGAGAATGGTGATGCCACGCTCTTTTTCCAGATCGTTGGAATCCATCATGCGCTCAACGGTGCGCTGGTTCTCGCGGAAGGAACCGGACTGCTTCAGAAGCTCGTCAACGAGGGTGGTTTTCCCATGGTCAACGTGCGCGATGATCGCGATGTTGCGAAGTGCCATAATCTTATATCTCTGGGGCTGAGGCGCGATATAAAATAAACACGCCAATTACGTTTGGCGCGCTCATACCCTTTTTTTCGCGTTTGCGAAAGGGGGGACGCGAGAAAGCAGCGGCAAGCGTGCTTTCTCGCGTCTTCAGTACGTAGATTTCGCCGCTCACGCTCTCATGCCCGACGGTAAAATCAGGCCGCCAAACCCTTCTTCTTCAACATCGCATCCGGGCTCGGCAGCTTGCCGCGGAAGGCCTTGTAGGCGTCTTCCGGGTCGATCGAGCCGCCGACGGAGTAGATGTTGGCTTTCAGTTTCCCGGCCAGCTCCGCATTGAAAGCGTCGCCGGTTTCCTCGAAGGCGGAGAAGGCGTCGGCATCCAACACCTCCGACCACATGTAGGAATAATAGCCGGCCGAATAGCCGTCGCCGGCGAAGACGTGCTGGAAGTGCGGCGTGGCGTGGCGCATGACGATCGATTTCGGCATGCCGATCTCCGAGAGCACCTCGGCCTGCACCGCCATCGGGTCTTCGACGGCGCTACGCGTGTGGAAGGCCATGTCGACCAGTGCCGACGAGGTGAATTCCACCGTGTTGAAGCCGGCATTGAAGGTGCGGGCGGCGAGAACCTTGTCGAGCAGCGCCTGCGGGATCGGCGCGCCGGTTTCGTAATGTACGGCATATTGCTTGAGGATCGCCGGCACGGTCAGCCAATGTTCGTAGAGCTGCGACGGCAACTCGACGAAATCGCGCGACACGCCGGTGCCGGCAACCGAGGGATAGGTGACGTTGGAGAGCATGCCGTGCAGCGCATGGCCGAATTCGTGGAACAGCGTGCGGGCGTCATCGAGCGACAGCAGCGCCGGCTTGCCTTCCGCCGGCTTGGCGAAATTGCAGACGTTATAGATGATCGGCAGCTCGCCGACATTACCGTTCGGCAGCCGCAATTTATGCTGCGACTGGAACGAGCTCATCCAGGCGCCGGAACGCTTCGAGCTACGAGCGAAATAATCGCCGAGGAACAGCGCTACCAGCCTGTCCGACCGATCGCGAATCTCGAAGACGCGGACATCGGGGTGATAGGCAGGAACGCCCTTCTGCTCGACGGCGCGGATGCCGAACAGGCGTCCGGCAACATCGAAGCAGGCGGCGATGATCTTTTCGAGCTGCAGATAGGGCTTCAGCTCCGCCTCGGAAAAATTGAACTTCTGCGTCCGGATCTTCTCGGCATAATGCCGCCAGTCCCAGGGCATGACCTCGTGATTGCGGCCCTCCTGCGAAATCAGCGCGGCAATATCGGCCTCTTCCTCCCCGGCGCGCGCCGCGGCCTTCGCCCAGACCGCCTTCAGCAGCTGGTTCACCGCCTCCGGCGTCTTCGCCATGGTATTGTCGAGCTTAAGTTCGGCAAAATTGGCGTAGCCGAGCAGCTTGGCCTTCTCGGCCCTCAGCGCTAGCGTCTCGCGGATGATCGCGCGATTGTCGGTCTCGCCACCATTCGCGCCGCGCGCCACCCAGGCCTTGAAGGCCTGTTCGCGCAGATCGCGACGCTCGGAAGCCGTCAGGAACGGTTCGATGATCGAACGCGACAGGGTGACGGCATATTTGCCCTCTTCGCCCCGCTCCCGCGCCGCAGCCGCCATCGCGTCCTTAAGATAATCGGGAAGGCCGGCAAGGTCTGCTTCTTCGGAAAGGATCAGCGCCCAGCTCTTTTCGTCGCCAAGGACATTCTGCCCGAACTGCGCGCCGAGGCCCGCCAGCGTCTCGTTGATCGTCGCAAGCCGTTCCTGCTCGGTCTTCGGCAGCTTGGCGCCCGACTTGACGAAACCCTTCCAATGCCGCTCCAGCACGCGGGTCTCTTCCAGCGTCAGGCCGAGACCGTCGCGCCCTTCCCATAGCGCGTCGATGCGGGCGAAAAGCGCTGCATTCATACCGATCTTCGAATAATGCCGCGATATCTTCGGTGCGATCTGGCGCTCCAGCGTCTGGATCACCTCATTCGTATGCGCGCCAGCCTTGTTCCAGAACAGCGCGGAAACCCGCGACAACGCATCGCCGGCAATTTCGAGCGCGGTGACGGTGTTGGCAAAGGTCGGCGCATCGCCGTTATTGGCGATCGCTTCGATCTCCGTCTCATGGGAGGCAAGTGCTGCGTCAAATGCAGGCGCGAAATCGGCGTCCTTCACCGCGTCGAAGCGTGGCAGGCCCTGATGCCCGGTCCATTCGACGAGCGCGGGGTTGACGGCGGCGTGGGAAGACATGCGAGGCATCCTTTCGGCAGACATCTGATCGAAGCACGATATAAGGCCCCATCCGCCAGATTGGTATGGCGGGGGTGGAACAAAGATGAGAAATGCTCAGGCCTTGCGCCAGCCGAGCAGGCCGGGTGTCGCATGCCACAGCGCCTGCGCCGCAAAGCCCATGAAGAGCACGCCGGAGCAGCGCACGATCAGCCGCTCGTGAGCGCGATAGAAACGCCGCACAGCGCCAGCACCGATGATGCCGATCAGGATGATATCGGCGGTGATGAAGCCGGCAAGAGAGATAGTGAGCAGCAGCGGCAGCGCGCTGAACGTCAACGCTCCGGCCGACCCCGCCACCAGCGCGGTGAAGGTCGCGAGCGCCACCGGATATCCCTTCGGATTGGTGACGCCGAAGATCAGGCCGCGGCGGAACGGGCGGTCGACATTGAGGAGCGCCTTGCCATCCGCCCGCGGCTTGGCGGTGACGGCACTCCAGCCGATCCAGGCGAGATAAAAGCCGCAGAGCAATCCGAGCAGATCGAAGACGAAGGTGCCGAGAGTTTTCGCACCAACAATTGCAATCAATGCGAGCGACGACCAGATCAGGTCTCCGACGAGATGGCCGCTCATGAAGAAGGCCCCGGCCTTGCGCCCCTGCCCAGCACCGATGCCGAGTAGCGCCAGAAAGGCCGGACCGGGAATAAGCACATAGAACAACGCCGCCAGAAAGGCGCCGACGATAAGTGATTGCGTCATATTGAAAGTTCCCGATGGCAATCGTGACAGATTAACGACACGACAAATCGGGTCAAGCCAACCAAGTCGCGTTGAGAATAAAGAATCCGTTGAATTTAAGGGGCGATATCACTAAGAATTTACCGGGGCCTAAAAACAAGCGTAGGTAGGGAAACGCTTATGAGCAGCAGGATAGATACGGATTCGCTTTCCTTTCTGGTAGCGGATTGCGCACGGTTGATGCGAGCGGCTTTCGAACGACGCATTCTCGCGGCGGGACTTGGCCTGACGGCGGGCGAAGCGCGCACGCTGATTCAGGTCGCCGCCGTCAATGGCAGTCGTCAGCTTGACATCGCCTCTCGCATGGGGCTGGAACCGATGACGGTCAGCGCCTTCCTCGACAAGTTGCAGGCACGCGGTCTGATCGAGCGGCAGCCCGATCCTCTCGACCGCCGCGCCAAGCGCATCGTGTTGTCGGAAGCCGCCGGCGCCAAGTTGAAGCAGATCGGCAGGGAGATCTGTGCGGTGGAGCGCGATGCGGTGCAAGGTTTCAATCACGGCCTGCAGGACGAGCTGCATCACGCGCTCCGCGCCTTCCGCAGCAATCTGCAGAATGCGGATGTGCCGGTCGAGATGGAACGCGAATTGAGGCCGGCGGAGTAACTCCGGCGCGTCGCAAAGCCGGAAAAGACAAGCCCGCCTCCGGTAATCGGAAGCGGGCTGTATTTGTTTGCAATTCTGCTTATTTGGTCAGGTTGCGCTTGGCGAGCGTGCGCAGGCGCAGCGCATTGAGCTTGATGAAGCCCGCGGCGTCCTTCTGGTCGTAGGCGCCCTGGTCGTCCTCGAAGGTGACCAGCTTGTCGGAATAGAGCGACTTCGGGCTTTCGCGGCCGATGGTCATGACATTGCCCTTGTAAAGCTTCAACGTCACTTCGCCTTCGACATGCTCCTGGCTCTTGTCGATCAGGGCCTGCAGCATTTCGCGTTCCGGCGAGAACCAGAAGCCGTAGTAGATGAGCTCCGCATAACGCGGCATCAGCTCATCCTTGAGGTGAGCGGCGCCGCGATCGAGCGTGATCGATTCGATGGCGCGGTGGGCGGCGAGCAGGATCGTGCCGCCGGGAGTCTCGTAGACGCCGCGGGACTTCATGCCGACGAAGCGGTTCTCGACGAGGTCGAGACGACCGATGCCGTTGTCGCGGCCGTAATCGTTGAGCTTTGCCAGCAGTGTCGCCGGGCTCAGACGCTCGCCGTTGATCGAGACGGCATCACCCTTCTCGAAGCCGACCTTGATGACAGTGGCCTTGTCGGGAGCGGCTTCCGGAGAAATCGTGCGCATATGCACGTATTCCGGCGCTTCCTGCGACGGATCTTCCAGAACCTTGCCTTCCGACGAGGAGTGCAGAAGATTGGCGTCGACGGAGAACGGCGCTTCGCCCTTCTTGTCCTTGGCAACCGGGATCTGATGCTTTTCGGCGAATTCGAGCAGGTCGGTGCGGCTCTTGAACGACCAGTCGCGCCACGGCGCGATGATCTTGATGTCCGGGTTCAGCGCATAGGCCGACAGTTCGAAACGGACCTGGTCGTTGCCCTTGCCGGTGGCGCCGTGAGCAATCGCATCGGCGCCGGTCTTTTTGGCGATCTCGATCAGGTGCTTGGAGATCAGCGGGCGGGCGATCGACGTGCCGAGCAGGTAGACGCCTTCATAGACGGCATTGGCACGGAACATCGGGAAGACGAAATCGCGCACGAATTCTTCGCGCACATCCTCGATATAGATTTCCTTGATGCCGAGCAATTCGGCCTTCTTGCGCGCCGGCTCCAGCTCTTCGCCCTGGCCGAGATCGGCGGTGAAGGTGACGACTTCGGCGCCGAGCTCTGTCTGGAGCCACTTCAGGATAATCGAGGTGTCGAGACCGCCCGAATAGGCGAGAACGACTTTCTTCACGTCTTTATGTGATGCCATGGTGATGAGATCCGTTTCAATGCGAGCCTGCGGAAAGGCCCGCAAACCCTGTGTCGCGGCACTTTTAGCGAGATTATCGCGAGGCGCAAGGGGAAGTGCGGCACGGCAGGTTACCGAATAACGTCAGAGATGAGCGCCGATATTCATCCGCCGATGCAGGATGCGAATGATTGTGACCGTTTGAGCGCCGTCTTTGTAGATAATGAAATGTGAGCCGGAGGCCAAGGCAAGATAATCGGGCTTGATGCCGCCAATTTTGCGTCCGCGTGCTGTCCCGGCCGCTAGTTCCGGAAAACAACCAATCAACTCATTGTAGTAAGTATCTGCTTGCTGAAGAGACCATGTCTCAAATGTGTATCGCCAAATAGCATCCAAATCCTGTCGCGCTTTTGGCAAGAGCCTATAGGATCGGCTTTTAGCGGACATACTTGCGATGCAGCTCCGTCAGAAACACTTCACCGTCAAACTCTTCCGGCTCACCGGACGCCTCGCCCTCAGCGATCGCAGCCGCAATTGCCTCTATTTCCGCCCGGCTGCGGAATAGCTTCAGCGCGGCATCGATGACCTCGCTCGGCGAACCGTAATTGCCATGGCTGATCTGCTCGCCGATGAACGCATCCATCTGCTCGTCGATCTCTACGGATACATGCTTTGTCACGGGCGCGACCTCCGGCCGTTTGACTTGGGTCCCGAAAGTACCATATTCGGCGGCGACCGAACAATGCCCAGGGAGGGTGCGTCCGTGACCGATATTCAAGACATTTTCAAGAAATCCAATGTTGCCGTCATCACCGGCGGCGCTTCCGGCATCGGCCTTGCCGCGGCGAAATATTTCGCTGGGCTCGGCATGAGCGTCGCCATTGCCGATCTCGGCGGCGAGCGGCTTGCCAATGCGCGCGCAGAGCTCGAGGCCATCTCCGGCGAAGAGCATGTGATGGCTGTCGAAACCGACGTCGCGCAGAAGGAAGCGCTCGAGGCACTTGAGCGGGCCGTGCTGCAACGCTTCGGCCGGGTGCATGTGCTGATGAACAATGCCGGGATCGGGCCGGAAACCTCGATCTTCAGCCCGCAGGCCGGCTGGGACGATATTCTCGGCGTCAATTTGCTCGGCGTCATCAACGGTACGCGGACCTTCGGGCCGGCCATGCTGGCCCACGGCGAAGCGGGGCTGATCATCAACACCGGTTCGAAGCAAGGCATCACCACGCCGCCCGGCAATCCGGCCTACAATGTCTCAAAGGCCGGCGTGAAGGTCTTCACCGAGGCGCTGCAGCATGAGCTGCGCAACACCGAAGGCGCGAGGATCTCCGCACACCTGCTGATCCCCGGCTTCGTCTTCACCGGCCTGACCCAGGGCGACCGCAGGGAAAAGCCGGCGGCCGCCTGGACGCCTGCACAGACAATCAATTTCATGGTGGAGAGCCTCAAGCGCGGCGACTTCTACATCCTTTGCCCGGACAACGACGTGGCGCGGCCGACCGACGAGCGCCGCATGCTCTGGGCCGCCGGCGATATCGTCGAAAACCGCCCGCCGCTGTCGCGCTGGCATCCGGACTATGCCGACAAGTTCAAAGCCTTCCTGGAGAAGAAGGATTGATTTGCAAAGCGACGAAAGCCGGATAGAAAACGCCGATCCCCTATCCGGCTTTCGGAGCTGCCTCAATGGACTTCATACCCAGCCTGCCAACCCTTCTCGCCTTTTCCGCCGCGACCCTGCTTCTCGCGATGACCCCGGGCCCCGACATGACGCTCTCGATCAGCCGCGCCTTGGCACAGGGGAAAAGGGCGGCGCTCTTCGTGGTCCTCGGCACTACCCTCGGCGTCATCGTCCATACATGCCTGGTGGCCTTTGGCATCTCCGCGCTGATTACAGCCTCGCCCGTTGCCTTCACCATCCTGAAGACCGGTGGAGCCGCCTATCTGCTGTGGCTGGCGATCCAGGCGATCCGCTTCGGTTCCAGCCTGTCGGTCAAGAAGGTCGATGCGGCCAGGAGAACGCCGCTCTCCAACATCTCAAACGGCTTCTGGGTCAATCTGCTCAACCCGAAGGTCATCATCTTCTTCATGACCTTCCTGCCGCAGTTCGTCACGGCGGGCGACCCGGCCGTCACGCACAAGCTGCTGTTCCTGGGATTCTTCTTCATTGTTGTCGGCGTGCCGGTGAACATCATCGTCGTTTTGGCCGCCGACAAGCTGTCGTCCTGGCTGCAGAACAACCGCCGCGTCCTGCGCGGCCTCGACTATACCTTCGCCGGTGTCTTTTCGATCTTCGCGGCGAAGATCTTCCTCACTCAGGCCCGTTGAGCGCACGCTTGCGCCCGGCAAAGCGGCCGGCGATCCACCAATAGACGGTGGCGCTGGCGGCTCCGAGAAACGCAAAGCAGACGACGATGGTGATCAGGTTGAGGGTCTGCGGTCGCTCGATGCTGCCCGAAATCAGGACAGACGCCGCCGCCGACAGCAAGGCGCCATAGATCGCGTAGCCGTACCAGCGGCGCATGCCGCGCCATTCGAAAATCGGAATGACGATGAGCGACGGCAGGATGCTGACGATCATCGCGAGCTTGGTCAGGGCGACGGTGAGAGCGAACAGCTCCGGGGCGGCCGTCCCAGGCATCGTCCAGGCGGCGACGCAAGCGAGCACGAAGCCCATCATGACGCAGGCGCCGAGATAGCCCCACAGGAGCCGCATCGGCCTGCGTAGAGGAAGCATCGATCTCAATCCTCGCCGTGATTGGCGATCATCATGGCCTCGAAGGCCAGCCGCTCGGTCTTGCGCATGCGCTCGGATTCCGACTTCAGCTGGCCGCAGGCGGCGAGAATGTCGCGGCCGCGCGGCGTGCGGATCGGCGAGGCGTAGCCGGCCGAATTAATGAAATCGGCGAATTTCTCGATCTGCTCCCAGTCCGAACACTGGTAGTTCGTGCCCGGCCATGGATTGAAGGGGATGAGGTTGATCTTGGCCGGAACGCCCTTCAGGAGCTGGATCAGCCCCTTGGCGTCTTCCAGGCTGTCGTTGACGCCCTTCAGCATCACATATTCGAAGGTGATGCGCCGTGCGTTCGAAAGCCCCGGATAGGCGCGGCAGGCGTCCATCAATTCCTTCAGCGGATATTTCTTGTTGATCGGCACCAGCATGTCGCGCAGATCGTCGCGCACGGCATGCAAGGAGATTGCCAGCATGACGCCGATCTCCTCGCCGGTGCGGTAGATTTCCGGCACGACGCCGGAAGTGGACAGCGTGATGCGCCGCCTCGACAGCGACAGACCGTCACCGTCGGAGGCAATCAGCAGCGCCGTCTTGACGCTTTCGAAATTGTAGAGCGGTTCGCCCATGCCCATCATCACGATATTGCTGACCTTGCGGCCTTCCGCCGGCATGACCGTGCCCTGCGGCGCCTCGCGGTCCGGAAAATCGCCGAGCCGGTCGCGCGCGAGCAGCAGCTGCGACAGGATTTCTTCCGCCGTCAGGTTGCGCACCAGGCGCTGCGTGCCGGTGTGACAGAAGGAACAGGTGAGCGAACAGCCGACCTGGCTGGAAATGCAGAGCGTGCCGCGGCCTTCTTCGGGAATATAGACGGTCTCGACCTCGACGGGACGGCCGGCGCCGCGCGGAGGAAAGCGCAATAGCCACTTTCGGGTGCCGTCGTTGGACACCTGCTCCTCGACGATCTCGGGACGCGCGATGGTGAAATGCGTCTTCAGCATTTCGCGCATGTCCTTGGACACATTCGCCATGGCGTCGAAATCGGAGACGCCGCGCACATAGATCCAGTTCCAGAGCTGGCTGACACGCATCTTGACCTGCTTGTCGGCGACGCCCTTCTCCTTGAGCGCCGCGCCCATCTCCTCGCGCGTCAGGCCGATCAGCGACGGTTTCGGCGAAAGCTCGACCGGCTGCGACACGGGCATCGGCTTCAGCTTGGATGGGGTCATGACATCGATGGCGGACATAGGATATTCCAATGGTTCATATCGGCGATGCCCCCAAAAGCTGGAAAGCTGCGGGCGCGGGCAAGGCACTGAAATCAGAAGGTTCATCTAGGTGCGGGCAAGAAACTTGCAAAACACACCGCTTGTTGGGGCGGCCTTTAGCATTAATTTCAGTCCGCGTCATCCCTCTTGAAAAAGCAAAAGGCCAGCCACCCGGGCCGGCCTTAACATTTCGGTTTCGATAGAACCCGCAATCACTTTGGCGTGATCGCAGCATCATCGATCCTATTTGCAGTTTTCGATCTGCTTGAGCGCCGCGGTGACGCCCTTCAGCGAATAGGTGTAGGTGGTGCCGGTGCCCCGCTTCGAGGTCGCGGTGACCTTCAGCGAATGACCGGACTTGAGCGCTGCGACCAGAGCCGGTTCCTGCGCGGCATTCTCGACCCAGGCAGCCTTGTCCTTGGTGAACATCACGAAGGTCTTGTTGTCGATGACGACGTCGACCTTGGAATTGTCCTTGAGCGGATAGCCCATCATCGCCTGCGGCTCATAGGAGATGTTCTGGCCCGGACGCTGGGAAACGATGAAGAAGTTGTCACCATGATCGATGCCGCTGGCCGGCATCTTGGTCGTCGGCACGGAGAGAACGTAGCAGACCTTGCCGGCGCCGGACTGGTAGGAATAAGCGCCCCAGGCATCGAATTGCTGGATGCGCGTCGGAGCCGCCGGTGCTGCTGACTGCGCCTGTGCGGGCGCCTGCTTCTTGGTCTGCGCGGAGGCAATGCCGGTGCCGGCCAGAACGAGCGAGAGGGCGATTGCGAAGCTTTTTACAAACATGGTTTCCTGCCGATTTCTTGCGGTCCAGAGCTTGAGGCGATTCGAGTACGCACGCCTGCCTATGCTCATGAGCTGCCCTATTTTGACTTTATTCAGGTTACCAAACCGTCAACGGAGCGATCGGTGCCCCTGGTCTGTGCCATTTCAATTCAAGCGCCGCGCCAGGCCTGAAACGCATCAGGAGGAATTGGAAAACCCGGATGGCGGAACACCATCCTACGGGATCGAGTTATGACAGAAAGATTCAGGCAAGAATTTGACCTCTCTAAAATCAGGGGGACCTGATAAAGGTCTGGAAACCCGGCAGGATTTCAGCCGAGTGGGATTCAGGCCGTCTTTGCCGCCTCGGGCTCATTGGCCAAGGCCCGGTCGGCGGCGTCATAATGTTCCTGGCGGATGTGGCCCTTGATCATGCTGAAGGCGAGCGTCAAAACCGCGACGTCATCCGAAAAGCCGATAACCGCGAAGAAATCCGGGATGATGTCGATCGGCATGACGAAATAGCCGAGAGCCGCCAGCAGGACGCCGCGAACCCGCGTCGGCGTCTGCGGATCGAGCGCGCAGTAGAAAGCCGCGACGACATCGCGGGAAAACGGGATATACCGCGCCGCCTTGCGCAAAGTCGGCCAGAACTTGCTGCGCACGGACTTCTCCTGCCGATCTTGGGTCTCTTCGTCACCAGGCATCAGGATATCCCCATACTTGATGTCATCCATTCCACGCACTCCATCGAAGCCCTTGTTTCAGGGCGCATAAACATATGGTGATCGCTCCCCGCGATTCAATCGGCCCGCCGCGCCGCCGCCTTTTCCATCGCCTTGGCGAGCTTGACGTCGTGATCCGTCAGGCCGTTGGCATCATGAGTCGTCAATTTTACATCGACGCGCGAATAGACATTGAACCATTCCGGATGATGATTGAGCTTCTCCGCCGTTAGGGCCGCCTCTGTCATGAAACCGAAGGCCTCGATGAAATTGCGGAATTTGTAGCTCTTCGAAATCGACAGACGGTCCGCCGCCAATGTCCAGCCAACAAGGCCAGCTACGGTTTCATCGATTGCGGCCGGTTCCAGCTTTTCGTATTTCATGACAAGGTCACTCCTCTCGAACGGTTGAAGGATATCATGGACCGCTTCAGGATTCTGTTTGTTTGCGCCGGCAACATCTGCCGCTCACCGCTCGCCGAAGGCATTTTGCGGCATCTTGCGACTGAGGCCGGCCGCGGCTCCGCCTTCGATGTCGATTCGGCCGGCACCGGCGGCTGGCATCAGGGCGAAAGGCCGGATCGCCGCTCGATCGCCGCGGCTGCCGGTCACGGCGTCGACATTTCAGGCCAGCGCGCACGCCGCATCGAAGCCGCCGACTTCGATCGGTTCGACCTGATCCTGGCAATGGATCAAGACAATTTGAAGAATTTGCGGAAAATCGCGCCTGCCGATGCGCTCGGCAGGCTGCATCTCTTCAACGCCCTCGCGCTGGGCAATGATAAGGACATTCCCGACCCTTATTATGGCGGCCACGAGGATTTCGAGGCGGTCTACACCATGCTCTTGGCAGGCTGCAACGCGCTGCTTCCCACACTGGGGAAGGCGCTGCGGGCCTCATGAAGCGGGAAGATCTCTTCGGTGAGGTAAGGACCGCCGCCGACCGATTCGCGCGATGACAAAAGCACGAAGCGTCCTACCGTGAACGGCGAGGTGTGGAAGTCACCGCGTCCGGAGAGATAGTGCACCACATCATCGACGCGCGAGGACTTCAGCCGGGCGAGCGTGACATGCGGCGTGAACTTGCGGGGATCCGGCGGCAGGCCGATGCGCTGGCAGATGCGCTCGATCTCGCCTTGGAGGGCGTACATGTCAGGCGTCTGCGTGACGCCGGCCCAGACCGAATGCGGTTTCTTGGAACCGAAGGAGCCGATACCTTCCAGCCGAAGCTGGAATTCCGGCCGGTCGATCCGGTCCAGACGGTCGACGATCTCATCCGCCGTGCGCCCATCGACATCGCCGATGAAACGAAGGGTGATATGATAATTTTCAACGTCGATCCACCTGGCGCCGGGAAGACCACCGCGCAACAACGAAAGGCTCATGGCCGCGTTGCGCGGAATTTCGAGGGCGGTAAAAAGTCTCGGCATTACGAGCACTCCCCGAATCTCTTGCAGGTGTAAGCAGGGAATCACGCAATTGCAGCCGGTGCAAGCATCTATTTCGCAGTTGCGGCAATCGTCCCTATGAAACTACTAACCACCGGCTGGAAGCCCTGCACCATCACATCGACCCCCTGCGGGTTCGGATGCATGCCGTCACTCAGTTGCAGATCGGCATGCGTCGCAACCCCATCGAGAAAGAACGGATAGAGCGTCAGCTGATATTTGTCGGCGAGCCGCTGGTAGATCGGGTTGAATTTGGCCGCATAGTCCGGACCCATGTTCGGCGGCGCCAGCATGCCGGCGAGCAAGACGGAAATCTTGCGTTCCTTCAGCCTGGCGATGATCGTATCCAGGTTTTTTTCCGTCTGCTCGGGCGGAATGCCGCGCAGCGCGTCGTTGGCGCCAAGCTCGAGGATCACCCCGTCGGTTCCGTCCGGCACCGACCAGTCGATGCGCGACAGGCCGCCCGACGTCGTGTCGCCGGATACGCCGGCATCGGCGATCGCCACATCCAGCCCCTTGGCTTTGAGCGCCGCCTCCAGCTTGGCCGGAAATCCGTCGCCCGGCGGCAACTGGTAACCGGCCATCAGGCTGTCGCCGAAACCGACCAACTGGATGGTCCGCGCCTCGGCCGCACTTGCAATGCCAAACAAAAGACCGAAAGCAATGACAGCGAAGTGAAACGCGGCAGCTTTAAAACTCATGATCCATTCCCTAAATTCGCTGCGAGGGCCAATCGCGCCCGCCATGATCTCAGATGTATATAGGGCGTCGCGCATTGGCAAAAACCATCATCGAGCTGAAGAAGGCGGATTTGACGCTCGGCAGTGCCGCCGCCTCCGTCCATGTGCTGAAGGGCATCGACCTCACCGTTGCGGAAGGCGAATCGGTCGGCATCGTCGGCCCCTCCGGCTCCGGCAAATCGACGCTGCTGATGGTGCTGGCAGGCCTTGAAAAGCTCGACAGCGGCGAGCTTCTGATCCGCGACACGCCCCTGCACAGCCTGAGCGAGGATCGCGTCGCCGATTTCCGCGGCCGCAATATCGGCATCGTCTTTCAGTCCTTCCATCTCATCGCCAACATGACGGCGCTGGAAAACGTCGCCGTGCCGCTGGAACTCGCCAATGTCCGCGACGCCTTCGACATCGCCCGGCGCGAATTGCAGGCGGTCGGCCTCGGCGAGCGGCTGAGCCACTATCCCGGCCAACTTTCGGGCGGCGAGCAGCAGCGCGTGGCGATCGCCCGCGCGCTCGCCCCCTCGCCCGCCTTGCTGATCGCCGACGAGCCGACCGGCAATCTCGACACAGATACCGGGCGGCAGATCGCCGACCTGTTGTTTGCCCAGCAGGCCGAGCGCGGCACGACTCTGCTGCTCGTCACCCACGACCCGGCGCTCGCCGCCCGCTGCTCCCGACAGATCCGTGTCCGCTCCGGTGAGATCGAGGGCGACAGCGCCCACGCGCGGACCAGCCAGGCGGCGATAGCATGACGGCGGCAGGCGCGCGCTTCACGCTTGCCTTCCGCCTGGCGCTGCGCGAATTGCGCGGCGGCCTCGGCGGCTTCTACATCTTCCTGGCCTGCATCGCGCTCGGCACCGGCGCGATTGCCGCCGTCAACTCCGTCTCGCAGTCGATCACCGATGCGATCTCGACCCAGGGCCAGTCGCTGCTGGCCGCAGATGTCCGCTTCGAGCTCAACAATCGCGAGGCAAGGCCGGACGAGTTGACCTATCTCGAAAGCCTCGGCCAGCTCTCCCGATCCACCGGCCTGCGCTCCATGACCCGCCTGCCCGACGGCTCGGACCAGGCGCTGGTCCAGGTCAAGGCCGTCGATGGCGCCTATCCGCTCTACGGCACCTTCGAAGCCGATCCGAACCAGCCGCTGTCGACCCTGCTTGCCGCCAAGGACGGGACCTATGGCGCCGTCCTCGCTCCCCTGCTTCTCGAACGGCTGAACCTCAGGATCGGCAGCGAGCTGCTGCTCGGCAATACCAGGCTCAGGATCACCGGCACGGTGAAGACCGAGCCGGATTCGGTCTCCGAAGGTTTCGGCTTCGCCCCGCGACTGCTCACCAGCCGCGACGCCTTGGTCGCCTCGGGCCTGATCACCACCGGCAGCCTGGTGGAACAGGTCTACAAGATCCGCATGGACGATCCCGCCGGCGGCCTGCGCACCATCGCCGCCCGCGCCAATGCCGCCTTTCCGCAGGCCGGCTGGTCGGTCCAGACCAGCAACCGGGCAGCCCCGGCGCTTGCCGACAACATCACCCGCTTCTCGCAATTCCTGACGCTGGTCGGCCTCACCGCCCTGATCGTCGGCGGCGTCGGCGTCGCCAATGCGGTGCGCGCCTTCCTCGACGCCAAGCGCACCACCATCGCCACCTTCAAGTGCCTGGGCGCACCGGCCTTCGTCGTGGTGATGATCTATCTGATCCAGATCGCCCTGATCGCGCTTGCCGGCGTCGCCATCGGCCTCGTGTTCGGCGCTATCGCACCGATGCTGGCCTCGCAATTCATGGCCGAATTCCTGCCGATCTCCACCGCGCCGCAACTTTATCCCGGCCCGCTGGCGCTGGCGGCCCTCTTCGGCCTGCTGACGACGCTCGCCTTCGCCATTCCGCCGCTGGGCCATGCCCGCGAAGTGCCGGCAACGGCACTCTTCCGGGAACAGGGCTTCGAGACGCGCCGCCTGCCCGGCTGGCCCTATCTGCTGACCGCCGGCCTGCTGATGGCGGCACTGGCAGCACTCGCGATCTACACCGCCTACGACCGCCGCATCGCCATCGTCTTCATCGTCTCGATCGCGGTCGCCTTCGTCGTGCTGCGCGCTGTCGCAGCACTACTGTCATGGCTCGCCCGCCGCAGCCCGCGCGTCAACTCGCCGGCCCTGCGGCTGGCGATCGGCAATATCCATCGACCGGGCGCGCTGACCGCCTCCGTCGTGCTGTCGCTCGGCCTCGGCCTGGCGCTGCTGGTGACGCTGACGCTGATCGACGGCAACATGCGCCAGGAACTGACCGGACGCATGAGCGAACAGGCGCCGAATTTCTTCTTCGTCGATATCCAGGGTTCGGAACTCGACGGCTTCCGCAAGGTCGTGCAGGCTCAGGCGCCCGAGGGCAAGCTCGTCGAGGCGCCGATGCTGCGCGGTCGCATCGTCGCCTTCAACGGCGAAGACGTCACCAAAATGAA
Organism: Rhizobium sp.; assembly: GCA_036398815.1. GTDB lineage: Bacteria > Pseudomonadota > Alphaproteobacteria > Rhizobiales > Rhizobiaceae > Rhizobium. Next base: position 5,113 of record DASWOH010000097.1, on the reverse strand, counting down.
AGTGCCGGCCGCCGGACAATGGGTGCTGCGCGGCGACCGCGGCATCACCTATGCCGAAACCCTGCCGGAGAATGCCGCCCTCACGGAGGGGCAATGGTGGGGCAAGGACTACAGCGGCGAACCGCTGGTCTCCTTCTCCGACGAGGAAGGCAAGGCACTCGGCCTGAAGCTCGGCGACAAGCTGACCGTCAATGTACTTGGCCGCAATGTGACGGCCAAGGTCGCCAGTTTCCGCAAGGTCCAATGGCAGTCGCTGTCGATCAATTTCGTGATGATCTTCTCGCCCAACACCTTCAAGGGCGCGCCGCATGCATGGCTTGCGACGCTGACCGATCCTTCGGCCACGTCTCAACAGGAAGCCGCGATCCTGAAGAACGTCACCAATGCTTACCCGACGATCACCAGCATCCGCGTCAAGGATGCGCTCGACATCGTCAACGCGCTGGTCGGTCAGATCGCCACCGCCATTCGCGCCGCAGCCTCTGTCGCGCTCATCGCCTCCGTGCTGGTGCTTGCCGGCGCTCTGGCGGCGGGCAACCGCGCACGCACGCATGATGCCGTCGTCCTGAAGACGCTCGGCGCGACGCGGGCCATGCTGATCCGCGCCTTCAGCTACGAATATCTGATCCTCGGCGCCGCCACCGCCATCTTCGCACTCCTCGCCGGCTCGACGGCCGCCTGGTATGTCGTCAGCCGCATCATGAAACTGCCGTCGGCCTTCCTTCCCGACGTCGCTTTTTCGACGCTCGTCATCGCGCTGCTGCTGACGGTCGGCATCGGTCTTATCGGCACCTGGCGCGTGCTCGGCCAGAAGGCGGCGCCTGTTCTGCGCGAGTTATGACCCCCGATCGGGCCGTGCCTGTTCGCCGCGAAACGGCCCGATATTACATCGATTTAACCCCGCTCCAGTCGCTTGGGCCTTGTGCAAAGGCCTTGAAAGCCTCATATTCTTCGCAGGCATGCTGGAGCTCCGCAGCGGCGCCTGGGACGAAAACGCCCGACACCGTAATCATATCGGAGCTTGAAAGAGGAAAACATGGCTGACTTTCGCAATTACCAAAACCGGACGCCGCAAGCAGGCGCGCAGACCGGTGCGATGATAGATGAGGGCCTTCGAGCCTACATGCTCAAGGTCTACAACCTGATGGCGCTGGGTCTGGCGATCACGGGTCTGGCCGCCTATTTCGCATTCTCGCTCTCCTTCTCCGGCGGGCAACTCACGGCCTTCGGCCAGGCGATCTACGTAAGCCCGCTGAAGTGGGTCGTGATCTTCGCGCCGCTGGCGATGGTGTTCTTCCTGAGCTTCAGGATCAACCGCATGAGCGTGGCCGCCGCGACGACGACCTTCTGGATCTACGCCGCGCTGGTGGGCCTGTCGCTGTCGTCGATCTTCATCATCTACACCGGCCAGAGCGTCGTGCAGACCTTCTTCGTGACCGCCGCCTCCTTCGGTGCGCTGTCGCTCTACGGCTACACGACCAAGCGTGACCTGTCGGCGATGGGCTCGTTCCTGATGATGGGTCTCTTCGGCCTGATCATCGCGACGCTCGTCAACATCTTCCTGGCTTCGTCCGCCCTGCAGTTCGCCATCTCGGTGATCGGCGTGCTGATCTTCGCGGGCCTCACCGCCTACGATACGCAGCGGATCAAGAGCATGTATTATGAAGCCGACGACGTCGCCGTGGCTGGCCGCAAGGCGATCATGGGTGCTCTGTCGCTCTACCTCGACTTCATCAACCTCTTCATGTTCCTGCTGCAGTTCATGGGCAACCGCAAATAATTGCAGCAACGTGAACGATCTTTCGAAAAGGCGGCTCTGGCCGCCTTTTCTATTTGCCTTGCCGCTGCGCGCGATTTTATACCGGGTGTTGAAACCGCTGATCAGGCAATAAACCCAGATGTCCTTCCGCCTTCGCAACGCCATCCCCGCCGACCTTCCCTCCATCACTGCCATCTATCGCGACTCCGTTCTGAACGGCACGGCGAGCTATGAGATCGTCCCGCCGGATGAGACGGAGATGGCAAGCCGCCTCCAGGCGATCCGGGACAAGGGCTATCCCTATATCGCCGCTGAAGACGAAGACGGCGCCTTTCTGGGCTATGCCTATGCCTCGGCCTTCCGCACGCGGCCGGCCTATCGCTGGATGGTGGAGGATTCGATCTATCTTGCGCCTGAGGCTCGCGGCCGTGGCCTCGGCAAACTGTTGCTGGCAAATCTGGTGGAGACCTGCGAAGCCCTCGGCTTTCGCCAGATGATCGCCGTCATCGGCGGCGCCCACCCGGCCTCCGTCGCCCTCCACCGCGTCGCCGGTTTCACGGAGACGGGCCTGCTGAAAGGCACCGGCTACAAGCACGGCCGCTGGCTGGACACGATGCTGATGCAAAAGGCGCTGGGCGACGGCGCGGAAACCGACCCAGACCCCTCGGCCTATCCGGGGACGTTGTTCAGCGAGTAGTATCGACGTACTTGTATGCCGAGCCTCTGATACCCCTCTGCCACTTCGTAACAGAGGGGTGCACACTCTCCACAACGACACAACCCATGGAGAAAAGCTACTTCTCCACCAGCTTCAGCTGCTTGTCGAAAATCTTCAGCACCTGGCTCAGCTCATGGCCGCGCTTCAGGATCATCCCATTGGTATTGATCACGCTAAAGGCACCCTGCTTGGCGGCGAGCTTCGGGTTTTTCTCGATCTTGAAGAGCGGCAGTTCGCCGGAGCGCTTGAAGACGGAGAAGACCGCCTTGTCCCCGAGGTGGTCAATGGCATAGTCGCGCCATTCGCCCTCGCCGACCATGCGGCCGTAGATCCACAGGATCGCGTCCAGCTCCCTGCGATGGAAGGTTACGGGCAGCGGATCCCGGCTCTGTTTGTATTCTCTGAGATCAACAACGATGGAAGAAGTGGCGTCGACGGAACGGCTTTCGCCGTGTCGCAAATCCGGCTGATCAGTCATCAATCCCCCAGGGGCTGTGTCATGACAAGAGGATGACAGTTTGCCTCAGCCGCACCAAATTGCAAGACCAGGGGCCGCTCACAATTTTTTGCATCCGGGGAAAGCATCTCCGACCCGCCGCATTTCAGTCAAAACGGCGCCCCATTTTCCGGAACTATAGGTGGCCGTTTGGCGCCGCCGCGCCAAACGGCCCGGCCGGGGGCGCATCGATCGAACCCCAGCCCCGAATGCGTCCTCGCCGGGCACCCCCTCTTTTTGGCGTCAGCCAAAATAGAGAGCTTTTCGATAGCCGATCAGCCGTCAGAGCCGATCGTCAGCACGGTGGCGCCGATGATGGCCGCTGGATCTCCCGAGGGCGTGGAAGACTGCAGCAAAACCGCCATGCCGCGCCGGCCGGCCTTGTCCAGGACATTGGCGGGCAACACCACGTTCATTTCCTTGCCATCCCACATGCCGACGGTTTCGACGTCCGACACCGCATGCAGATAAGCGATCTGCTGACCGTTGTTTTCGCCGCCCTTCGGCGAAACAAGCTGCTCTTTGTCGAAATAGACGACGACCACATTCGCCTTGCCCTGGCCGGCACCGATCTTGATTTCCAGCTCGTCGCCCTTCGTCGCGGCATTCACCGGGACCGTCAGGCCCTTGCCCTGGTGCTGAAAATCATTGAGCTTGACATTGATGCCGTCGAAGTCCGATCCGCTCATATGGTCTCGGCCGTTGATGATCGCCTGCGGCGTGTAGACACCGCTACGGCCCATCGTCCGCGCATAGGCATATTGGCGCGCCGTATTGTCCTTGGACGCCATCGTATCGTTCCAGCCGAGATAGTTCCAATAGTCGACATGGTAAGCGAGCGCCACGACGTCGCCCTGCCGGATCAGCTTGCGAAATGCGGCATCCGCCGGCGGGCACGAGGAACAGCCTTGAGACGTGAAGAGTTCGACGACCCCCTTGATCTTGGCAAGCTCCTGCGCATGCAGCGAACTCGCGAGCGCGATGCCTGCCAGAAGGGAAACCGAAAATCGAAGGCGCATGCCGTTATACCTCTTTCTCAGACGCTGAAGGCCAAAGCCAAGACAGCACCCTGAAATCGCTTGCCGCTTTCCAGGGTATCCGTAAAGCTCTCATCAAGCCTGATAAATCTGAAACAAGAGATAATAGCTAAGCGCGATGACTAAAAGTCACGAAGGGGTGAGAGCAAGGCCCCAAGACGGCCGCGCCGAACACATCAGCGTGAAAAACAAGACGCCGCCGGAGAGCTTTTCTCCGGCGGCGTGCATAGATGGCTTCATCGCCTATCAGGCGGCGAGATCGCGCAGAACCGTCTGCAGAATGCCGCCATTGTTGACGTAGACGACCTCATCCAGCGTATCGATGCGGCAGATGATCGGGATGTCACGGACCGTGCCGTCGCCATAGGTGACCTTGGCGATCTTGCGCTCGCGCGGCTTGATGTCTTCCAGGCCCTCGATCGTGACGATTTCATCGCCCTTGAGGCCGAGGCTGGCCCAGGTGGTGCCGTCCTCGAAGACGAAGGGGATGACGCCCATGCCGACCAGATTCGAGCGGTGGATACGCTCGAAGGACTGGGCGACGACAGCGCGCACGCCGAGCAGGTTGGTGCCCTTGGCAGCCCAGTCGCGCGACGAGCCGTTGCCGTATTCGACACCGGCGAAGATCACGAGCGGAACGCCCTCGGCCTTGTACTGCATGGCTGCGTCGTAGATCGACATCTCTTCCTTGGACGGATAGTGGATGGTGTAGCCACCTTCCTTGCCGTTCGGGCCGAGCATGTGGTTGCGGATGCGGATGTTGGCGAAGGTGCCGCGCATCATCACTTCATGATTGCCGCGACGCGTGCCGTACTGGTTGAAGTCGGCAACGCCGACGCCGTGACCGATGAGATAGGAGCCGGCCGGCGAGGCAGCCTTGATCGAACCGGCCGGGGAAATGTGGTCGGTGGTGATCTTGTCGCCGAAGAGGCCGAGAACGCGGGCGCCCTTGATGTCGGAAATGCCGGCGCCGGTCTTGCCCATGCCGACGAAGTAGGGCGGGTTCTGCACATAGGTCGAATTGTCGTCCCAGGCATAGGTCTGGCCCGGAGGAATCTGCACGGCCTGCCAGTTGGCATCGCCCTTGAAGACGTCGGCGTACT
>DASWOH010000096.1:0-6848 GCA_036398815.1 Rhizobium sp. | reverse complement strand
TCGGCCCAGTCCTCGAATTTCGATGGCACCTTGTCCCACCATGTCGCGCCGCCGGGACCGCCATTGATCGGGCCCATGTCGTTCAAACGGAACGACAGCAGCACGGCCTTCTTCAGCCACTGATTGACCTTCCACTGGCCGTTCGCCTGCGGCTCGGCCACCCGCGCTTCACCCTTGTCGAGCATGTCGAGCGCGAGTTCGACCGCATCGCGCACCTCGCCTTTGGTGGCGCTGTTGACGGTGTCGCGGGCATCGAAGGCGGTATTCAGCGTGGTTTCGAGAGCGGCGAGAGACATTTTGGGTCCTTGGCGGAAATTACGATAATTTTTGTTATGAGGCGTTGTCAGGATTTGGAATAGCCGAGTCAAGGCTTAACCGGCTTCTTCGCCGTCATGGCCGGGCTTGTCGCGGGCATCCAAGTCTAAAGCATCCAGCAGTAAGTCGTGGATGGCCGGGTCAAGCCCGGCCATGACGGAAACTATTTTTCCGCGATCCGCGCAATAAATTCCGTCAGATCATCGGTGATGTGATCCACATGGGCCGCATCGCGGCCCTCAAGCTCCCAATCCTCGCGCACCACGTTCTTTGTCCCATCGGGCACGACCAGCACCGTGGTCATGCCGAGATCGTGCGGCGTCACGAGGTTGCGCGCCAGATCCTCGAACATCGCTGCCTTTGCGGGCTCGACGCCGTGCACCTTGAGAAACCTCAAATAAGTCTGCCGCGCGGGCTTGGGCTCGAGTTCGGCGGACACGATGTCGAACACATCCTCGAAATGCGCGCCGATGCCGAGGCGCTCCGTCACTTTCCCGGCGTGCGCGCGCGAGCCGTTGGTGAGGATCAGCTTTCGGCCCGGCAGTTTTTCGATGGCCGCGCCCATCGCGGGGTTGGGTTCGAGCGGCGAGTGATCGATCTCATGAACGAATGCGAGAAAGTCATCGGCATTGACGCCGTGTTCGGTCATCATGCCGCGCATGGTGGTGCCGTAGCGGCGATAATAGTCCTTCTGGATCTTGAAGGCTTCGTCTTTTGGCACATTAAGATAGGCCGCGACGAAATCACGAATCCGCACATCCACCTGCTGCCAGAGATTGACGTGGTGCGGATAGAGCGTGTTGTCGAGATCGAACACCCATGTCTCGATATGGGCAAAGCCGCGTTTCTCTTTCATGGGCATTTGTGAATTCACGGCGCGGTGAATCTCAAGGTCTTGCCGGCGCCGCTCATATCCACGCTTGCGTAGCCGGTCGCATTGAGTCCGCGCCCGGCGCAATCGGTCTGGTTGTTGATCTCGAATTGCGTCTCACGGGTGCAGAAGGCCGTGCCGCCGCCCCAATTCAATGGCCGGCCGTTGCTCTTGATGGTGCGTCCGTCCGTATCGACAGCCTCGGCGAAGCTGAACACGCGGCGCGGCTGGCCGGTGATATCGGGATGCAGGCATTTGCCGGGCTCGAGGCGGTACCAGCCGCGGCTGGTGACGGCCGAGCCATCGTCGGCGGCGACCGAGGCCATGATTTTATATTGGGTGTCGTTGCACCAAGTCACGCCGGGTCCGGTCGGCGATTGCACGGCGTCCACCATGATGTCGAAGAAATTGGGAGCGAGTGCCGTATCTGGGGCGAGGGCGCGCGATTTGAGAAACGCGTTGAGCGCATTCTGGGTTTTCGGGCCATCGACGCCGTCGATGGGCGAGGCATCGTAACCGGCGATCACCAGAAGTCTCTGGATTCCCGCAAGCCGCGCCTGCTCATCGTCATATTCGCTGTCCTCGGCGAGATAGGCGACGGTGTTGCCGTCATCGCCAGTTTTCGGTTTGACCTCGGTGAACCCGGCTTGTGCCTGTCCCGGGCGGCATTGGCGCGCGGCGGCGATAACGAAGTTGTCGCCTCCGACGCAAAGCTTGTCGGAGCCGTCCTGCGGCATCGGCGTCGCGCCATAGACGGGGAGGGCGCGAGCATTCAGCAAAATACGGTCCGCGTTTAGCGCGCCCTGTGTCACCACGCGACACGCCGCCGGATCAATACGAAACCAGCCGCGCGTCGCGGTGCCGCCTTTGTCGTCGATGCCGATGGCAGCCTCGACGACGTAGCTCATGCGGTTGCATATTTTCAGGTCGGCGCGGGCGGCGGTCGAAATAAACAACAGAAGCAGAGAACCGAAACAGGATGCGAGACGAATTATGGTTCTTGCTTCCGTCATGGCCGGGCTTCGTCCCGGCCATCCACGTCTTTCTGAAATCCAGAAAAGAAGACGTGGATGCCCGTGACAAGCACGGGCATGACGGAACAAAATGTTTTGCCGCGTCACTTGTGCATCAATGTGCCGGTGCCCTGATTGGTAAAAAGCTCCAGCAGCACCGCATGCGGAGTCTTGCCATCGAGAATGACGACGCCCTCGACGCCGGCCTCCAGCGAATAGATGCAGGTTTCGACCTTCGGGATCATTCCGCCGGAAATGGTGCCGTCGGCGATCAGTTTGCGCGCGTCCTTGATCGACAATTCCGGAATCAGCTTCTTGGACTTGTCGAGTACTCCGGGCACGTCTGTAAGCAGCAACAAACGCTTTGCCTTCAGTGCGCCGGCGACGGCGCCGGCAAACGTGTCGGCGTTGACGTTGTAGGTCTGGCCGCTAGCCGATGAAGCCAAAGGAGCCAGTACCGGGATCAGATCATGGCCGATCAACTGGTTGAGCAAGGTGAGGTCAACCTTGTCGGGTTCGCCGACGAAGCCAAGATCCACCACTTTCTCGATGTTGGAGCCGGGATCGACGGTGATGCGCGTGGCCTTGGTGGCGCTGACCATATTGCCGTCCTTGCCGCACAGGCCCACGGCCTTGCCGCCAGCGGCATTGATGTGACTGACGATCTGTTTGTTGATCGATCCGGCCAGTACCATCTCGACGATTTCCATGGTCGGCGCATCGGTAACGCGCAGTCCTGCCGCGAATTCCGATTTGATGCCGAGACGTTGCAGCATGGCTGCAATCTGCGGTCCGCCGCCGTGCACCACCACGGGATTGATGGCGGTTTGCTCAAGAAGAACAATGTCGCTTGCGAACTGCCGCGCCAATTCTTCCTCGCCCATGGCATGGCCGCCATATTTAATGACGATGGTTTCCTCGTCGTAGCGCTGCATATGCGGCAGGGCTTCGGAGAGGATGCGGGCCTGATCCTGAGGGCTGATGTCTGACAAAGCGATCATGCGGAAATCTCGTTTGGCGGCGGCGGATGTTTAGCCGATTGGCGTGACAGGCGCAAAGTGGCTTCAGGATTTATCGGCGCGGTGCGGCCAGATCGCGGAGACCGCGAGCACCAGCCAGCTCAGGATCAGCGTGGTGCCGCCGGTCGGAGCGGCCATCGGAAACAGGCCTTGTCCCTGATATTGGCGCATGGCGAGATCGCCCGCGAACAAAACCGCTCCGGCGACAAAGCCGAAGGTTGAGAGCTGCCCGAGAGGGCGCTTCAGGATGCCATGCGCTGTCAGAAGCGCCGCGCCGATGATCGCGGGCGCGTGAAACAGCAGCATCGACGAGGCGGACGCCAGCCGCGATGCATCGGGCTGGTGCGCGGCGGCGGCGGCGAGGATCACGCCGGAGGCACCCATTAGGGCGGCAAACAGCGTTGCGATACGCAGTGTGAAAGTTGGCGTCATCCGGTGCCTTTCCGTTTGAGCGTGATCTTATCCGCAAACCGGTCACCACTTTGCGGGATCATGCCCGCTCCCTCAAAAGCCGCACCATGGCGGCGCGCAATTCGCCCATGCCCGCCCCTGTGCGTGACGACGTCACCAGAATTTCCGGAAACGCGGCAGGGTGCTTGCGCAATGTCTCGATGGTCTCAAGCACCGTCTGGTCGAGTTCGGACGGCTTGACCTGATCGCACTTGGTCAGCACCACCTGATAGCTCACTGCGGACTTGTCCAGAGTGGTCAGCACCTGCGTGTCGGCGTCCTTGAAGCCGTGCCGCGAGTCGATCAGCACATAGACACGCGCGAGATTGGCGCGGCCTTGCAGGAATTTGTGGATCAGCGTTGTCCATGAGGCGATCTTGGCCTTCGGCGCGGAGGCATAGCCATAGCCCGGCATATCGACGAGGCGCAGGCTGGCATCGGTGTTGCCACCCGGTGATGGCGGGCCTTCGAAAAAGATCAGTTCCTGGGTGCGGCCGGGCGTATGCGAGGTGCGCGCCAGTGCTCCGCGGCCGGTCAGCGCATTGATAAGGCTGGATTTGCCGACGTTCGAGCGCCCTGCGAAGGCGACCTCGATACCCTGCATTGGCGGCAGTGTTTCGATCGAGGGCGAGGCCCAAAAGAATTGCCACTCGCCGGCAAACATTTTCCGGCCGGCCTCCATCAGCTCCGCATCGTCGTTGTCGGTCATGCGAAGATTCCTGACAGCATCATGCCCGGACGGTCATGTCCGGGCATGAGAAGAAGATGTGATAATGCGTCGTCAGCCGGTCTTCTTGCTGCCGGCGAAGGCCGCCTTCACATTGTCGAACAATTCGATTTTGGCGCCGTTCTTTTTCATGATCGCGCTTTGCTGAAGAACGGACAGCGTGTTGTTCCAGGCCCAGTAGATCACAAGACCCGCCGGGAAGCCTGCCAGCATGAAGGTGAAGATCAGCGGCATCCAGGTGAAGATCATCTGTTGTGTCGGATCCGGCGGCGTCGGATTGAGCTTCATCTGGAACCACATCGTGATGCCCATGATGATCGGCCACGCGCCGAGCACCAGATAGTGGCCGATAAAGGGTACGCTCGTCGGATCGAAGTGAAGCAGGCCGAACAGGTTGAACAGGTTGCTTGGATCTGGCGCCGACAGATCGCGAATCCAGCCGAAGAACGGCGCATGCCGCATTTCGATGGTGACGAACAGCACTTTGTAGAGCGAGAAGAACACCGGAATCTGGATCAGGATCGGAAGACAGCCCGCGATCGGGTTGATCTTCTCCTTCTTGTAGATTTCCATCATCTCCTGCTGCTGCTTGACCTTGTCGTCCGGATATTTCTCCTTCAGCGCCGCGAGTTGCGGCTGCACCGCTTTCATCTTCGCCATGGAGGCGTAGGACTTGCTGGCGAGCGGGAAGAAGATGCCCTTGACGATCACGGTCACGAGCAGGATGGCCACACCAAAATTGCCGACCAGCTTGTAGAGGTGGTCGATCGCCCAGAACATCGGCTTGGTGATGAAATAGAACCAGCCCCAGTCGATCAAAAGCTCGAAGCGGTTAAGATTCAGCGCGTGATCGTAAGCTTGAATTTGCGCGTTTTCCTTAGCGCCAGCAAACAAATTGGTGCTGGTGGTGGCGGTGCCGCCGATCGCCACAGTGACCGGATCGAGCAGATAGTCGGTCTGATACTTGCGGACCTGAGCGATCAGGTTCGACGAAAACCGCGCGTTCACCGCGGCCTTTGGATCCGGCAGCAGCGTCGCCGCCCAGTATTTGTCGGTGATGCCAAGCCACGCATTGGTGACCTTGAACTCCACCGACTTCGCCTCGTCGATCTTCTTGTAGTTGTATTCCTGAAGGCCTTGATCGCCGAGGACGCCGATAAGACCTTCATGCAGGATGTAGTAGCCCGAGACGTGCGGCGTGCCGTGGCGCGAGATCAGGCCGAATGGATAAATCGTCGCGGCATCCTTGCCGACATTGGTGATCTCGTCCTTCACCGTGAACAGGTACCGGTCGTCGATCGAGATGGTGCGCTTGAAGGTGAGGCCTTCGCCATTGTCATAGGTCAGGACGACGGGCGTCGAAGCCGTCAGAGCATTCGATCCCTGCTGCTTCCAGACAGTATTTTGATCCGGCAGCTTGATGGTCGAGCCTGCGGCCGGCACGAAGCCGAACTCGGCGTAATACGGATCCTTAGTGCCCGACGGCGAAAACAGCTGGATCGCGGGAGACTTTGGATCGACGGTCTCGCGGTATTTTTCCAGCGCAACGTCGTCGATGCGCGCACCCTTCAGAGCGATGCTGCCGGAGATGCTCGGCGTGTCGATCTTGATGCGCGGCGAAGATGCGAGCACGGTGGATCGGTCTTGGATCGGCGCGGTATCCTGTTGGATACCGGGCACAGGTCCTGCGCTGCCGGCCGCTGGCGTCTGCGTGGTCGATGGCGAAACCGACGGATTGGCCGGGTTGGCGGCCTGAGTCTGCGCCTGTTGAGCGGCCTGCTGCTGGGCAAGGCGCTGCTTTTCCATCTGCGGCATGTTGTAGAAATATTGCCAGGCGATCAGCACGAGGCCGGACAGCACGACGGCGAGAATGGTGTTGCGATTATCTTGCATTGTTCAGGTCTCGGGTCAGCTCTCGTGATTCCGCTCGGGAGAGATCGGGGAAACTGGCGGGAAGGCATTGTCGGATTTGCGCTGGCCTGGCACCTGCCGCTCGAGGCGCCTGAGCGCCGAGCGCAGATCATCCAGCATGACAGCGAAGCCGCGATCAAGCGCGGCCCGGCGGCCAACTAACACATAATCATGATTAGGTCGCACGGATATGACATCCAGCCGCTTCACCAATTCGCGAAGCCTGCGCCGGATACGGTTGCGCTCGGTAGCGGTGCCGACTTTTTTGGTAACGGTAAAGCCGACCCGGACCGGGCCGGTGTCATCGCGGGAGTGGGATTGCAGCGTGAAGGCCGGCCCCGCACTGCGCGGGCCGCCGGCGGCGGCCACGAAATCCGCGCGCTGTTTTAACCGGTCCATGGTTTCAACCGGCGCATGGATGCCGGTTCAGGCGCTCAAACGCTTGCGGCCACGCGCGCGGCGCGCAGCAAGAACCTTGCGGCCCCCGGTGGTCGCAAGACGGGCGCGAAAGCCGTGACGGCGCTTGCGCACCAGTTTGCTGG
>DASWOH010000095.1:0-14573 GCA_036398815.1 Rhizobium sp. | reverse complement strand
GGATTGGGCAAGCGGACATCCTCCAGATCGGGATAGGCTTTCGCCGATGCTTCATAGGACCGGTCGATCTGCGAGATGAAGACGATGACCAGCCCTTTCTCACGCGCAAAGGCCTTCAACGCCCGGACCTGAACCATCAATTCCGGTTTCTGCCGGTTCTGGTCGAGTATCTGCAGATAGTCGACGACCACCAGAGTTCCCTTGGGCACTGACGCCAACCTCTCCATGATATAGTCGGCGCTGATCGCATCGGAGGTGTCGAATTCGAACAGATCCCTGAAATGCTCGAACTTCACGCCGATCGCTTCAAAGCGATCTTGAATATCCCTCTCGGTATATTCCAGCGTGAAGAAGATGCCGCGATTGCCGGATTTCATGGCCTCGACGGCGAGCCTGAGGCTCATCAGGGTCTTGCCGTGGCGCGGACGAGCGCCGAGAAGCACCAGGTCGCCGAGCTTCAGCCGCGAAAATATCTGACCGGCAGGTGTGGTCTCCTCCGCACGGGCTGCGAGCAGGCTCCAGCTGCGAAAACCCTCTTCGGCGGCGACCCGCTCGAGGGCCTCGTGCAGCGGGATATTCTCCTGGCGTGACAACAGCCGCGCCTTGCGTTTCAGACGATACAGTGGGGCGGAAAGCCTCATCTCAAAAAACCTCCTATTGCGAGCTGCGACCGCAATCCCTCCTTATACTTGGCGCTCGAACAGTCGGTTCGATGGTTGGTCAGCCAGCCCCGCATGAAGACTACTTTCCCGAATGGAGGGGGGAGGCATGGGCCTTGCCTGAAACGGAGCATAAGCTGATTCTCGCCCAAGGAAAATCGCCTCGTACTGGGCGCGGCAACGGTCCCTCGAAACACAAAAGGCCGGGCGAAACGCCCGGCCTTTGCCTTGGGAGGTGCCGGATTGTCCGGCTGGCTTATTGCGTGTCCATATGCTGCTGCGGGCGCCAGCGGGTGATGCGGTTTTCCACCAGGGTCATCACATATTCGGCGCCGAGCGTCACAAGCATCACCAGGATGATCGCGGCATAGAGGCCGGCGGCATCGTAGGTGCCCTTGGCGATCGAGATCAGGTAGCCGATGCCGGCCAGCGAACCGACGAACTCACCGACGATCGCGCCGATGATGGCGAACGAGAAGGAGACGTGCAGACTCGCGAAGATCCAGCTCATTGCCGACGGCAGGATCACGTTGCGGGTCACCTGCCAGTTCGACGCACCGAGGATGCGGGCATTGGCGATCATGTTGCGATCGGCCTCGCGTACGCCCTGGAAGGCGTTGGCGAACACGACGAAGAACACCATGATGAAGGCCAGAGCCACCTTGGAGGGCAGGCCGAGGCCCATGATCATCACGAAGATCGGCGCCAGCACGACGCGCGGGATCGAGTTGATCGCCTTGATGTAGATCGACAGGATATCGGACGCCAGCTTGTTGCGGCCGAGCGCCACGCCGACCAGCACGCCGGTCACCGAACCGATGACGAAGCCGATCAGCGCCTCTTCCATGGTGACACCGAGATGGTACCAGAGCGAACCGTTTTCGGTGCCTTCCGTGACCCATTCGTAGAGCCTGTAGCCGATGGCGGTCGGGCTGGAATAGAAGAAGGGGTCGATCCAGTGCAGGTCCGAGGCAAGCTGCCAGACGCCGAGGATCGCCGCGAGGATGGCGACCTGCCAGAAGGCGACGACATATTTGCGCTTGGTGATCGCCTTCAGCGCCGCCGCTTCGATTTCCACGTCCGAGGTGCCGGCGCGGAAGATCGGCGCATTGCCTGTCTCAAGGGCTGTATTTGCCATGATCAATCTCCCCTTATGCCGCTTGAGCCGCGCGGCGATAGCTGGTCTCGACCTCTTCGCGAAGGTCGTCCCAGATCGTCTTGCAATAATCGATGAAGGTCTGCTCGTAGCGGATCTCCGAAACGACGCGCGGACGCGGCAGGTCGATCTTGTAGACCGACTTCACTGTCGCAGGTCCCGCCGTCAGCACATAGACCTTGTCGGCCAGCGCCACGGCCTCTTCGAGGTCGTGCGTGACGAACACCACCGAAGCCTGCCGCTCGGCCCAGAGCTTCAGAAGCTCCTCGTGCATCACGGTGCGGGTCTGGACATCGAGCGCCGAGAACGGCTCGTCCATCAGCAGGATTTCCGGCTCGTTGATGAAGGTCTGCGCCAGCGAGACACGCTTGCGCATGCCGCCGGAGAGCTGATGCGGATAGTGATGCAGGAACTTCGTGAGACCGACGCGGGCGAGCCAGTCCTTGGCGGTCTTTTCAGCCTCCGCCTTCGACTTGCCGCGGAACAGCGGGCCGGACATGACGTTGTCGATGACGTTCTTCCAGGGGAAGAGCGCATCCGTCTGGAAGACGAAGCCGACGCGCGGATCGATGCCGTCGACGGGACCGCCCATCAGGCGAACCTCGCCGGCGCTCGGCTTGGCAAGGCCGGTGACGAGGTTGAGCGTCGTCGACTTGCCGCAGCCGGTCGGACCGACGACGGCGACGAATTCGCCGCGCTCGACGGTCATGTTGAAATCGCGCAGCGCCGTCAGCGATTTGCCGGTCGGTGAGACGAAACGGCGGCTGACATTGATGAGCTCGATCGCCGGCGTACGGCGTCCTTCCTGTTGCATGGTGCTGATCCTGACACGTGCCTTTGGGCGTGCACGCAAAGCCCGTAAGATACCGCCTCCGGTTCCAACCGGAGGCGGCGCGATGAATGCTTACTTGACGTTCTTGACGAACTCGGTCGTGTAGGTCTTCGACAGGTCGATCGTCTTGCCCTTGACGTTCTTCGAGAACGCGGAGAGCACGGCGAGAACCGTCTTCGGACCGTCTTCCGGCATCACGCCATCCGGCGTGAACATTTCCTTGCCGGCTTCGAGAGCCTTGATGTAGCCCTCCTTGTCGCCGACATAGAAATCCTTCGGCATCTTGTCGGCGATTTCGGCGGCGGAATGGGTGTTGATGAAGCGCAGCGTCTTGACGAAGGCGTTGGCGAGCTTCTGCACTTCTTCCTTATGGGCATCGACCCAGGCCGCGTCCATGTAGAGCGAGGCTGCCGGATAGGTGCCGCCGAGAGCCTCTTCCGTGCCCTTGAGCGTACGCAGATCGACGAGCACCTTGGCTTCGCCGGTCTTCAGCATGCGCGAGATCGTCGGTTCGGTGGTCATGCCGGCCTGGATGGCGTCCTGCTGCATGGCGGCGATGAAGGTCTGGCCGGCGCCGACCGGAACCGGGGTGACTTCCGCCGGCGACAGGCCTGCCTTGGACGCCATGAAGAGCGTCAGGAAGTTGGTGGACGAACCGAGGCCGGTGACACCGACGCTCTTGCCCTTCAGGTCGGCGAAGGACTTGATCTCCGGATGCTTGGCCGACACCAGCTCGACTTCGCCCGGCGCCTGGCTGAACTGCACGACGGACTGGATGAACTTGCCCTTGGCCTGCAGGTCGACGCAGTGATCGTAGAAGCCGACGACGCCCTGGACGGCGCCGGCGAGCAGCTGGTTTTCGGCGTCGACGCCGGCGGATTCGTTCAGAAGCTCGACCTCGAGGCCTTCATCCTTGAAGTAGCCGAGGGATTCGGTGAGCTTGGCCGGCAGATAGATCTGCTTTTCGTAGCCGCCCACCATGATGGAGATCTTGTCCGCGGCATGCGCCGCTGTCGCGCCGAGCGAGGCGGCGGTCATGACGAGGGAAAGGGCTACGGTATGAAAAAGCGTGCGCGATGAACGCATGGATATCTCCTCCTGTTAGATGCCTGCGTCATATTATAATCGCACGGCATGCGCTTCCTCCACGAAGCTGGGTAAGCCTAGCGCGGACAACCTTTCAGTCAGCTTTCAGTGGGGAATCCCGCAAGGCGACATGACGATTTTATTTTCCCGCGGCGAACGGGCAGGTCCGCGCCTGCCCTGGCCCGCGGGCTCAAACCGGAAATTCCAGGCTCGGGGCCGCCTCCGGCATGTGCCGGAAGCGGCGGCATCGGTTGCCTACCTGGCGTTCTTGGAGAATTCGGAAAGCACGGCGAGAACGGTCTTCGGGCCATCTTCCGGCATGACGCCGTCGGGGGTGAACATCGCCTTGCCGTTTTCGAGCGCCTTCACGTAGCCTTCCTTGTCGCCGACGTAGAAACCCTTGGGCATCTTGTCGGCGATCTCGGCGGCGGAATGGGTGTCGATGAAGCGCAGCGTCTTGACGAAGGCATTGGCGAGCTTCTGCGTTTCCGCCTTGTGATCGTTGATCCAGGAGGTCTGCATGTAGAGCGAGGCGGCCGGATAGGTGCCGCCGAGGACGGCCTTGGTGCCGGCCATGGTGCGCATATCGATAAGGGTCTTGGCTTCGCCCGTCTTCAGCATGCGCGAAATCGTCGGCTCGGTGGTCATGCCGGCCTGGATGGCGTCCTGCTGCATGGCGGCGATGAAGGTCTGGCCGGCGCCGACCGGAACCGAGGTGAATTCACCGAGCTTCAGGCCGTTCTTGACCGCCAAATACTGCGTCAGGAAATTGGTCGACGAACCGAGACCCGTGACGCCAAGGCTCTTGCCCTTGAAATCGGCGGGCGACTTGATCTCGGGATGTTTGCTGGACACCAACTCGACCTCGCCGGGCGCTTGGCTGAACTGCACGACGGACTCGACGAACTTGCCCTTGCCCTGAAGGTCGATGCAGTGATCGTAGAAACCGACGACGCCCTGAACGGCGCCGGCGAGCATCTCGTTTTCCGCGTCCACGCCGGCGGGCTCGTTGAGAAGCTCGACCGTGAGGCCCTCGTCCTTGAAGTAGCCGAGCGATTCGGCGAGCTTGGCCGGCAGATAGATCTGCTTTTCGTAGCCGCCCACCATGATGGAGATCTTTTCGGCCGCCTGCGCCGCCGTCGCCCCAAGCGAGACAGCGGTCATCGCAAGGGAAAAGGCCGCGGAATAAACGAACATGCCTGTCGAACGCATCGATGTCTCCTCCCGTTAGCCGCTGGCGGCGCTTGATCGCCGCAAGGGCAGTCGCTTCCTCCTGAAGCGGAGAAGACTTGCACCGGCAACCTTTCAGCCAGCTGAAGGATCGCCCGAGAGGAGAAAAACCTGAACATGCCCTTCATTTTCGGCAGGCGGCAAGCCGCCGGTGACGGGCATGACGGACAGAGGCGGGCAAAATGCCAAAGCCTGTTGCAGTCATCTTCACAACGATATGCATCATCGCATCTTGGCGTTTCTCTTCGGCGGCCTATGTAACCCCGTCATCTTCACCGAAGGGATGTCATGAGAGTAACAGCCACAACCTGCTTCCATCGACGGCCGCCGGCCGGGCACGGGCGATTTCCCGCCATGATTCACTCGGCCGGAGCCGCGCATCCCTGCGGCGGATCGTTTCAAGGGGCAGCAATGCCGTCCTTTGCGATCGCCGCGCGGCCGGCGGCGGGCGGTGCGGACAATCATGCGGCGCGCTCACGCGTGCCGGCCAGGGATAACCCGCGGTGTCCCGCCTGTCATTGCGGACGGCCTTCCGTCTTCAATCCACATTGATGCCACGCTTGCCGTCTACCGCTCACCCAGGCGGCGTATCGGGGAGAAGCCCGGCCAGCATGGACTTTTAGTTGAATTTCGCCAGCATTTAATACACACTGAGCGGGCAGATTGGGGACATGTTCCTTGCCTCCTCCCCGGGCATCTGCAAGGTGGCGTCCGCTGGGTCCCCCGTTCAAATGAGGAGATTACGCAGTGAGTGCAAAAATACCAAATCCGATTGACGCCTATGTCGGTTCACGCGTGCGAATGCGCCGGCTTATGCTCGGCATGAGCCAGGAGCGGCTCGCCGATCAGATCGGCGTCACGTTTCAGCAGGTGCAAAAATACGAAAAAGGCACCAATCGCATCGGCGCCAGCAGGCTGCAAGCGATTGCGAGCGTACTGGCTGTCCCGGTCGCCTTCTTCTTCCAGCAAGACAATACGCAACCGTTGGCGACAGATGGCCTCGGCGCCATCAGCGGCCTCGAGGACCTCTCCGACTTCCTGACGTCCAAAGAGGGCCTGAGCCTCAACAAGGCCTTCATGAAAATCAACGATCCGAGCATCCGCCAGTCCGTGCTGATGCTCATCAAGTCGCTGGCCAACACCTCCGAGCCGACACTTGTGCGGCCACCGGTGGCAGCCGAGATTCCGTTCGGCCTGCGGAACTGATCGCCGCGCCTCATCCGCCCCAACGGTGAGGCACGGCTCGCGATTGCGAAATGCGCAATCGAAACGACGCTGGAGCACCCTGTATCCGCCTGAACGCACAAGGATCGCTCCAGTTTCTCTATCTAGACCATCTTGTCTGCTTGCGGGTTCTTCCACCTGAAAGCAGGATACGCTAGTCATTGCGATAAAGTTGCGGTCATCGTAATGTAGAATTCTAGATCGTGAATGACACCCCGCGATCACCGAGGACAAAGGTGATCGCAGGCGATACCGGGATGGCGCTTGCGATGCCGGAAAGCTGCCGGGTGCAGTTGGGGATGCATGAATTTCAGGCTACTGACATTCGGAGACCTGCGTCTAGTCGACGGAGCAGGTTCAGCGGTACCTTTTCCGGAAAAAGGCTTGCTGTCGGCTTGCTTCCTGCTGACGAGCGACTCGCCGCACAAGTCCCGCACCGAACTCGCTGAATTCCTGTGGGGCGACATCCCCCTGGACAAGGCGCTCGCCAATCTGCGGCAGACGCTGTCGCGCGTCAAAAGCCGTCAAGATGAGCTCGGGATCGAGCTGCTGCTGATCGAGCAGGCAACCGTGAGCGTGAATATCGGCGCGTTCACCAGCGATCTCGCCCTCCTGAGCGCCGACTCGCAGACCGACCCCCACGCGGCGCTGGAAGAACTGCTGCAACTCGGCCGCTGGGATTTTCTCGCCCGCACCGAAGTCATCGGTGGTCTTGCCCGCATGTGGCTGCGTACGCAGCGCGACCGCGTCAGAGCGCGGATGCTGGCGATGCTCCGCGACGCCATCGCGGCCATGAGCGAGGATGCCGACACGACCATCGTCAAGGAAGCCGCGCTGCGGCTGTTCGAGATCTATCCCGAGGATGAGGCGGTCTACCGGATCCTCGGACAGACCCATGCCGGCGAGCCCCAGCTTGAAAGCGCGCGCAACGTTTTCGAGAGCCACAGGAAACACCGCCGGGGCGACATGCCGGCCAATCCCGACGCGCAGATGCTCGGGGTCGCACGGCGGCTGTTCGAACGCCAGCGCGGCACCACGCCGCAACCCCGGCAGGAGGCAAGGCCGCGTGTGGAGGTCGTTCCGCCGGCGCCGCGCGGACCGCCGAGGCTCACCTTGCTGCCGCCGGTGAACCTTTCGGGGAACCATCAGACGGCCATCTTTCTCTCCTCGGCGCTGCTGGAAGACATTACCGTCGGCCTTTGCGTGCTGAAGACCGTAACGATGGTGGCGCACTACACCGCAGAAAAGATCGCACTCGATCTGGACCGGGGCGCGACGCTGGAAAGGCACGGCATCAACTACGTGCTGGACACGAGGCTCAGCTTCGATGGCGATGCCTACTGGCTTTTCACGCAACTGATCTACTCCGGCAACGACGAGGTCATCTGGGCGGAGCGCTTCGGCATGCAAGCCCAGGATCTGCCACGCCAGCATCGCGAAATCACCCAGCGCATCGTAGCGTCCGTCGCAAGCTCCATCGAGCGCAACGAATTTACCCGCGACTATTTCGAGCGCAACCCGGAAGCCTATCATCACTATTTGCTCGGCCAGCGTCATCTCAAACGCCTCGACCTGCCGGACATTCGTCGCGCTCGCAAAGAATTTCAGACAGCCCTGAAGGAAAACCCCAACTTCTCGCCGGCGCTGAGCGGCGTGGCACGCACCTATCATCTCGAATGGCTGCTGACGGCGCGGGGCGACGCAGGATTGTTGAAGCGTGCCGAGGAACTGGCCGGAAAGGCGATTGCCACCGGCCAGAACATAGCGGCCGGCTACCACGAATTCGGCGTCATCAAGCTCTACCGCGGCGCCTTCGACGAAAGCATCGAGGTTTTCGAGCTTGCCGAAACCATCAGCCCGCATCATGCCGACGCCATCGCAGACTATGCGGATACGTTGATTCACGCATCGAGGCCAAAGGACGGCCTGGCCAAGATCAAGAGCGCTATTGAGCTTAATCCACTAAGCCCGGATCTCTATTTCTGGACCGCTGCTGGCGCCAGCTACTATCTGGAGCGCTATGAAGACGCGAGCGACTATATCGCCCGTATGGCTGATCCAACTCCGGCGGCAAGGCTGGCGGCGGCCAACGCGGCAATGGCCGGTGACACGCGCAAGGCCAAAGCGCTGGTACGCAAGGTAAAAGAAACGTATCCTGATTTTGAGATCGATATCTGGCTCTCTATCGTGCCTTTTCGCGAGCAGTGGCAGCAAGATCTCTATCGGGAGGGACTGAGACGAGCAGGATTTTAGACGGCAGAATTTTAACAGCACGTAGGTTTCTCAAGAATCACATCGGTTTTCGGGGCCATGTGCAAATTGGAGAAATGACTAGTCATGGCAAATTTCGTAGTGATTGGCATTCCGGGCGATCCGCAACTCTATCTCGCTGATCTCGGCGCGGGCACCGTGACTTCGCTCAAAGTGCCGGCAGGCAGCGACCTCGGCATTGCCGATCAGTTGCGCAATGCCGGAGCAACCGTGGTGAAGGGTGTCAACCTTGCCATCACCGTTGGCAGCGCCCAGGATGCCAGCTCCGGCAGATCTGATCCCAGCGCAGCCACCACCAGGTCTGACCCCTGATTCCAAACGAACTAGGCCCAACGGTGAAAATGCCTCCCTCATTGACGGAGTTCCTGAACGGGAATTCCGTCAATGAGGTGTATTCGGCCGCCACATCCATCTATTCCGACCGTGTTTGCTCCGCCGAGGAGACTTTCAGGCGTATCGAACCCTGTCTCGCCGCTCACGGCATCACCCGCCTCGGCCGCCTGACCGGTCTCGACAAGATCGGCATTCCGGTCTGGCAGGCGGTAAGCCCCAATGCCCGCTCGATCGTCATCAACCAGGGCAAAGGCATCGCCGATATCGACGCGAAGGTTTCGGCTGCGATGGAGGCGCTGGAGCGGACGGTCGCCGGTGCACCACATATCAGTACCGTCGTTTCAAACCGCAACCGCTTGCTAGCGGCGGGCCATCATGCCGATCCCTTGCCGTCTCTCATAGCCATGGGACAGGCCGATATCGGTGATGACGAGGAGATCGCCTGGGTCGAGGGTTACGACCTGATAGCAGAACGGAATGTCTGGGTGCCGTTCGAAGCCATTACGCTCGACCGCACTGCCAGCAAATCACGCTTTTGGCAATCCTCCGATGGACTGGCCTCCGGCAATGTGCTCCCCGAAGCAATTCTGCACGGGCTGCTCGAACGCATCGAGCGCGACGCGGAAGCACTTTGGGAGGTTTCCGAGCCAAAGTTGCGATTGAACACCTGTGTCGATCCCTTAAGCTTCGGTGATCCAGTCCTTGATGGCCTGATGGTCAAGATCGCGGCGGCGGGGCTGACGTTGCGGCTGTTCGACGACACCAGCGATATCGGCATTCCAGTGTTCTACGCGCTGCTCGGCCCCGCGGAAATATCCAGGATGCAGCACGTTCGCTACCTTGATGTCACCGCCGGCAGCGGCGCTCATCCTTCGGCGGTTCGCGCCGTGATTCGCGCCGTGACGGAAACGGCGCAATCGCGCCTGACCTTCATCAGCGGCGCCCGTGACGATATCGATACCGAAACCTTTGAGCGCCAATTGCCGGACAGTCTCCGGCGTTATTTCGACGCAACGCCGAAACCGTCCGTCAGGTGCGAAACTGCCCTGCCGCGCGGCACGGCCGCCCTGCTGTATCTGGTCATCGACCGCCTAAAGCAAGCGAACATCAACTCCGTTATCGCGGTTTCCCTCGCCGATCCCTCGCTTCCCTTTGCCGTCGCCAAGCTCTTGGTGCCGCAGCTGGAAAATCCGGCCGGAGACCGCAAGCGCCGCTTCGGCTACCGCGCCATCTCGAAGACGTTGCAACTGCTATGAAGATCCTGTTCGTCGGCCCGACACTTCCCGATGCCGCCGAGATCGTCGATCCCGGCATCACGCTGCGCCCACCCGCGCAAAAGGGCGATATCGTCAAAGCCGTCGAAGACGGCGCCGACGCCATCGGTCTGATCGACGGTTTTTTCGAGAATGTCGCGCCTGTCTGGCACAAGGAAATCCTGTTTGCTTTGTCGAAGGGCGTTCGCGTCTATGGCGCCGCCAGCATGGGAGCGCTGCGCGCCGCCGAATGCGCCGTCTTCGGCATGGTCGGCATCGGCCGCATCTTCGAGGCCTATGCCTGCGGCGCGCTCGCCGACGATTCCGCCGTGGCGCAGATCCATGCCCCCGCCGAACTCGGATACCTCCCGCTGAGCGAGCCGCTGGTCAATGTCCAGGCGACGCTGCAAACACTCGCGGAAACCGGCGCGATCGACGAGCCAGAGCGGGCGGCGCTGCAGTCGTGCGCCGAAGCCATGTTCTTCAAATCGCTCACCTATCGCTCGATGACGGCGGCGGCCGACCTGCCGGACCCGGCGCGGCGGCAGGCAATTGTCGATCTTCTGCGCGCCAATGCCGTCAATCAAAAGCGTATCGACGCGCTTCAATTGCTGCGCGCCCTCGCCGACTGCCCCGACGAGCGGCGGCAACCGCCGCGCGACTGGACCTTTCAGGCCAACAGCCTGTGGCATTCCGCCTTTCAGCATCTTGAAATTGCATTGTAATTTCCCTCCGCAATCCCGCCTCGTGTCACGCTGTATGTCACGCGCCAAGGCCCGGGACATACGCTAGGGTCTCCTCATGTTCCTGGCGACAGGTATCGTGTCCGCCGGGAACAGGGGGCAAAAAGGGGCATAAAATGACAGTAACACTTCCTATCGAAATGGCAGACCAGGATTCGGACTCGCTGAAGGAACTGGCATCTATCGCGCGACTGATCACCTATGCGCGCCAAAGCGCCAAGAGCCTGGACGCGGAGTTCCCGGTCTGGTGCCTGGATCTCGCGCTCGGCGCCGTGTTGCAGGAAATGTACGCAAACGGCTTGCAAATGCCGCTTTTCGACGAGGGCATGGACAAGGTGAACATGGCCGTCGCGCACTAGGGCGCCGTGCGTTCGTCTGAACGCACAAAGGTCGCTCTAGTCTTTTGAAGCTGGAGCAGCTTATCCGCCTGCAGGCGATTCCGCCCGTAAGCGGAATTCTCCAGGGGCTATCTTTTGAATTTTCTGTCTTTGGGGGCGGAGTCAATGCCGGCATGGTCCTGAACCTTGCCGGCATTGATGTTTTAGACCCGTAAAGCGGGAAGCCTGTCAGTTTTTCCGATGCGGCTGGACACCGGCGACGAAGATCGCGATGCATTGCCGCAGATGCCGCAGGCGGGTTTCGCGATCCGGCCAATCGTTCGTCTTGCCGGGAAGCGTAATCATCGCGCCGAAGATCATGTTCATCAGCATTCGCGCGCCGCTCTCGGCGTCGGCAATTTCGATCAGGCCGCGCCGCTGCTGCAGATTGAGCCAGTCGGCCAGCATTTGCCGCGTTTGCGCGGCTCCCTGCATGCGCAACAGCGCCGCAATCTCGGGAAATTGCTGCGCTTCGCTCATGACAAGATGAATGAAGGCTTCGCGGTCGCGTTCGGCCGCTTCATCGATATCGATCATGAAAATCTGTTCGAGCGCCTCGGTGAGCGGCAGATTTTCCTTAGGGTCGCGCGGCAGGGCCAGCATCGCGGCGCGATGCTCGGCAATGATTGCCATGAAGAGTTCGATCTTGCTCGAAAACAACCGATAGAGGGTCTGCTTCGAGATCCTGCACCGCGCCGCGACCAGGTCCATGGTCGTGCCGCCGTAGCCAAGCGCATGAAATGTCGCGCGGGCCGCGTTGAGGATCTCGGTACGTCTTGCGTCGTCGCTTACGGTTTTCGGGCGGCCGCGCGGGCGGCGAACAGCGATCTGATCCGCGTCTCTTCCCCTTCCCTCCGTCAGCACTTGCATCTTGACCTTAAGAACCGAATGAGATTGACATTTAACACGGTACAAATATTTTCGTACTAGTTGGTACTGTAAATAAGGCAACAGGAAATAGCAACGTGGGAAAGCTCGTCTCTTCTACCCCTGCATCTGCACGTCCGGCGCGCATCAGATGTTTTCCGGCGACCCGGATCTCGCTCCTCGTCGCAGGGGTCGCCGCCACGATGCTGCTGGCCGGCTGTAACGAGCAAAAGGCTGCTCAGGGCAACGCGCCGGCCGTCAAGACCGAAGTCAGCGCCATGACGTTGCATCCGCAATCGGTGGCGATCACCGCCGAACTGCCCGGCCGCACCAGCGCCTACCTGATCGCCGAAGTCAGGCCGCAGGTCGGCGGCATCATTCGCAACCGCAATTTCAAGGAAGGCAGCGAGGTCGCCGCCGGCGACGTGCTCTACGAAATAGACCCGGCCTCCTATCAGGCCTCCTACGACAGCGCCACCGCCGCCTTGCAGAAGGCTGAAGGCGCCGTGCCGAGCGCGCAGTCGAAAGTGGACCGCTATAAGAGCCTCACGGCCCAGGACGCGGTCAGCAAGCAGAATCTCGACGATGCGCTGTCCACCTTGGCGCAGGCGAAGGCCGATGTGGCGTCCGCAAAGGCAGCCCTGGAAACGGCCCGCATCAATCTCGACTACACCAAGATGCGCGCGCCGATCGGCGGCCGTGTCGACGCCTCGGCTGTGACCGTCGGCGCGCTCGTCACCGCCGACCAGACGACGGCGCTCACCACCATCCGCCAGCTCGATCCGATCAATGTCGACGTCACGCAGTCGAGCACGAACCTGCTCGAATTCCGCCGCGCCATCGCGGACGGCCGGTTGAAGACAAGCGGCGACAACGTTTCCGTCCACCTGATGCTCGAAGACGGCTCCGAATACAAGGAAACCGGCAAGCTCGAATTCGCGGAGGCCGCGGTCGCCGAAACCGTGGGCACCATCACCGTGCGCGCCGTCTTCCCCAATCCGGATCGCATATTGTTGCCAGGCATGTACGTTCGCGCCACCATCCAGGAGGGCGTCGCCGAAAACAGCTTCCTCGTGCCGCAGCGTGCCGTCACCCGCAACACCAAGGGCGAACCGATAGCGATGTTCGTGACCGCCGAGAACAAGGTTCAGCAGCGGGTCTTGAAGGTGCAGCGCAGCATCGGCAACAGCTGGTTGGTGAACGAGGGCATGGCGGACGGCGATCGCGTGATCGTCGAAGGCAGCCAGCGCGTGCGCGACGGCCAGGATGTCAACGCCACCGCCGTGACCATCGATGATGCGACCGGCGAGGTGAAGCAAGCCGCCGCCGATGGCAAGCCCGCCGAACAGGCCGGGCTGGAAAAGACCGATATCAAAGCCGCCTCCGGCGCCCAGAAGTGAGATAAGCGATGTCGCGTTTTTTCATCGACCGGCCGATCTTTGCCTGGGTCATCGCCATCGTCATCATGCTTGCCGGCGCGCTGTCGATCCTGACGCTGTCGATCTCGCAATATCCGCAGATCGCGCCGACGACGGTAAGCATCACCGCGACCTATTCGGGCGCCGATGCCGCAACCGTCGAGAACTCGGTGACCAAGGTCATAGAGCAAGGCATGACCGGCATCGACAATCTCGACTATATGACGTCGACCTCGACCTCGACGGGCCAGGCTTCGATCTCGCTGACCTTCACCAACAAGGCCGATCCCGACGTCGCGCAGATGCAGGTACAGAACAAGCTGCAGCTCGTCACCGCGCAATTGCCGCAAACGGTGCAGTCGACGGGTATCGTCGTCTCCAAATCGACATCCAACTTCCTGATGGTCGTCGGCTTCGTGTCGACCGACGGCAAGCTCAATTCGAACGATCTTGCCGACTATGTTTCCAGCACGCTGAACGACACGCTGAAGCGTATCGAAGGCGTCGGCAACACCCAGATCTTCGGCGCAGGCTATGCCATGCGCATCTGGGTAAATCCGGACAAGCTCGCGAAATACCAGCTGATGGTGAGCGACGTCACCACGGCGATCGAGGCACAGAACTCGCAGGTCTCGGCCGGCCAGCTGGGTGCGCTGCCACAGCGCGCCGGCCAGCAGCTCAACGCGACGGTCACGGCCAAGAGCCGCCTGCAGACGCCGGAGCAATTCAACAACATCATCCTGAAGAGCCAGTCCGACGGCTCGCTGGTGCGCCTCAACGATGTCGCGACCGTCGAGCTCGGCGCCTCCTCCTACACCACCTCTAGCACCTATAACGGTCATCCCTCGGCGGGTCTCGCCGTCATGCTCGCCTCCGGCGCCAATGCTATCAATACGGCCGAGGCCGTGAGGGCAACCATCGACAGCGTGAGGCAGACGCTGCCGCCGAACGTCGAAATCGTCTATCCCTACGACACGACGCCCTTCGTCAAACTGTCGATCGAGGATGTGGTCAAGACGCTGTTCGAAGCCATCGTGCTCGTCTTCATCGTCATGTTCGTCTTCCTGCAGAACATCCGCGCCACCTTGATCCCGACGCTTGCCGTCCCGGTCGTCCTGCTCGGC
>DASWOH010000094.1:0-1839 GCA_036398815.1 Rhizobium sp. | reverse complement strand
CAGGATGAATTCAGTGTAGCCGTTGGGCTGTTCGCGGCCCTTGAACACCAGATCGCATGCCGCCTGGAAGGCGATGCCGTCGAATTTCGGCGCCATCGGCTTGTAAAGCGGATCGCCCTGGTTCTGCTTGTCGACCACGGCGGCCATGCGCTTGAGAGATTCCATCACCTGATCATGGGTGACGATGCCGTGATGCAGCCAGTTGGCCAGATGCTGGCTGGATATGCGCAGCGTCGCGCGGTCTTCCATCAGGCCGACATTGTTCAGGTCCGGCACGGTGGAGCAGCCGATGCCCTGATCCATCCAGCGCACCACATAGCCGAGAATGCCCTGACAGTTGTTGTCGATCTCCTGCTTCACGTCGTCCGGCGACCAGTTCGAATTCGACACCGGGATGGTCAGCAGATCCGTGAGCTTGGCGCGGACGTGGCCTTTCAGTTCGCGCTGGCGCGCGGGCACATCCACCATGTGATAATGCAGCGCGTGAAGCGTGGCGGCGGTCGGCGAGGGCACCCATGCCGTGGCAGCGCCGGCCTGTGGATGGGCGATCTTCTGCGTCAGCATGTCGGCCATCGCTTCCGGCGCAGCCCACATGCCTTTGCCGATCTGGGCATGGCCGGGCAGGCCGGTGAGAAGGCCCATATCGACGTTCCAGTCTTCGTAGGCCTTGATCCACGGCGTCGCCTTCATCTCGGTCTTGCGGATCATCGGACCGGCTTCGATCGAGGTATGAATCTCGTCTCCGGTGCGGTCGAGGAAGCCTGTATTGATGAAGAAAACGCGAGAGGCGGCATTCTGGATTGCGGCCTTGAGGTTGGCGCTGGTGCGCCGCTCTTCGTCCATGATGCCGATCTTCAGCGTGTTTGCCGGAATCGACAGCATTTTCTCCACCCGGCCGAACAGTTCGGTGGCGAACGCGACCTCCGCCGGGCCATGCATCTTCGGCTTGACGATATAAACCGAGCCGGTGCGGCTGTTGCGCTTGTCCTTCAGGTCATGAAGCGCCAGCAGTGCGGAGATCGCGGCATCCAGAATGGTTTCAGGAATTTCGTTGCCGGCAGCGTCCAGAACCGCGTCGGTGTACATGTGCATGCCGACATTGCGGATCAGCAACAGGCTTCGGCCGTTCAGTTTGATCTCGCCGCCGTTCGGCGCGGTGAATACGCGGTCGGCATTGAGCTTGCGCGTCAATTCCTTGCCGCCCTTTTTGAAGCTGGCGGATAGGGTGCCGTTAAACAAGCCGAGCGTGTTGCGATAAACCAGAACCTTGTCGTCGGCATCGACGGCGGCGACGCTGTCTTCCATGTCGAGAATGGTGCTGATCGCAGCCTCGATAATCATATCGGACACGCCAGCGGGATCAGTCTTGCCGATGGCCGTGCTGCGGTCGATCTTCAAGTCGATATGCAGGCCGTGATTGGTCAGGAGGATATTCGTGGGCGAAGCTGCATCGCCAAGATAGCCGGCGAACTGCTTGGGATCCTTCAGCGTCGTGGTCTGGCCGTTGGCGAGCTTGATCTTCAGCGCGCCGCCCTCGACGGTGTATGCGGTCGCGTCGGTGTGCGAGCCGGAGGCGAGCGGGACTGCCTGGTCGAGAATGGATTTCGCTTTCGCGATCACCTTGTCGCCGCGTCCCTTGTTGAAGCCGCCGCCGCGCTCGCCTTCCGCGAAGGGAATGGCGTCGGTACCGTACAGTGCGTCATAAAGGCTGCCCCAGCGGGCGTTCGCCGCGTTCAGCGAATAGCGCGCGTTGGTGAGCGGCACCACAAGCTGCGGCCCGCAGATTTTCGCGATCTCGTCGTCGACATTGGCGGTCGTGACTTGCTCTGTCGGAGGCTC
>DASWOH010000093.1:0-3574 GCA_036398815.1 Rhizobium sp. | reverse complement strand
ACGGTGCAATACCTCTGCCGCGGCAGACGCCACGATGAAAATTTTCTTTGAGGTTTTCGTAATTTATGGTGACACAGTATATCTTGGAAAGAGTTATACTCTGTTCACTCAAGGACCTGCATCGTCGGGAGATGGATTATGGATTGGAAGGGACGTCGGCAATCCGACAATATCGAGGACGAACGCGGCTCCTCGCCTACGGGGGGTGGTTCTCTCGGCGGCGGCGGCATACGCTTTCCCGGTGGCGGCATAGGGGGCGGTGGCTTGAGCTTCCGCACCATCATCGTTCTGGTGGTGATCTTCCTGGTATTGAGAGCCATGGGTGTCGACGTCATCGGTTTGCTGCAGCAGAGCGGCGCCTTGACCGGAGGCTCCAGCTCCGGGTCCGGCTATCAGCAAAGTGATTCCAGCGGCGGCACAGCCGCGCCGGCCAATGACGAGATGAAGCAGTTCGTCGCCACGGTGCTAGCCGATACCGAGGACACCTGGACCGGCATCTTCAAGTCCATGGGTCAGACCTATACCGATCCGAAGCTGGTGCTGTTCTCGGGCCGTTTTCCTTCGGCCTGCGGCACGGCGTCGGCGGCGACCGGGCCTTTCTATTGCCCGAGCGACCAGAAGGTCTATCTCGACATGGCCTTCTTCCAGCAGATGAAGGATCAGTTCGGGGCATCCGGCGATTTCGCGCAGGCCTATGTCGTTGCGCATGA
This sequence comes from Rhizobium sp., assembly GCA_036398815.1. GTDB lineage: Bacteria > Pseudomonadota > Alphaproteobacteria > Rhizobiales > Rhizobiaceae > Rhizobium. Next base: position 2,864 of record DASWOH010000093.1, on the reverse strand, counting down.
AGTCGGCCATCACGTTCAGGACCTGCTCGGCATCCTGCCGAAGTTCAACCAGGCCCGTCAGACCATGAGCGAGGTGGACGCCAACAAGATGTCGGTGCGTATCGAGCTGCAAGCCGATTGCTTTGCCGGCATATGTGGCAAGTTTACGCAGCAGAAAGGCATTCTGCAGCAAGGCGACCTCGAAGAGGCACTGAATGCCGCGCAGCAGATCGGCGACGATACGCTGCAGAAGCGCAGCCAGGGCTATGTCGTTCCCGACAGCTTCAACCATGGCACCTCGGCGCAGCGTATGAAATGGTTCAAGCAGGGCTTTGATTCCGGCAAGCTCAGCGACTGCGATACGCTGAACAATCCGGTTTAGCACCTCTCGACCCCTTCTTCCCGCTCCCGAGTCTATCGAAGGGGCGGGGGAAGGCCGGCTGGAGCTTTTGAGCACGGCGAAACGGCCATCGGGCAGATGAGGCCTTCTCGACATTCGCGATGATTGCCGGATCGTTGGCGCCTCGTCCAAACCCTCTCGCCGCGTTTTGTGCCTTGGTCGATTCTCTGAGGCTGGAGCGGCGGCGGATGCATGGGAGAAGCGGGCATCCCAAGCGCAAAAGATCAAAAAAATCGGTCGACAAATCAGAAAGATTGACGCGTTCACGGATTGTTTCGGGCCAAATCTTCAAGTATTGGGGACGCACCGATTTTCGTTCACGTTCTGTCTCTTCATGAAGATAGGGCCGCCAAAAGGCAAACTCCATGATCGACCAAAAATTTGCGCGCCGGGGCCTGTTCCTTGTCTTCCTCATTCTCTTCCTCGACGTCATCGGCATTGCCATCATCATGCCGGTCATGCCGAAATATCTGGAAGAACTGACGGGCGCTTCGATCAGCGAGGCAGCCACGGAGGGCGGCTGGTTGTTGCTTGCCTATGCGGCCATGCAGTTCCTGTTTTCGCCGCTGATCGGCAATTTGAGCGACCGTTTCGGCCGCCGCCCGCTCTTGTTGGCCTCGGTGCTGACGTTTGCGATCGACAACCTCATCTGCGCTGTTGCCGGAACCTATTGGATGCTGTTCGTCGGACGGATCCTCGCGGGCATCAGCGGCGCGAGCTTCTCGACGTGCTCCGCCTACATTGCCGACATCAGCAATGACACGAATCGCGCCAAGAATTTTGGCCTGATCGGCATGGCCTTCGGCGTCGGTTTCGTGCTGGGGCCGGTCATCGGCGGCTTTCTGGGCGAGTTCGGCCCGCGCGTGCCCTTCTACGGCGCGGCCACGCTGGCATTCCTGAATTTCGTCGGCGCCTATTTCCTGCTGCCGGAAACGCTGGATGCGAAGAACCGCCGTCCCTTCGAGCTGTGGCGCGCCAATCCTTTGGGTGCGCTTACGCAGATGCGGCGCTATCATGGCATCGGCTGGGTCTGCGTCGTCATGTTCCTCAACTGGCTGGCGCATGGTGCCTATCCGGCCGCATGGTCCTTCGTCACCTCCTATCGCTATGACTGGAGCGAGGGGCAGATCGGCCTTTCGCTCAGCGTCTACGGCATCGGAGCCGCGATTGTCATGGGTCTCGTGCTGCCGCGGCTCGTGCCGATGCTCGGCGAATGGAAGACGGCATTGCTGGGAATGACCTTTTCCGGTATCGGGCTCATGGGGTATGCCTTCGCATGGCAAGGCTGGATGGTCTATGCCGTCATCATCGTGACCGTCATCGAAAATGTCGCGGACGCACCGTTGCGCTCCATTGCCGCAAGCAAGGTGCCGCCGTCGGCACAAGGGGAGCTGCAGGGCGCGCTTGGCAGCCTGACCAGCATCACCGCGATCGTCGGGCCGTTGCTTTTCCCATATCTGTTCCGCTATTTCACCGCGCCGGCAGCACCCGTCGTTTTCGCGGGCGCGCCCTTCATCATGGGGGCGATCCTGATTTTCATCGCGATGGTCGTCTTTGTCGCCAGGGTGCACAAGGGTGAGCCGAAAGCCGGGCTGGAGCCGGCGGCCCAAGAAGTGGCCTAAATATTCATCAGATATTTTGATGATCTGATGAATTCTTTAGCATCTCGGCTTTGTCAACTGGCTTTTCGGTTGAAGTTGCGCTAAGGCGACAGGTTCGCGCGCCTCGGGTAGGAGCGGTCTGCGCGTTTCTGAAAATCGAGTTTTCAAGATGGATATGCCGGCAACTGCGCGCCCGTTCGCGCACGACAACAACAATTCGTGGTCTGCGCATATCCGCGCCACCCTGGCGCTCGGCATACCGCTGATCGGTGCGCAGCTGGCGCAGCTCGGCATCAACACCACGGATGTGATGATCGTCGGCCGTCTCGGAGCCGAGCAGCTGGCTGCCATGGTTCTCGCTGCGCAGTTCCTGTTCACCATTCAGATTTTCGGTTCCGGCTTCTCCATCGCCGTCGTGCCGCTGGTGGCGCAGGCCTATGGCAAAGGCGATATCACCTCGGTTCGCCGGGCACTACGCATGGGTATCTGGGTTGTCACCGCCTTTTGGCTGTTGACACAACCGGCCTTTTTCTATTCCGAGCAGATCCTGCTGGCTGCCGGGCAGAAACCGGACGTGGCGAGGCTTGCCGGCGAATATATCGCCATCGGCCATTTCGCCGTGTTGCCGGGGTTGCTCTACAACGTGATCCGCGCGCTGGTGAGCGCCATCGGGCAGGCCGGTGTCATTCTCTATGTCACCATCGCCATGCTGGTGATGAACGCCATACTCGCCTACGGCCTGGTGCTCGGACATTTCGGCATGCCGGCGCTCGGGCTGCACGGCGCTGCCATCGTCTCGGTCGCGGTACAGACGGCCGGCTTCCTCTTCATCGTCGCCTTCGTGCAGAGCCGGGAGGAGACGCGCCGTTATGAGATCTTCGTTC
>DASWOH010000092.1:0-6371 GCA_036398815.1 Rhizobium sp. | reverse complement strand
GGCGACGTCGCGCCACGCCGCCCAGCGGGCGATCTCGGCTTCGTCCTCGCTGAGGTAGAGGAGGCCGCAGCGGCGGAAGCCGGACTCTTCCCCGAGGTCCCCGGAGAGCCGGCCCCAAAGGTCCAGGCTGTGGGAGGCGAGCGACAGGGTGCGGGCGTCGCGGTTCTGCTGGCGGCACCAGCCCCAGTTGCGGCTCGATTGTTCGCCGGCGATCACGCCCTTTTCGATGAGGACGACGGACGTGCCTCGCCTGGCGAGTTCGTAAGCCGCCGCAACGCCGGCCATACCGCCTCCGAGCACAACGACATCGGCCGATTTCGGAAAATCCTGGTTGCTGGCGACGCGGCCGACGGGAGGGGACATCGATGAATCTCTGGAGCAGGTGGAGGGAGCAGTATCTCTGGAGTGAGACACTTTCTCAAGAATAAGACAGGGGCTATCGCCTGCCTGCCGAAAGCTCGACGGCTTTGGTGGAATCTTTCGAATTTACCGGGATATCAAGCGTATTCTGTTGCATGAGCGCCGTTACAACCGAAGCGAGGGCATCGTCGCCCTCGGAAATTCAAGAGTCTGTTCATCCAATCGCCCGGCGGGCGTTCGGGGCTTGTCGGGGAATGCGCTTGGCACGAGGGGAGACAGTCATGACAAGATCCAGTTCAATCCAACTGGATTCCTTCGAACTGACCATCGGCGAGATGAAGGACGCCGATCTCGATGCCCTGTATGCGCTGTCCCTGTCGGTCGGCTGGCCGCATCGCGCCGAGGACTGGCAGATCGTTCGCGATATGGGACGGGGCATCGTGGCGCACGATGCCATCGGCCGCGTACTCGGCTCGGCCATGTGGTTCGATTTCGCACCCGATTTCACCATATTCGGCATGGTGATCACCTCCCCGAGACTACAGGCGCTGGGAACCGGCCGCTGGATGATGGAGCATGTCCTGGCGCGGACCGGTTCGCGCGCGCTCGGTCTCAGCGCTACCCGCTCCGCCAAACGGCTCTACGACTCGCTCGGCTTCCGCGCCGAGAGGACCGTCTATCAATGCAACGGCGAGGCGGTCGCTCCGCCCATGGAGCCGTTGCCGCCGGGCACACTATTGCGATCGGTCGACGAAACCGATCTCGCGGAGATCGCAGCTTTGGATCTGGCAGCCTATGGCGCGGATCGCACGCCCGTTCTTGCGCGCCTCATAAGCGTCTCGAAAGGGGTGGCGCTCTTCCGGGGTGGCAGAATGATCGCCTTTTCGCTGTGTCGCCGCTTTGGGCGCGGTCATGTGATCGGCCCCGTCGTGGCGGCAAGCGACGAGGAGGCGATCGCAGTGACGAGGCCGCATATCGCCGGTCATGCCGGCAGCTTCATGCGGATCGACACCCGCCAGCGGAGCGGCGCCTTCCCACGCTTCATCATGCGATCGGGATTGCCGATCTACGATACCGTTACCAGCATGTCGCTGCGGCGCTCCTGGCTGCGCGGCGACGGCGCTCCGCCCGGTGACGGGTTGCCGCTGACCTACGGTTTGGCCAGCCAGGCGCTAGGATAGCTGTCGCACACCGGGACCCTCGCCACCAAGAAAATCCTCTCCGGTTCGAACGAACTCCTGTCCGGCGCGTTGAATGAGGTGCGAATGTCCAAGGAGAAAACCCCATGAAAAACTTCACTCTCATCGTCGCTGCCGCCTCGCTTGCTTTTGGCGTCACCGTTGCCGATGCCGCAACGGTGCATCGGTCACACAAACAACCCCAGAAGGAGCAGGCCGCCGGGCCGAAGGAGCGCCTCGGCACGCTGTCCTGTCAGGTTGCCGGGGGCGTCGGAATGGTGATCGGCTCCAACAAATCGGTCGATTGCCTGTTCAAGCGGCAATCCGGACCGGCTGAACGCTATGTCGGATCTATCGGCAAGCTCGGTCTCGATATCGGCGTGACCGGCAAGTCCTATCTGAGCTGGGTGGTCTACAGCATCCATGCGGCTCGGGCCGGAGAGGGCGCTTTGGCCGGAAGTTATGTCGGCGCATCCGCCGGGGCCTCGGTGGGCCTGGGGCTGGGTGCAAATGTGCTTGTCGGCGGGAATGCCAAGAACTTCGGCCTGCAGCCGTTGAGCGGCGAAGCGGGAACCGGGCTCAACGTTGCCGCCGGCGTATCGAGACTGCAATTGCGCTCCGCAACGAGGTAAAGGGCCGGGAAATCCCTTTCGCCGCGTGCCATGGGAGTGCTCGCGGCGAAAGCAAGGAAGGCGGAAATGCTATCGGGCTGGCATGCCGATGAAGGGGAAAATCCGGTCATCGAACCGGGTGGATTATCCTAACAAACTTCGGCACTTGTTTGCTAAGCATCTATGACTATATTGGCCGGGCGCTCGACCGCGTCTGTTTAGGCCGAGATCGCTCATGGCTGCAATAGCTGCCTTCACCCGGCATTTGGCTTGCCGGTGGACTTTGGAAGGAGAAATTTCGTGTCCATTACTCCCAACAACCTCAATAGCTCGAAAGCTTCCCTCGTTTCCCATTCTGAAATCGGTGCCGCCGTTAGGCGTTCCCGCGAGGCCATCGGCTACACGGTCGATGATCTCTCCGAGACCTGTGGTCTCACCGGGGACGAGATTGCCGAAATCGAGCTTGGTGCTGAGGCGGATCCGGCAAAACTTCGGCGGATCGCCACGGCGTTACAGGTCGCTCCCTCGACCTTTCTGGTCATGTGAAAATGGGGCGCACTCGAACGGGTGCGCCACCTCACGATGCTTGAACATCTTCGATGCCGTTTCGAGTTTCCAAAACATCCTCCTGAACTTCGAGCGCCAGCAATTGGCATTTGAAAGGCGGGGACAGGCTCTTTCGAAACGCGCATGCTCCTCGACGTGGCCGAGCCGCGAATCGCCGTTGAAGTCCGGCTCATGATGGATAGCGGTGCCATCGAGAGCCGCTTTTCCGCTGGGCTGTCGACTGGCGGCGCGCGGCATGGCTTGCTGCCCATCCACCGGCGTCTTTGCTTCGTTGCTCAACATTTCCCTCGGCGTGTTTTTTGTAAACCAATGTTTCCCGCCGGAAATTTTGCGCCTTTCGCCCGTGAAAAGTCTTCTTTTGAATGGGAGTTCGTATAAAACTTAGCAGAAATGGAATGGTGCCTATGACTTTGACCGCCGCGCCCGACATCCTGATTGTCGATGACGACCACGAGATTCGCGCGCTCCTCAGTCGATATCTCGAGGAGCAGGGTTTTCGCGTCTCGACGGCAAGCGACTTGCGCGGCTGCAATGACGCCCTCAACCGGCGCAATCCGGATCTGCTTGTTCTCGATGTCATGCTGCCCGATGGATCGGGCCTCGATCTCTGCCGCGATCTCAGAAACCGCCGGCCCCGCGTCCCCGTCATTCTCCTGACCGCCCTGAAGGAGGATATAGACCGGATACTGGGGCTTGAGATCGGCGCCGACGACTATCTGGGCAAGCCGTTCAATCCGCGAGAGCTGGCGGCACGCATTCGGGCTGTCCTGCGCCGGGTGAACGAGGATTTGTCCCCGGAGCCGGAGCAGCGGCGCTATCTCTTCGCCGAGATGACCCTGGACCCCCAGCTGCGCCGCGTCACCAAGGACAACGGCGAAGTCATCGCACTGACGGGCGCCGAATTCGATCTGCTCAAGGTGTTTCTCGAACGATCCGGCCGGCTGCTGTCCCGCGACCAGTTACTGGACTTGACGCAGGGGCGGGATCGCGATCCGGCGGATCGCTCGATTGATGTATTGATGAGCCGGTTGCGCCGCAAGCTGGGCGAAACGGCTGACGAACCGGTGTTCAGGACGATCCGCAATAGCGGATATCAGCTCGTTGTTCCGGTGACGGCGGTCAAGGGCGACCCATGAAATCCCTGGGCGCTCGTCTGGCGCTTCTCCTGCTGACGGCCATTGTTCTGGTCGTCATCACCTCTTCTTTCGTGGCAAGCCTGGTGATGCGCGGGCCGCGGCCGGATATGACGATGGAGCCGGTGGCGCGCCAGCTATCCATACTGGCCACTTTCGCAGAGAGGGACAGGGATGCCGCGATCTCCAGCGGCATGGACATTACGGCCGTCCCGGCAAGTGGGCATCGCGACGAGCACCTTTCCGGAGTTTTGACGGATGCGCTGAGTCGCATCGCCGAGGCGCGTGAGGCGATCATCTCGCGCCCGCCGACTGGCGATACGATTTCCTCTCTCCGGCTCTCCGACGGCAAGTGGATGGTGATGCCGATGCCGGAATTCGGTCCGCCGCCCGGAGGATGGAAGATCCTCATGGGATGGATCGGCCTCATCATTACGGGAAGCGTGCTGGTTTCCATCTACGCCGCGTCGAAGATCATGAAGCCTCTTCGCATGCTGGAGCGCGCCGTGGCCGAGATCGGCCCGGACGGAACGCTTCCGCATGTGCCGGAAACCGGTCCAGGCGAAATTCGCGTCACCGCGCAGGCCCTCAACGGGCTGTCCGCAAGAGTGAAGGCTGCGACGGAAAGCCGGATGCGGCTGGTGGCGGCCGCCGGGCACGATCTTAGAACGCCCATGACACGCATGCGGCTACGCGCCGAGTTCATCAAAGACGATGAAGACCGGCGCAAATGGCTCGCGGATCTGGAGGAACTCGACACCATCGCCGATAGTGCCATCGGGCTGGTGCGCGAGGAAATCTCCAGCGATGGCCTGCAATGCGTGAGGCTCGATACCATCGTCGCCGATATCGTGGCGGAACTTTCGGCGATCGGGATGAACGTCAAGAGCGAGGAGTTGCAGGCGGCGTCGATTTCCGCGGGCCCTTTGGCGCTCACCAGAGCCTTGCGCAATCTCCTCATCAACGCCGCGACGCATGGCGAATCGGCGATCGTCACCGTCGCCCGTTTCGCCGACAGGGCCATTGTCAGGATTGTCGATACCGGGCCTGGTATCCCCGAAGAGCGCTTGAACCAGGTGTTCGAACCGTTCTTCCGCATCGATATCGCCCGGCAGAAATCTTTTCCGGGAGCAGGCCTCGGAATGGCCATCGCCAAGGAAATCATTTCCAGGTTCGAAGGCGAGATCGTCGTGCGCAATCGGGAGCCGAGAGGCTTGGAGCAGTTGATCACCTTCAAAAGCCCCGGCAAGAACGCAGGCAACAGATCAGCGTCTTGACGCTTGCCCGCCTATGCCAATGCTGGCAGTTGCATATGCCAGGTCGGTAAAGCTTTTGACATGATGCAATCTCGACTGCAGCAATTGTATATTGCAGGATAATCTGCTTGCCGGAAGCATGAAAAACCGACTAGGCTTACTTATCATAATAACTTCCGAATGCTTATTAAATATATCCATCCGGCAGAAACGTCGGGACAATAAAATTCCTGAAATTGCCTCTTTTCAGCAACGTTCAGAAATGTTCGGGCCGGCATCTCATGTAGAATTGTTTCAGGTCGTAAGCTTTGCTCGAGCAAGCTTTTGACCGCCCCCGCATACCGGCTTCGCCATTACGCCCCCAACACTGATGGCGAAGCCGGATTGGACTCCGGGGCTGCCATCTTTCTTTCAGTGGCGATTAATCCCTTGACAGAGCGGCGACAGGATCGAGCCTGGAAGCATTGCGCGCCGGCAGGTAGCCGAAGGTGAGGCCGATCATGCATGAGCATGTGAAGGCAAGCGCAATCGAACCTGTCGAATAGATCAGCGTGAAACTGGAGCCTAGCCGGTTGAAGGCAAAGCCGAAGCCGAGTGCTGTGGCGATGCCGAGCGCGCCGCCCAGCAGGCAGACCAATACGGCCTCGATCAGGAACTGCTGCAGGATGTCCTGCCGGCGCGCGCCGACCGCCATGCGAACACCGATCTCCGCGATACGCTCGGACACCGAGACCAGCATGATGTTCATGACGCCGATGCCTCCAACGAGCAACGAAATGACGGCAATAGCGGAGATGAGCAGGGTCATCGTCCGGGTTGTGCTCGTGATCGTCTGGCGAATGTCGTCGGTGTTGAGAATGAAGAAATCCCTGGTCTTGTGGCGGTGCTCCAGAAACTGCGTCACCGCAGCCTCGGCGACTGAGCTTTCTGTATTGTCACTGACGCGCACGGTGATGCTGCGCAGCGACATGTCGCCGAGGAACCGGGCCTGCACGCTGGTGTAAGGAAGATAGATCGAAAGATTGTCGCTGGAGCCGAAGCCGCCCTGCTGCGAGGCAATGACGCCGATGACCCGAACAGGCACTTTGCCGACGAAAATCGTCTGGCCGGTCGGCTCGATGCCCTTGTCCGCAAAGAGCGTGGTGGCTGTATTCTTGTCGATCACCGCATCCTGCACCATCCGGTGCACGCCGTCGCCGTCAAACAACCGGCCGGAGACAAGCTTCGAACCCTTGACCGAGAAATAGGCGTCGCCGACGCCGTTGA
>DASWOH010000091.1:0-2781 GCA_036398815.1 Rhizobium sp. | reverse complement strand
CGGCGCTTCGTGAACGGCTAGATTTACATTTTTACTGGTATCGGGGCATTTCGATGATGGTGATGGTGTTTGCGACGATGCTGCTCGCACTTTCCTGTGCGTATTTCGGGCCTCCAAGACTTGCTGTCATAGTTCTGTTGGCCTGCCTCGCACTTTCAACAGCGTTGTTTCTTTTCGAAATCTACAGTCCCGATTATGGCTTTCGCATGCCCTGGCTACAGGTGGAATTTGAGGGAACCCCTCACGCGGCTTCGTCCGGGGCGCCGACATGAACGCCGGTCACAGCTTCGATTCGAATCTGTCGTCTTTTCTCAACGATCTGTTTGTGTTCTCGGTGATGCTCGTCATCGCAGCTATCCTGACGGCTGCAATGGTCTTTCAGTATCACGGCGGGGAAATACCCTGCCCGCTATGCCTGCTGCAACGCGCCGCGATGTTCGGCATTTGCTTTGGCACCATCATGCATTTTCGCCGCGGCCATTCCGCACGAAACATCGGGATGAGCATGCTGTTCGCAATGCTTCTGCTGATCGTATCCGCACGGCAGACTTTGATCGACATCTATCCCAGAGCCGGCCATGCTTATATCGGCAGCGCCGTTTTTGGATTGCATATGCCGGTGTGGTCGATCGTCATCGCATTGGCGATCCTGCTGGCTTTCACGCTCAAGCTTGCGGTTCTTGGCGAGAAGAACCTTCACAATCCCGAGCCATCGGCGACACTGAGCCGCCTCGCCGGACTGGTCAGTCTCTACGTCATCGCGCTGTGCGCGATCAATTTTCTTTCGGTGATCGTTCAGTGCGGCGTCGGAGCATGCCACACCTTTGGATATATACTTCTGTAAAGCCGCATAGCTGACGGCACCGGGTGTATTACCGTGTGAGCTTCTTGTATTTTACCCGATGCGGGATCGCTGCATCCTGACCGAGCCGCCGCAGCTTGTCTTTCTCGTAATCCTGGAAGTTGCCTTCGAACCATTCGACATGGCTGTCGCCCTCGAAGGCAAGAATGTGGGTCGCGATGCGGTCGAGGAACCAGCGGTCATGGCTGATGATGACGGCGCAGCCGGCGAAATCCTCCAGCGCCTCCTCAAGCGCACGCAGCGTGTCGACGTCGAGATCGTTGGTCGGCTCGTCGAGCAGCAGGACGTTGGCGCCGGATTTGAGCATCTTGGCCAAATGCACGCGGTTGCGTTCACCGCCGGAGAGTGAGCCGACCTTCTTCTGCTGGTCGGCGCCCTTGAAGTTGAATGCCGATACGTATCCGCGCGAATTCACTTCCTTCTTGCCGAGCAAAATCTGGTCGTTGCCGCCGGAAATCTCTTCCCAAACGTTCTTGCTGCCATCGAGCGCATCGCGCGATTGATCGACATAGCCGAGATGCACGGTCTCGCCGACCGTGATGGTGCCGGAATCCGGCTGCTCCTGTTTGGTAATCATCCGGAAGAGAGTGGTCTTGCCCGCGCCGTTCGGACCGATGACGCCGACGATGCCGCCGGGCGGCAGCTTGAAGGTCAGGTTATCGATCAGCAGCCGATCCTTGAAGCCTTTGCTGAGAGCCTCGAAGTCCACCACATTGGTGCCGAGACGCTCCGCAACAGGAATAATGATCTGCGCAGTTTGCGTCTGCTTGTCGCTGGCCTGCTTGAGCAAGTCCTCGTAGCGCTGGTAGCGCGCTTTGGACTTGGCCTGACGGGCTTTCGGCGAGGATGCGATCCATTCCTGTTCACGTTGCAGCGTCTTTTGATGCGCGACGTCCTCGCGGCCTTCCTGTGCAAGGCGCTTCTGCTTCTGCACCAGCCACGAGGAGTAATTGCCCTCGTAGGGAATACCCTTGCCACGGTCGAGTTCGAGAATCCAGCTTGTGACATTGTCGAGGAAGTAGCGGTCATGGGTCACGATCAGGATCGCGCCGGGATAATTGCGAAGATGGCCTTCCAGCCACGACACGGATTCCGCGTCGAGATGGTTGGTCGGCTCGTCGAGCAGCAACAGGTCGGGGGCGTCCAGCAGCAGCTTACATAATGCCACACGACGACGCTCGCCGCCCGATAGCTTGGTAACGTCCGCATCGTCCGGCGGGCATCGCAGCGCGTCCATCGCCTGATCGACCTTGCTGTCGAGATCCCACAGGCCCTGAGCCTCGATCTCGTCCTGCAATTTCGTCATCTCATCGGCGGTCTCGTCCGAATAGTTCACGGCGAGATCGTTGTAACGATCGAGAATCGCCTTTTGTTTGGCAACGCCTTCCATGACATTCTCGCGCACGGTCTTGGCGGGGTCGAGCTGCGGCTCCTGTTCAAGATATCCGACCCGCGCGCCATCGGCGACCCAAGCCTCGCCATTATAGTCCTTGTCGATACCCGCCATGATCCGCAGCAGCGTCGACTTGCCCGAGCCGTTGACGCCGAGCACGCCAATCTTGGCGTCCGGGTAAAACGACAGATGGACGTTGTCGAGAACCTTGCGGCTGGGCGGGTAGATCTTGGACAGACCCTGCATGAAATAGACGAACTGGCGCGCCATCGTGATCCTTAGATGATCTTTGGGAACAATCTTTTGGGAGTTTTGCTGCTGCTGATGTAGCGGCGGTACCCCCAAAGGGCAACCATTTGGAAAGGCTGTTCAGCGGAAAACACGTGGCTCTTTCGATGGCAACCGGCCCTTAATCCGTCAACGCGCAGGCTTTGCGGTCATGAAAGCCGGAGCACGAGGAGCGTCTGGCACCGGATCTGCCACAGAGCGTGGAAACCACCATGACGACATCAGTGAATTCCTATTC
>DASWOH010000090.1:0-2918 GCA_036398815.1 Rhizobium sp. | reverse complement strand
ACTTCGCCGGGCACCGTCGGCGATTTCGCATCATGCGGCACTCTAACCCAATTCGAATTCGCACCCTGTGACGCATGGTGCGAATGCTCGTCACCACCGCCCGCATCACCGTCATACGTCACGCCCATCTCCTCAAAAGGGTGATGACCCCTCACGCGCTCGCCCACCGCCGTCCATGTGGGGCGCTCGCAGCGCTAACGATTGTAGCAGGTCGTCGATGGCCCATAACGTTCCGGGATCTCCGCCCAGGGCGCACCGGATCGGAAGCGCCAAAGAATCCCGTTCAGTACGCGCCGGTCATCGACCCGGGGCACGCCGCGCGGCTTGTTGGGCAGCATAGGCTCGATGATGAGCCATTCCTTGTCTGTCAGTTCATACCGCCGCCGTGCCATGCGTCCCCTCCAATCTCGAAGGACGCCTGAATCACGCTGATGGCTGAGGCTCAAGCCGATTTATGAGTTTACGCCGTAGATGACCCGGAAACTCGAAAATGAGGTCAAGCAGCTACCGAACGCTGCGCTCAGCGCCCCGACATTTCTAGCTGGTCGATCTCTCCGGCTAATTCGAATCGTCCGGGTCAGTCTGCACCAGGCCTATGGACATTCCAGACGCGCATCCATGCGTCAGGCGCATCCTTCATGAGGTAGATGGCATCATATCCGTGTCCCGCATCGAACGATGCGCTCAAGAACTCCATAAATTTTTCAGAAGGAATCAGCGCGTTCTTACCGGGAATGTACATCCAGTTGAAATTCGGCTGTAAAAGCTGGCAAAAATCCGCTATACTAACCCCGGCGACGTCTTTGATATGGTGCGGGAGAAACTCGATCGCCATGGCGCGCGCGTTCGTTAGAATCTTTGGCATTCCTTTCAGAGCAAAATATTCGGAACCTTCGATATCCATGATAATCAGGTCGTAAGACTTATCGCCAAGGCGTTGGTCTAGGGGCCATGCGTCGAGAGTGACAACCTCGGGTTCATCATAGACGTAATGCACATGATCGACGAGTGGCTTGCGCTTAGATCCGCCGCTATTGTCGCGGTTTTTCAGGAAGCTAATCGGATCACGGCTGTCGCTTGCGGCGATCGGATGTAGCGTGACGTTCGCGCACTCATTCAAAAGAAGATTGGCCTTCAGCAGGCGTTGCGTATCGGGGTTAGCCTCAACGACATCCATACTTTTGCATTGCTTAGATAGCGGGATGGCGAGCGCACCGATGTGTGTGCCGACGATCAATACATCGCTCTTAGATCCGAGGAATGACGACGCGAGCGCCAACTCGTTCTCTGCGTATGTGCCTTCACTGAGTAGCCAGCCCGTAACCGAACTATCCTCTGGATCGACGACAAACAGCCCTCGCTTGCCTTCAATAAGTAGACCGCGGGCATAGGGACCGAACGACATCATACGATTTTTGCGGACGGTCGCGGCCCGCGCTTTTTCCTGCCAATCAGTCATTGGATTACTCAGTCAGAGTGAAGGAGGATCATTGCGCGAAATGAAAAGATCACAGTGTGGAAGTGCCGTGAGATCGTTCACGTTCTCTGCGATCAGCTTACCATGATCGCCGACGCGCCAGAATCGGAAGTCATTCTCGACAAGTAGTCCGATGTATGCGTCCACATCGGCAAGTGTCCTCATCATACCAACTGACCATTCCGAGACAATCTTGAGGTTGGGCGAGCGATTGATGATCTCGATAGCACCTTTCATTGCCAGCGGTTCGGCACCCTCGATATCCATATGAATAAAGTCGATCGGTTTGCTGTCGGCGAGAACGTCATCCAGCCGGACCGCCGGAACCTCGACGCGGAGCGAATATTCTGGCCCCATATCGCTGGAAGGGTTGTCGTTCACAACATGGCCGCTGCCCGAATGTCCCGGTGCATTCTCCAGGGTTATCATGCCGGGTTTGTCGGCAACCGCGTTGAGGAACAGGTCGACCCTGCCGGTGCCGCGGAACGTAGTAAACTGATTGATCACGAGGGTGGACTTGAGAAGCGGGAAGATAGCCGGGTTGGCTTCGAAGCCGAAAACCTTGCCATGGGGCCCAACCGCAGCCGCCATCGCCATAGTGTGATAGCCGACGTTGCATCCGATATCGATTGTCGTATCGCCTGGCCTAATGGCGTTGACGATGACCTTCTCAGTGCTGGGTTCGTGCATGCCGTGATCAAGTATGTGAGGCGTTAAGTCCAAATCGTTTGGAATCAAGTAGATGATCTCGCCACGGTGCGTGAATCCCATGACGCGATCGCCTAGGAACATAGGCTGTCGCTGATGCACACGCATTTTTTGCCGAAATTCGTCGGTCTGCATCATATACTGGCCTAGAGCTTTCCTATCTTGAAAACCTAGCCTGAGATGATAGTCCACCAACGCCTTGTCCGGTGTCCATCCAAGTATCATCTCGATGCTGGCAACAACGTCGTCAGCAGTAATCCCCTCGCTCACACTCACTCTCCAAAGCCGTGGACGAGAGCGGGTATGGGGGAGAAGGGGATGTCGGACAAGCGTAAGCGCGCATTTTGTGGCGCGTCGATTACGGTGTCTGGGTCGGCCATCATAATTGACGCTGGGCAACCCGCCTTGGAGCGAAGGCGGCGGGGTCAGGCTTGGAAGTTGAATGGCAGCAGATCGTCGATATCGGCGTCCTGGGGGCGCTGCGGCAGTTCAGTGAGGACATGGCGTAGCCACGCGAGAGGTTCGACGTCGCAGGCCCGGCAAGTCAGCATCAGGCTGTAGATGACGGCGCTGGCTCGCGCTCCGTCCATGGTATCGCAGAAGAGCCAGGATTTTCTTCCTGTTGCAAAAATTCTGATGTCGCGTTCGAGAAGATTATTGTCGATCGGCATCCTGCCGTCTTCGGCATAGCGCGTCAGATATTCCCACTGGTTAAGGGTGTAGGAGACCGCAT
>DASWOH010000089.1:0-13982 GCA_036398815.1 Rhizobium sp. | reverse complement strand
ATCCAGGTCTACAACGAATGGGGTGCGGCATCATCGATCAGCGTGGTGCTGATGCTCTGCGTCTTCCTGATCTTTCGACTGGCAAGCTTGCTGATTCCGTTTGAACGCATCATGGGAACGAGGTGATACATGCGCACATCCAACCTTCTCCTTTACGGCTTCGTCGCCCTCGTTCTCGCGTGGCTGATCATCCCGATCATCATTATCGTGCCGATGTCATTTTCGAGCGCCCGCTTCCTGACATTTCCGCCGCCATCCTGGTCGCTACGCTGGTATGAGGCCTATCTCGGCAACGTAGCGTGGATGCAGGCCACGCGAGTCAGCCTGATCGTCTCGGTTTCAAGTGCAATCCTGGCGACTGTTCTAGGCACGGCGGCGGCCTATGCACTGAACATGACATCTTCCCGTCTTGTGCGTAGCCTACAGATAGTTTTGCTGTTGCCGCTCGTCGTGCCGATCGTCATCACGGCCGTGGGAGTCTTCCTCGTCTATGCCCAGATCGGTCTTCTCGCCAGCATGACTGGGCTGATTCTCGCCAACATGATGCTCGGCCTTCCCTATGTGGTTATCTCCGTTTTGGTAGGCCTAAGGAAGTTCGATCCAACGCAGGAAATGGTGTCGCGCAGTCTTGGCATGAACCGGCTGCGCACATTCTTCGTGGTTACCCTGCCGCAGATCCGCCCGAGCGTGGTTTCCGGGATGCTGTTTGCCTTCATCTCGGCCGTCGACGAAACCGTCGTGTCGCTGTTCATTGCCGGCGGCGAATACCAGACCCTGACCAAGCGCATGTTCACCGCGCTGCGCGACGAGATCGACCCGACGATCGCTGCAATCAGCTCGCTGCTGACGGCCATCTCCTTCATTCTGGTGATGCTGGTGGCGCTCAACGCCCGCAGCACCGATCGCAAGCAAGGCAAGGTGGCATGATCGCTGATCACCTGATCCTCGGCGGCGGCTCTGCAGGCTGCGTGCTTGCGGCGCGATTGTCGGAAGATCCGAACCGCACCGTTATTCTGGTCGAGGCCGGCCGCAACATCGCCGCCGGCGACATTCCCAACGCGGTCCGAAGCCGCTATCCCGGCCGCGCCTATCTCGACACACGTAACATCTGGGCTTCCCTGACTTCGCTGATGGGCTATTCGCGGTCCAACAGCGCGCACCGGATAGCCCGCCGCTACGAGCAGGCAAAAATCCTCGGCGGCGGTTCGGCGATCAACGCGCTGATGGCCAATCGCGGCGCGTCGTCCGACTATGCTGAATGGCAGGCGCTGGGCGCCGACGGCTGGAGCTGGGAAGATTGCCTGCCCTACTTCCGCAAGATCGAGTCCGACCGCGATTTCGACGGCCCGCTCCATGGAACCGATGGGCCGCTGACGATCCGGCGGATCCCCAGCGAGAACATATCGCCGTTCGTCGATCGCGTCATGCAGACGCTTCAGACGCGCGGCCATCCGATCCGCGCCGACCAAAACGGCCCCTGGCAGGACGGCACCTTTCGTGGCGCGATTGCCGTTAGTGACGCCGGCGAACGCCTGCCGACCTCGATCGCCTATCTGACGCCGGAGGTGCGTCGCCGTCCAAACCTTCGCGTCATCACTGATAGTACGGCGACCCGCATCCTCTTCGAAGGCGTCAGGGCGAACGGAGCAGAGATCGTCGGCGACGTGTCCCAAACGATCATGGCCCGGGAGGTCATCGTCGCATCGGGCGCCATCCACTCGCCGGCTTTGCTGTTGCGCTCCGGCATCGGGCCCGGCGCCGATCTGGCGGCACTTGGCATTCCAGTCATTGCATCGCGGTCCGGCATCGGCCGGAACCTGATGGAGCACCCTTCTATAGCGGTCGCCGCCTACCTGCCGCCATCGATGCGGGTGCGCGACCGGGCAGAACACCATGAACAGGCAATCTGGCGCTTTTCGTCGGACCTGCAGGGCACACCCCAGGGCGACATGCACGCTGCCATCCTGTCGCGCTCCGGCTGGCATTCGGTCGGTCTGCGGATGGGTAGCCTGTTCTTCTGGGTTAACAAGTCCTACTCGCGTGGTTTCCTCAAGCTTGCCTCCACCGACCCGCTTGTCGAGCCCGAAGTGGATTTCCGGATGCTGAGCGACGAACGAGATCTGGAACGCCTGAAAATGGCACTGCGCATGGGCGCGCAAACCCTGCGCGATCCGCATATGAACTCCTATCGGGGTGTGGTGTTTCCTTCCAGCTACTCCCCCCGCGTTGCAAAAGTCGCCGTCCCCGGCGCCTGGAATGCGATGCAGCGCGGTGTGCTGTCGGCCATGCTCGATCTTGCTGGGCCGCTGCGCGCCGCACTGGTCCACTCAGCCGTTACGCTCGGAACCACTCTCGATAGTCTGCTTGCTGACGATGTGGCGTTGACCGAATTCGTCCGCCGCCATGTCGGCGGCACATGGCATCCCTCCGGCACGTGCCGGATGGGTGCGGCTGCCGAGCCGATGGCCGTCACCTCGCCATCCGGCCGGGTCTACGGCGTCGAGGGACTGCGGGTCTGCGACGCATCGCTGATGCCGTCCATTCCCTGCGCCAACACCAATATACCGACAATCATGATCGCCGAGCGGATCGCCGATTTCATCCGCAACGGACAGTAAGCGGCGGTGGAGACAGCAATGAACAATGCACAGAAATTCTACATCACCGGTGAGTGGGTCGAGCCGATCGGAAGGCAGACGCTGGATGTCATCGATCCGGCCACCGAACAGCCTTTCGCAAAGATTGCCATGGGCAGCGCCGCAGATGCGGAGAAGGCGATTGCCGCCGCCAGATCAGCCTTTGCAGCGTTCTCCGAAACCTCGAAAACCGAACGCCTTGAACTGCTCAAGCGCATCTTGGTCGTTATGAAACGGCGCAACGACGAGATCGGCGATATCATCTCAAAGGAAATGGGCGCGCCTGTTGGCATGGCCCGCAGCCAACAGGCAGGCATAGGACTTTCGCATTTCGCCGAAACGATCAAGGCGACGGAGGCGTTCGAATTCGACTATATGCAAGGCACGACACAGATCGTTCACGAACCCGTCGGCGTCGTCGGCATGATCACGCCCTGGAACTGGCCGATCAACCAGATCGCCTGCAAGGTTGCCCCCGCCCTTGCAACCGGCTGCACCATGGTGTTGAAACCGTCGGAAATCGCGCCGCTCAACGCCATTCTCTTCGCGGAGATCCTGCATGAGGCGGGCGTCCCCAAGGGTGTCTTCAACCTCATCAACGGCGATGGCCCGACAGTCGGCACTGTCCTTGCAAGCCATCCGGACATCGACATGGTTTCGTTCACCGGCTCCACCCGGGCCGGCATCTCCGTGGCGCAAGCCGCAGCGCCTACCGTCAAGCGGGTGCACCAGGAACTCGGCGGTAAATCCCCCAACATCGTGCTCCGTAGCGCCGATATGGAGACTGCCGTCAGTGCTGGCGTGCGGCGATGCATCGACAATTCCGGCCAGTCCTGCAATGCCCCGACCCGTTTGCTCGTGCCGATGGAACGCATGGACGAGGCCATTGCCATCGCACGCAGGACCGCGGATGCCATCACCGTCGGCGCGCCTGCCGATCCCGCTACCGATATCGGCCCGGTGGTCAACCAGCCGCAATTCGAAAAGATACAGGAACTGATCGGCAAGGGAATTGCGGAAGGCGCCGAACTCGTTGCCGGCGGCCCGGGTCGTCCGGCTCATCTGAATGCTGGCTATTACGTCCGCCCGACCGTGTTTGCGCGCGTCACCAGCGACATGACCATCGCGCGCGAAGAAATCTTCGGGCCCGTACTGGCCATTCTCGGCTACGGGAGCGAGGACGACGCCGTTGCCATCGCAAACGACACACCCTATGGGCTCGCCGCCTATATCCAAGGCGATCTCGCCGAGGCGCGCGCCCTGTCGCGCAAGTTGCGCGCCGGCATCGTGCGGATCAACGACTCCGCCTGGGATGGTGCCGCGCCTTTCGGCGGCTACAAGCAATCGGGCAACGGCCGCGAATACGGCAAGTTCGGCCTGCACGAATTCACGGAGATCAAGGGCGTTGTCGGATACGCCGACAATGAAGCGATTTCCTAACATGAGCCGAGAGACGAGGCGGCGTGCGAAAACGGCATCCGCTTTGGTCGACGTAAAGCTGGGCAATTGAGGATGACGATATGCTGAATTTGAAAGATCCCACCCTGTTCGTCGAAAAGGCGCTGATCGGTGGCGCATGGCTATCGGCAGGCTCCGGAGCCACTGTCCCCGTCGATAATCCCGCCAGCGGAGACGTCATCGGACAGATTCCCGATTGCGATGCCACCGACACGCAGGCCGCCATCGCCGCTGCCGTGGAGTCCCTGCGGACATGGCGTCAGACCAGGCCTGCCGAACGGTCCCGCCTTCTGGAACGCTGGCACGCTTTGATGCTGGAACATGCCGACGATTTGGCGGCGATCATGACGGCAGAGCAGGGCAAGCCGCTGGCCGAAGCGCGTGGCGAGGTTCTCTACGGTGCGTCCTTTATCAAATGGTTCGCCGAGGAAGCGCGCCGCACCTACGGCATGACATTGCCGGCCCCGTCGGCCGATCGCCGTATTCTGCTGACCAAGGAGCCGGTCGGCGTCGCTGCCATCATCACGCCCTGGAATTTCCCCAATGCCATGATTACCCGCAAATGCGGCCCGGCCTTGGCGGCCGGTTGCACTGTCATCATCAAGCCTTCCGAATTCACCCCCTACTCCGCCCTAGCGCTCGGCGTGCTGGCGCAGCGCGCCGGTATTCCGGCCGGCGTCATCAACATCGTCACCGGCCTGCCCAAGGCGATCGGCGCCACGCTGATGGCGAGCCCGGATGTGCGCAAGGTGTCCTTCACCGGTTCGACCGGCGTTGGTTCGATGCTGATGGCGCAAAGCGCGCCGACCGTCAAACGCCTCAGCCTGGAACTGGGTGGCAACGCTCCTTTTATCGTTTTCGACGATGCCGATCTCGATGTCGCTGTCGAGGCCGCGATCGCCTCGAAATTCCGCAATGGCGGCCAGACCTGCGTCTGCGCCAACCGGCTGCTGGTGCAGGACAGTATTTACGATGCCTTCGCCGAACGGCTGGCGGCGCGGGTCAGCGCGATGCAGGTCGGACCCGGCACCACGATTGGCGCCGATATCGGACCAATGATCAACGATGCCGCCGTCGCTAAGATCCGCGCCCATGTCGCCGATGCGCTGGCTCTCGGAGCCGAAAACATTACCCCCCGAGACACCCTTCCCGAAGGTAGCCGCTATGTTGCGCCGATGGTGTTGAAAGACGCCACCACCGCCATGCGCCTCGCCAGCGAGGAAACATTCGGGCCGGTGGCGCCGCTGTTCCGGTTTCACGATGAGGCCGAAGCGATCGCCATCGCCAATGCCACGCCATTCGGATTGGCCGCCTATTTCTTCACCGAGAACCTGCACCGTTCGTGGCGCGTGAGCGAGGCGCTAGAATTTGGCATGGTTGGTCTCAATACCGGCAGCGTGTCGATGGAGATCGCCCCGTTCGGCGGCATCAAGCAATCCGGCCTTGGCCGCGAAGGCAGTCCGACCGGAATCGAGGAGTATCTCGAAACCAAGGCCTTCCATATGGGCGGCTTGAAGACCTGTGCACAGTAAGACTGCGATTGCCGAGAGGGAGAATACCATTGGCAGAGAGAACCTATGAGATTGCTGTCATCGCCGGCGACGGCATCGGCAAGGAAGTGATGCCCGAAGGTATCCGCGTGCTCGAGGCGGCGGCCCGCCGCTACGGCTTCACGCTCAAGCAGAAATGGCATGAGTTTGCCAATTGCGACTTCTACGCCCGGCATGGCCGGATGATGCCCGAAAACTGGAAAGAAGAAATCGGCAGACCCGCCGCGATCTTCTTCGGCGCCGTCGGCTGGCCGGACATCGCTCCCGACCACATCTCCCTCTGGGGCTCATTGCTGCAGTTCCGCCGCGAATACGACCAATATGTCAACCTCAGGCCCGTGCGCCTTATGGAAGGTGTGCCCTCCCCGCTAGCTGGCCGCAAGCCGGGCGACATCGACTTCTGGGTGGTGCGGGAAAATACCGAAGGTGAATATTCCTCGGTCGGTGGGCGCATGTTCGAGGGGACGGACCGCGAAATGGTGCTGCAGGAAACGATCATGACCCGTAAGGGCGTCGATCGCATCCTGAAATTCGCCTTCGATCTGGCGCAGAAGCGGCCGCGCAAGCTGCTGACCTCGGCGACTAAATCCAGTGGCATCGCGATTACCATGCCCTACTGGGACGAGCGCGTCGAAGCGATGGCGAAAGCGTACCCCGATGTCGGCTGGAACAAGTTCCACATCGATATCTTGACAGCCAATTTCGTGCTGAAACCTCAGATTTTCGACGTCGTTGTCGGCTCCAACCTGTTCGGAGACATACTTTCCGACCTTGGCCCTGCCTGCACCGGCACGATCGGCATTGCCCCCTCAGGCAACATCAATCCGGGCGGTGAGCACCCTTCGCTCTTCGAACCTGTGCACGGCTCTGCGCCTGATATCGCCGGCAAGAACGTCGCCAACCCGATTGGCCAGATCTGGTCGGCAGCGATGATGCTCGAACACCTTGGCGAGACGGAAGCCGCAGCCGGCATCATGACGGCGGTCGAGACAGTGCTGAAACAACCCGCGCTGCGCACCCGCGATCTTGGCGGATCCGCCAGCACGCAGGCATGCGGAAAATCGATCGCGGACGCGCTTTCGTGATACAATCGGAGACCAATGAAATGTCGAACATGATCGTCTTTGATCTGCAGAATCCCGGTATCGCGCGGGAAAGCCAGGCCCTTCCCGAACGCCTAGTCGAGGGCAACCCGTCCTATAAGACCTGGGAACAGGACAATGTGGGGAACGGCCGAATTCGTTCCGGCATTTGGGAGGCGACGCCCGGCGCGACCCGCTCGATCAAGGGCGAGACTTGGGAATATTGTACCATCTTGTCAGGTGTCATAGAGCTTGTCGAAGACGACAAAGCGCCGCGCCGCCTTGCCGCCGGCGACACCTTCATCCTTCGCCCCGGTTTCACAGGAACGTGGCGCACGATCGAAACGGTCCGCAAACTCTGGGTCATTGTATCGCCCTAGGTTGGTGCGTCTCAAAACGCCCGATCGATGCTACAGAGGACCGATGGTCTCAATGCATTCTATGATTCAAACTCGGTTTGAGCGTGCCGTGCCGACGGTAATTGACAAGCCCCTGCGACCATAAGGAACGTGACACTCGTGACACATTCGGCCGGCAGGCCGGGAAGGCAATGTTGGCAGTGATCAAATTAGACTAAAACTCACGCGATCATCGACAAACAGTTGGACTGCGGCCCCAATGCTTCAACGCAGAACCGCAACGGGGTTACCGGAAATTCTGCCGAAAGGCGTGTGCAACATCGGCAATCGCCGTAATCGGGAAGAAGACATGAATCACGGTAGTGAGCTTGAAGCTCCAGTCCCCTCGCGCCGGCTTTCATTCCATCCACAGCACCGACAACGGAGCGGGCATCGGCACGGTGTTCGAATGGTATGGAGGCGCTCCAGCGACCGCGCACATGAGTTCGCGGTCTTGGATGGTTGGACAGTCGACAACGGCGATGCAAACAGTTCCCTGGCTCCCCTGCTCTCACGCGTCCAGTTTGCGGCAGCAATAAAGCTGTTTGGTGCAAAAAAGAGTTTGATATCCTCTCGAAAGAGCGCTTGCAGACACCGACCCGCGACGCGATCTCGTTATATGAACAAGCCTGACAGATAGCGTGGACGTGAGATGTGGATTCCGCTCGCTAACAGCCTCACAACGGTCGCAATATGTGCCAGGGTGGCTACAAAATCGAATCATCCGATGCGCGTCGGTTCTATGGGGGTCGATAACAATGAATAAGAGATCGTCGACGACCGGGAAGATCCCGAATATGGCGAAACCATTCAGTGGTGCGGTGGCTACTTTGATCCCGAATGGTTCGACCTTTCGATCGTCGACAAAGATCTTCGCAATGCTCTACGCTCGAATGTCAAACGGCGCTTGCATCAACCGAAGCCGAAAGCTGTTCCGAAGAAACGAAATATCTAGAGTTTAAGGTGAACACCTTGAGCGGACTCGAACTCTCGGCACCAGATTTGTCTTCGCCGCTTCGAATCAAATCAACTGCTTGGCTTTCGAAGCGGAAAGACAGCCTATTCTCCAAACGGAAGTTCAATTTCTTCGCGGTTTTTTTTGCGCCCTCGATCAGGGCCGTCTTGAACCGCTCGGCATCTTGTGCCGGCAGCATTCCCGCCCCGGTTCGAATACCTTCTTGCCACGCAGGCCCGCGCTCCCATGCTTCGTTGTAAACGAGCGCCAAGTCGGCAGATCGCCTTGTCTGCTGCAGGGCTTCAAAGAGCAGCGCAGTTTGACGAACGTCCTTCTCGCGCTTCGCCAGCCCCTGCCCGTCAGTGTGTCGGCGGCTGGCGACTATGAGCTTGTGGACCGCATACCGGGACGGATCAGGGACGACGACTGAGACACCGCTTCGGTGGAGCAGCATTGTCCTGACGGGTTCCCTTATGAGGAAGTCGAGAAAGCGTATTGGATCCGCACTGGCGCCACCAAGGGCGGGCATCTTCGCCGGCTGGTCGATGTAGTCATCAGAACCACGGTTCGACGTCAGGAATTCAACCTGGCAGCCGTCGGCATTCTGAAACGCCGACGAGGCCGCGGACCCCGATCGATGGGGAACTGGCCGGAAGCTTACGTCGACGCCCTGTAGCAGCTCAACGATCGGAGGCAGACTGTCTTCAACCTCCCGACTGATGGCATAGTCCTGGGCGATGTCCGCATCGCCGGTCAGGATCGCGGCCATGGGAAGGCGGACGCCAGCAGTCCTGAATAGCACTGAAAGGCCACCGTGCGGATGAGAACACCCCGGAGCCGAAAAAGACCGCCATCGGCAAGGGCCTCGACGATGTCGCCCGACATCGCGTCAGGGGCGATCATCCCGCCTTCGCGGGTCAGGGTATTTACCAAGCGCCTGCGAGCGCGTAGATCGTCCTTGTCCCGCTTATGATCAGCGACGCGCTGCGCGATATCCGGATCATCAGCAGAACCGACGTAACGACGTTTCGTACCACCATGCCCATCTGGGATGTCGAAGTACCAGTACTTGCGTCCCTTGATGTTCGCCGGGGTGAACCGACCCTCCGGAGGGAAATCGGCCGTCCAAGCGGCGTCGAGCGAGCGCTGACCTAGCTCGGCGAGCATCGTCTGATACATGAGGTCGATGGACTTCATAAGCTCGACTCCAGCGTTATACTGTTTTTGAAAAACAGTATAACGATCGAAGGATAGGTCGCAAGATAGGATGCTGGCCCTATCGCCTTGATCGGATTCGAATCTGCGACCCGTCAAACTGGCAAGTTTTTGCGCGCTAGTTCAGACACTTATATGGTCGGATACCCACGCCTCCATGCTTCGTCATAGCCGTATGCCGAACGGGCAGATCGCCTCGCTTGCTGCAGGCAGACGAAGAGCAGGTTCGCTTAACAACCATCCTTTTCTCGCGTCATCGAAGTGTGGGTCCGCGAGCGGGAAGCCGAAAGCGACACCAACTCTTGAACTTTCTTCCCGCCGCGGCGGTGAATTTCCTTTGATTGTCGCTTATTTCGGCTGACCGGTCCTCCATTTCAAGGATTTGAGCTCGAAGACTGGTTATCCGGTGTATGCCGCGGAACTTGACGGCGCCTCTCGTCTATGTCATTCATACTAAACGTTTTGGTTGGAGGAGCAGTACGTGTCGCAGAGGCCAACGCTACATGATGTCAGCGCCGCGGCACAGGTGTCGATCTACACCGTGTCAAAGTCGTTGAGCGGCGGGACCGGGGTTTCCGAGACGACTCGACAGCGTGTTCTGGGAATAGCGGCTCAGCTTGGCTATGTCCCAAATCACCATGCCCGCAATCTGAAGAGTCCTCAGAGCACCGTTGTAGCAGTACTGACAGCGAATATCGCAAATCAGTATTACGCGGTCTTGGTCAGCAGCCTAGAGTCGGCGATTGAGCAAGACGGCTATAGCTGCATCACAATGGACGCGATCCTTAACGGCAGCTACTCCCAGTCACGGGAAGACCGTTTCGTTGCTTCGATCATGGCGCAGAGGGTGGCAGCTGTCGTCGTCACGTACAATCTGAGCGGAGCTAATATGAAGGCTTTGGCAGCCTGGGGCGTTCCGCTCATCTTCGTAGATTGCGCTACGCCCGAGGGCTTCGATCAATATTCTTCGGTAAATTCAGATAGCTATCTTGGCAGCTTCGAGATGGGAATTCACCTTGCTGGCCATGGGTATAAGCGCTGGGCATTCGTTGGCCACACCAGCACCTGGAGCAGCCGTGGGCCTCGTCAGAAAGGCTTTGAAGCCGCTGCAGCTGAGACTGGGTGCTCCGTCGATGTTCTGGAAGGTCTGAATTCCAGTGTAACGTCTAAAGAAGCGGTGATGCAATATCTCGTCGAGCGCCCGCGTAGCGAGTGGCCCGAGGTCTTCTACGCATCGAACACCGTCCTGCTGCATGGTATTTTCGAAGCGCTGCGCTCGCTCAGCGTCTCGATCCCAAAAGATATGGCGGTCGTAGCATTCGACGAGTTTGAGTGGGCTGAGATGCTCGACCCGCCAATCACCGTTGTTGACCAGGATATCAAGACAATCGGCCGCGCAGCGGGATCGTTCCTGCTGCGGGCTCTGAAGGAAGATAGTCACAAGGACGCTCAATCCGTGGTCTTGAAACCGCACCTGCGTATCCGTCGGTCGTGTGGCTGCGGCTCCGCACACCTCTCGCATCGGAAATAGAAATTCAACACGACGCCCAGGTGCGTCAAAATATGCCAAGGGAGCTAAACGTTTATGGTAATTGCGCTAGGCCTAAATAGCGGATCATCTTTCGACGGGATCGACGTCGTCGCAGTCGAGATTGATCTCGCTTCAGACGGTAATCCGTCGCGCCCTAAGTTTCTTGATGGCCGCAGCTATGATTGGCCTGAAGCGGTAGCAAACGATGTCCTGCGGGCATTCGACAACAAGCTTAGCATCTTTGAGCTTTGCCGCCTCAACTACACGACCGGCGCGGTGTACGCGGAATGCGCCCGTTCGCTTATGCGAGAGATGAACCTGAAGCCGGAAGACGTGGCTGTTATCGGTTACGACGGTCAGACCATCTACCAGGAACCGGCTCGTTTTGAGGAGCTGAAGAACTATGCTGATGGCGAGAACGTGCTCTCGCGTTGGCAGGACGGCCCCTTCCCCTGCGGTCTTCAGATCGGCGAACCTGCAATTGTCGCCGCGACCTGCGATGTCGTGACAGTCACTCAGTTCCGTCCGTCGGACCACGCCCTTGGCGGCGCTGGCGCTCCTTTGATGCAGTACCTCGACTTCGTGGCCTTCCGCGACATCGGCCCGGTGCTGACCCTGAATATCGGCGGCATCGCCAATTGCCAGTTTGCGCAGGCCGACCGTTCGAAGATGATGGCCTTTGATACCGGCCCCGGCAACGTCATGCTCGATCATGCCTGCAAGGTGCTGCTTGGTAAGTCGTACGACGCAAACGGCGAAGAGGCCTCCAAAGGCACGATCAATCAGCCTCTCCTCGACTATTTGATGTCGCACGACTTCTTTAAGCGGCCGGTTCCCCGAAGCGCATGGCGTCGTGACTTCGGTGCTGAATACGCCGATGCGGTTCTCACCGAGTACAAGTCGCTGTCTCCCCAGGATATCTTGGCAACCTTCACCGAATACACCGCGATTTCGATTGCGCGGTCGATCCGCGAGCACGTCGTGGGAGTTGACGAAGTTTCGAAGGTTATTGCCAGCGGTGGAGGCGTTCGCAACGCGTTCCTGATGAAGCGGCTCGCGGGTCACCTCAACCGCCTGGAACTCGTCACTTCCGATGAATACGGCATCCCGCCGCAGTTCAAGGAAGCCGTGAAGTTTGCAACCCTGGCCTACGCCAACATCAACAGCCTGGCGAACAACATCCCGGCTGCGGGCGGAGCATCGAAGTTCACCGTACTCGGCAAAACCGTCCAGCCCCCGCGAGCCGCGAAGGTTCTGTGACGTATCAAATTTCGTCGGCGCAGAACCTAAACGTTTTGTGCCGACGAGTGGAGGGCCGAGCCTCGCTCGGCAAACAAGCGCTAAGCGCGCAACAAAAGGGTGGAGAAATGACAATTATGAAAAAGCTTACGATGCTCGCTTTCCTCGCAGCGTCGACGACGATCCCAACGACGATGACACAAGCAGCCGAAGTGGAAGTGGAGCATTGGTATACATCCAGCAGTGAAGCGGCGGCTCTCGCGGTCGTCAAGAAGGCCGTCGAAGACAAGGGTATCCAGTGGCGCGACGCTCCGGTTGCGGGTGGTGGTGGCGACGCCGCGATGACAGCCCTAAGAGCGCGCGTCCAGGCAGGCGACCCGCCTGGCTCGGTTCAGCTGCTTGGTCTGGCGATTGCCGACTGGGCACAAACCGGCGCTCTGATGTCACTCGACGACGTCGCGGCCAAGGAGAAGTGGGATGAGGTCATCCCCAAGGAACTCCAGGCGTTTTCGAAGTACGACGGCCACTATGTCGCTGCGCCGCTCGACATGCACCGGGCCAACTGGGTTTGGATCAACACGAAGCTGATGGAAAAGGTCGGCGGAAAAGCTCCCGAGAATTTCGAGCAGCTCATCGAGCTGGGTAAAAAGTTCAAGGAGGCAGGCATCGTACCTCTGGCGATCGGCGGTCAGCCCTGGCAGCAGGGCGTGGTCTTCGACAGCGCGGTCCTGGCAGTTGGTGGACCAGATTTTTACCGCAAGGCCTTCGTTGACCTCGATCCGGAAGCCCTCGGCAGCGATACGATGGTGAAGGCCTTCGACCAGCTTCGCGAGCTTCGAGGCCTTGTTGATTCCGACTTCACCAATCGCGACTGGAACCTGGCAGCTGCTATGGTCACCCAGGAAAAGGCCGGGATGCAGATCATCGGCGACTGGGCCAAGGGCGAATTCGCGAGCGCCGGGCTCACGCCGGGTAAAGACATCACCTGCATTTCCTATCCGGGCACACAGGGTGATGTTGTTTTCCTGACCAATCAGTTTGCCATGTTTAAGGATTCGAAGTCAGACAAGCAAGCACAAGAAACCTTCGCTTCCGTCCTTATGGACCCGAAGGTCGAGGCGGAATACAGCCTTATCAAGGGCAACATCCCGGCCCGGACGGATGCGTCTGTTCCAGGCATTGACGCTTGCGGTCAAAAGTCCATCGACGACCGTAAGGAAGCGCTCGCAAAAGGCGGCTTCATGCCCAGCATGACGTTCAACCACGCAGCGCCACCCGCTGTCGTTGGGGCTTACCTCGACGTCGTGACGCACTTCTTCAATTCCGACATGAGTTCAAAGGACGCGGCAGCCCAGCTCGTTGACGCTGTTGCGAATGCCCAATGACAGAAATCGCTACACATAGCGGGAAAGGCTTGGCGACGTCGTCGCCAAGCCAGACCGCCGCAACGCCGAAAAGACGGTTCTCGTTCGAAAACGCGCTGCCTCAACTGGTCGTGGCCCCGACGTTCGCGATCTCCCTTTTCTTCGTCTACGGCTACATTTTATGGACGGCCTACTTCTCCGTCAGCGCATCGCGCATGATGCCGAACTACACGTTCGTCGGCTTGGAAAACTATGTTCGCCTATGGTCCACGCCTCGGTGGTTTGTCGCCGTCGAGAACATTGCGATCTTCGGCCCGCTGTTCGTCCTGTTCTCGACCGCCATCGGCCTGCTGCTGGCGATCCTGCTCGATCAACGCATTCGGGCAGAAGGCGTTTTGAGGACGATCTACCTCTACCCAATGGCGATCTCGTTTATCGTAACGGGTACTGCGTGGAAATGGATTCTTGATCCCGGCCTCGGCATTCCGAAACTCATGCGCGACCTGGGTTGGACCAGCTTCAAATTCGATTGGATCGTCCAGCCGGACTACGCG
>DASWOH010000088.1:0-11462 GCA_036398815.1 Rhizobium sp. | reverse complement strand
CTTTCATGAAGCCGATACGCCGTTTCTTCGGTATCTCGGCCTCTTCGATCGGCACGACCTTGACCATCGGTTTGCCCGCCTTGGCGATAATGAACGCTTCGCCCTTGGCAGCCTTCTCGATCAGCCGTGACAAATGCGTCTTTGCCTCGTGTATATTGACGGTTTCCATGTCAGCCTCTGAACGGACTTAGTTTACTAAACTTAGTTTACTTTTATCCGAATTGCAATGATTGGACTCAAACATATGGCAGCTCAGAAATTCACAATCCTCCGCCACGATAGTTACCACCGCATGCCCTGGAAAAACGGTGGCGGTGAGACGGTGGAGATCGCCGTCTCGCCCGAGGGGGCGGGGCTTGCCGATTTCGATTGGCGCGTCAGCATGGCGACGGTCGCCGCGGATGGGCCGTTTTCGGTCTTTCCAGGCATCGATCGTACGCTATCGATCCTCGAAGGCGAGGGAATGACGCTCTTCATCGAGGGGCGCGAGCCAGTGCTCTTGACGCAGGGCAGCGACCCGCTGTCTTTTGCGGCGGATGCGCCGACATCGGCAACGTTGGTGGATGGTGCGATCACGGATCTGAATGTGATGACTCGGCGGGGGCGCTTCACGCATTCGGTGCGGCCTATCGGTATTGATGGTGGTGACGAGCTTGCCCTTGGCAGCAAGACGCCGCTGGTTCTTTGCCATCGAGGGCATCTCGATATTGGTGATCGGACGCTTTCGGCTGGCGATTGTTTGCTTGTCGAGGACGCGGCTGGAGCGCGGCATTCGGTTTCAGGAGTGGCGCAGCTATTTGTGATCGAGCTTCACGGGGTCTAGTCCGCGCATCCAGGCTCCAGCCGTCTGCTTGACACCCATCGGTCTCCGATATCCTATTGCCTCGCAGCAAAAGGGATGCCTCCATGAGCGACGATCAGATCCCCACCGACAGCAAGCTCACCACCTCCAAGCGCCGCTGGGCCGCTGAGGGTAAGTTCTTGACCGGGCGGATCAGCCGGCCGGAAACGGAGCGTTTGCCGCCAGGGCAGCATCTGGTCAAGAACTGGCCGGTGCTTGATCTCGGGGAACAGCCGCAGGTGTCGCTGTCAAGCTGGCGGCTCGATGTGTACGGCTTTGTGGAAAGGCGACTCAGCCTCGATTGGGCCGCTTTCCAGGCAATCGAGCAGAGCACCCGCATCAGCGACATTCACTGCGTGACGACGTGGTCGCGCTACGACAATCGCTGGGAAGGAGTTTCGACGCGCGATTTGCTTGATGTCGCCATGCCGACGGCCGAGGCCCATCATGTGCTGCTGACCAGCTATGACGGCTACACCACCAACCTGCCGCTTTCGGATTTTGCCGCCGAGGACGCGATTCTCGCCACCGCCTGGGAAGGCCAGCCGTTGACGCGCGAGCATGGCGGGCCGATGCGTCTCGTCGTGCCGCATCTCTATTTCTGGAAAAGTGCCAAGTGGCTGATGCGCATCGAGTTCATCGGTGCCGACAGGGCCGGCTTCTGGGAGAAGAACGGCTATCACATGTATGGCGATCCCTGGCGCGAGCAGCGATACACAGATGACTGAGGTCGCCATCCTCGGCCGTGTTTCTTATCGGGCCGGGCATGTTTTTAATAGCTCCGGGGTTCGATTGCGGCTTTGCAACCGGCGGCAACGGGCGTATGCATTGATCATATGATTGCTGCCGGGCACGCCCGGCTATCCATAACACCATCCCCGAAATCCCATGCCATGACCGTCGTTCAGACCACAGAGCAGCCTTCCGAGGAAAGTTTCGGTCGGCAATCCCGCATCATTGCCTTCGTCGTTGCCGTCGCCTTCTTCATGCAGATATTGGACGGTACTATCGTGACGACGTCGCTGCCGCAGATGGCGAAGACCTTCGGTGTCGAGCCGGTGTCGATGAGCATCGGCATCACGGTCTATCTGCTCACCATGGCGGCCTTCGTGCCGCTGGCCGGCTGGGCGGGCGATCGTTATGGCGCCCGGCGGGTGTTCCTGGCATCCATCACTCTTTTCACCGTCGCCTCGCTGTTCTGCGGCCTGTCCGGCAGCCTTGCGGAATTCGTCATCGCCCGCGCCGTGCAGGGCGTCGGCAGTGCGCTGATGACGCCGGTCGGCCGCATCATCGTGCTGCGCAACGCCCGCAAGTCCGATCTCGTGCATGCGATGTCGATGATCACCTGGCCGGCGCTGACGGCACCCGTCATCGGCCCTGTCCTTGGCAGTTTCATCACCACCTATCTGAGCTGGCACTGGAATTTCCTGATCAACATCCCGATCGGCATCATCGGGCTCGGCCTTGTCCTACGCTTCGTGCCGGACCAGCGCGAGGAGAAGGTGGCAAGGCTCGATCTCGTCGGCTTCTTCCAATCAGCGGCGGGGCTGACATTTCTGCTCGCCGGTCTCGAATTCGTCGTCCAGGGCACGACGGGCCTGGCGGTCAGCGTCGGGCTGATCGCCGCCGGCGTGGTCCTATCCGTCATCGCCACCCGGCATTTCATGCGGGTCGATGCGCCGCTGCTCGATCTCTCCGCCTTCAAGGTCCAGACCTTCGCCATGTCGACGCTTTCGGCCGGCACGGCGAGCCGTTTGGCGATCAACGCCACTCCGTTTCTGCTGCCGCTGCTCTTCCAGGTGGGGTTCGGACTGACGGCGATCGACGCCGGCACCTATCTGCTCTTCTATTTCGCCGGCAATCTCGGCATGAAGGCGATCACGACGCAGATGCTCAGAACCTTCGGCTTCCGCAACGTGCTTGTCATCAATGGCCTGATCTCGTCGGTCAGCATCGGCTGCTTCGCGCTGCTGTCGCCATCGACGTCCAACTGGTTGATCTATTGTCTCCTGCTTGCCGCCGGCCTGTCGCGTTCGATGAACTTCACCGCGCTGAACACGCTGGGTTTCGCCGATATCCACGCGTCGCAGCGCAGTTCCGCCTCGACCCTGTCGAGCATGCTGCAGCAGGTCTCGTTGCTGCTCGGCGTCGCCGTTGCCGCCGCCGTGCTCAATCTCTCGCGCACCGTTCACGGTGGCGAGGCGCTCTCCCTCATCGATTTCCGCTGGGCCTTTCTCGTCGTGGCCCTGATCGGCGTCGTCTCGTCGCTGCGTTTTCTCAGCCTGCCGCATAATGCCGGCGCGGAAGTGTCGCGGCACAAGATCAAGGTGTGATCGGGACCCTCGAACTCTTGCGATATTTGCTTTGCCCGCCGCTGTAAATCGGCTCGCCGGACCCCATATGAATGGAGCTCCAACCCCCAGAGGAGGCAGTCTCATGCTGCTCAAAACTCTCGCTATCTCGGCTCTCGTCATCGGCATGTCCAGCGCCGCCATGGCGGCTCCGGTGCACAAGCATCATGCCAAGAGCCCCAAGGTCGAGGCGGTTCAGGCCGATGCCGGCAATATCGACCATTCGAAGGACGCGATCTTGCCCGATGGCACGATCAATACCGACCCCTCGGTGACCGGCCCGATCCGCGCCGGCGATTCGATCTCCCGGCTGCAATGCGCCGCGGCGCCGAACGCCGTGGGCGCGCGCTCGAGCACGTTTACCGCAGGGTCGGCCTCGCTTTGCCCCTGACGGCAACAGCGCATCGGGTGGCTTAGGCCATTTCGATATCGGTCCGGCTGAATTGCTCGCCCTTCGACAATAGCGGCTGGCGATAATAGCGGGCGCAGGCATAGGTCATGCAATCGCCAAGGCTGAGCGCCGCCGGATGGCGGCCTTCACCGAAGCGGTCATGGGCTTCGACCGCCAGAAAAGCGGCGCGCGGAGGGATGGCCAGAAGCTGGATGTTCATCAGCTGCAGGAAGGTCCGGACCGCGTCACCGGCGTCAGTGGCCGTCAGACCGAGGCGGGCAGCGATGTCGATCGTCGCCTGAGCCGCCGACATCGGCGAGGTCATGCGCGCTGTCGCGACCTGCATGCGGACGGCGAAGCGCCGCGCTTCCTCTTCATCTGTCATCATCGCGGACAATACCGAGGTGTCGATGAGCATCAGGCGTCTCCCGCCGTGCCGCCATCCGCGGCTTTGGCGGCGGCCTTCTGTTTCAGGTTGCGGCAGAAGGCGACGGCGATATCGGCAAGCGCCGGTTTGGCAAGCTCCTCATCCAGCGCCTTCTGCAATGCCAGCCGTACCGCTTCGGTTTTGGTGGAGGTTTTCGTCAGCGCCTGATAGCGCCGCGCCAACCGGTCGATGGCGTCGTCCTTGATGTAGAGGGGCATGGTATATCCATTTCTTGAGATAAGGATATCCATAGAGCATGTCCGCGAAGAGGACAATCGTCCCGGCGATATTCGCTGTAGCGACGGAACCATCTTTCCGGAAGGATGTTTTCGCCATATTTACATGACGGGCATCATGTAACGTGTTAGCTATAGCGCTCATACTGATCTTGCAGGCTGGGAGGAGCCATCATGTCCGCTATCGATCCCGTCGTCATCGTCTCCGCCACGCGCACGCCGCTTGGCCGCTTCCAGGGAGAACTGTCATCCTTGCAGGCGCCGGAGCTTGGCGCCCATGTCATCCGTGCTGCCCTGGAACGCGCCGGTTTGGCTGCGGATAGAGTGGATGAGGTGCTGTTCGGCTGCGTGCTGCCGGCGGGCCAGGGGCAAGCGCCGGCGCGACAGGCGGCGAGGGGCGCGGGATTGCCGGATGCGGTGGGCGCCACGACCATCAACAAGGTCTGCGGTTCGGGCATGAAGGCGACGATGCTGGCGCATGACCTGATCCTGGCCGGTTCCGCTTCCATCGCGGTCTCCGGCGGCATGGAATCGATGTCGAACGCGCCCTATTTGCTCGCCAAGGCGCGCGGCGGCTATCGCATGGGCCATGACCGTATCTTCGACCATATGATGCTCGATGGGCTGGAAGATGCCTATGAGAAAGGCCGCTCGATGGGCGATTTCGGCGAACTGGCGGTCGAAGCCTATCAGTTCAACCGCGACGATCAGGACGCCTATGCTGTGGAGACGCTGACGCGTGCCCGCAAGGCGGTCGAGACCGGGGCCTTCGAGGCCGAGATCACCCCGATTTCGGTCGCGGCCAAGGGCGGACCGGTGACGATCGGCAAGGACGAACATCCGCAGAAGGTTTCGCCGGAAAAGATCCCGACGTTGAAGCCGGCTTTCCGCAAGGACGGTACGATCACCGCCGCCAGCGCCTCGGCCAATGCGGATGGCGCCGCTGCCCTGATCCTGACCCGGCGCTCGATCGCCGAGCGCGAGGGTCTGCCGATCCTCGCCGAAATCAAGGCGCATGCCACCCATGCCCAGGAGCCCGCCTGGTACACGACGGCGCCGATCCCGGCGATCCGCAAGGTGCTGGAAAAGACCGGCTGGAAGGTCGGCGATGTCGATCTCTTCGAGATCAACGAGGCCTTCGCCGTCGTCGCCATGGCCGCCGCCAAGGATCTCGGCATCGCCCGCGACCGCCTCAACGTCAACGGCGGCGCCTGCGCGCTCGGCCACCCGATCGGCGCCACCGGCGCGCGGCTGATCGTGACGCTGCTGCATACGCTGGAGCGGCAAGGCGCAAGGCGCGGCGTCGCGGCACTCTGCATCGGCGGCGGCGAGGCGACGGCGATTGCTGTGGAGCGGGTTGGGTGAGGGGAGTGATGTAGGAGGCAGGTCAGGCGCGTCTGCCGATGCCGCACCGGCGGGCATGGCCCCTCATCCTAACCTTCTCCCCGCTGATGCAGGGAGAAGGGACGACCGTGTAAAACAACGGGCCTGATCATCCGGTTTGATGGTTGCGATAGGAGTGGGAAGGCCCCCTCGCCCCGCTTGCGGGGAGAGGGCTGGGGTGAGGGGCCAGGCACATCATTCCGGTATTGACGCTTTTGCCTGACCTGCCGAAACATATCCTCACCCCTCCGACAACTTCTCCAAATTCGGGCGTCCGGCCGCGCATTTCCGTGGCCGGACTGCACCAAATGCTCCAGCGAGCGCCGAAAAGCGAACGCCCCAACGGAATCAGATGCCGCGCGTCTCCGCAGAAAAGTCGAGGTTTCTCGGTTCGCTGAGAATATGCCGCTTATCCAAGTCGGGGATCGGACGCGGAATGTCGGTGGAAGCGGTCTCATCCGAAACGATATCCAGCCGGAAGCTACGTGCCCAGACTTTTCCATAACCCTTCAAAAAGAAGCCGTAGTGGATGCTTTCTGCTTCCTCGGGGACATCGAGAACAATTTTTCGTTCGACCCAGCCAGTCGTCCCGGTGATGGCGCCATCACCGTTTCGTTGCATCATATTATCGAAGCGAAGGGTCGAGCCCAGGTTCTTATCGACGCGCAGCCATGCTGTGCCAATATCGGCATCTTCGGCGCGAATACGCGCCAGCAACTGTATTTTTCTGCCTCGGTAGTGATCGGCTTTGACACTCTGCATCATCGTCGACAACCCGGTTTGCTTCAGGTCGATGCCGCTTTTGCGCTCGATAACACACTCGATCACAGCCACACCCGGCGATGCCGCGTCCAGGCCCATGCGGTAATATTCGGAGTTTCCGACAGGAACCCAATTATCGGCCATCCCATATTTCTTCTCCTTCGGCGTCGCCGCCAGGATGATGGCTGAAAGGGTATTCCAGTCGGGTAGCCCAAACTGATGAGCCACGATTTCCAGGCATTCGCTGTGGGAAAGATTGACGTCGCGCATCGCCAGAGACTGACGCAGAACCTTGGCCATCGCTTTCGAATCGAGAAAGCTATGCATATTTGATCCTCCTGCCGGCGGGTCTCAGAAGAGTATCAGTGCTCGCATTGCTGAATGGCTCGCCGGGCGAGGTCAAACGATGGAAATGTGCATTCACCATTCCAAAGGAGCGAGCGGCAGGCTGCACGGCCTGATTCTCAGAATATCGCCGGCGTCGTGAGGGTCAACTACAACGGCAGAAATTTCTGGTTCGGGAACAAGTCGAAAAAGGCTCATCACCCCTCCGACAACTCCTCCAAAATCGGGCAATCCGGCCGCATATTGCCGTGGCAGGCATGCACCAGATGTTCCAATGTGCGGCGCAGTTCGGTCAGTTCGCGGATCTTGCGGTCGATTTCAGTCAGCTTTGATGAGGCGATGTCCTTGACGTCGGAGCTGGCGCGGCTCTTGTCTTCGTAGAGGGCCAGCAATTGCCGGCATTCGTCCACGGAGAAGCCGAGGCTGCGGGAGCGGTGCAGGAAGCGCAGCTTGTGCACGTCGTCGGCGCCATAGTCACGATAGCCGTTGCCGCCGCGGTCGGGGCGGATCAGTCCGATGTCCTCGTAATAGCGGATGGTCTTCGCCGGCAGGCCGGAGCGGCCGGATGCTTCGCCGATATTCATCTGAACTCTCCCTATTTGGCCAGCCGCAATCGCAGTGCATTGGCGATGACCGAGACCGAGGACAGGCTCATGGCGGCTGCCGCGATCATCGGCGACAGCAGCAGGCCGAAGACCGGGTAGAGCACGCCGGCGGCAAGCGGCACGCCGAGCGCATTATAGCCGAAGGCGAAGGCAAGGTTCTGCTTGATATTGCGGATCGTCGCCTCCGAAAGATGCCGTGCCCGGACGATGCCGTTGAGATCGCCTTTCACCAGTGTGATCCCGGCGCTTTCCATCGCGACATCGGCGCCGGTGCCCATGGCGATGCCGATATCGGCGGCGGCCAGCGCCGGCGCGTCGTTGATACCGTCGCCGGCCATGGCGACGACGCGGCCCTTGGTTCGCAACTCGTCGATCAGCGCCTTCTTGCCCTCGGGCAACAGGTCGGCGCGGACGTCGTCGATGCCGAGACTTGCGGCAACGGCCATGGCGGTTTGGGCATTGTCACCCGTTGCCATGATGATCTTCAAACCGCTGTCGTGCAGCGCCTTGATGGCGGCTGAAGTCGTCGGCTTGATACGGTCGGCAACGGCGACGAGGCCCGCCAATCGACCATCGACAGCGACGAACATCACGGTCTTGCCTTCGCCGCGCAGGCGCTCCGTTTCAGCCTGTAGCGTATCGGTCGCAACGCCCAGATCGGCCATCATTGCGGCATTGCCGAGCGCGACCGCCGTGTCGCTGGCGTGGCCTTCGACGCCCTTGCCGGTTTTCGCCGCAAAGCCGGATATGTCGACAAAGTTCGCGCCGCGCTCCTCGGCGCCGGCAACGATGGCCTCGGCCAGCGGATGTTCGGAGCCGCGCTCCAGGCTGGCGGCGAGCGACAGCAGTCGGGTTTCGTTCATGCCGGTGACGGGAGTGACGTCGGTGAGGTTGGGTCTGCCCTCGGTCAATGTGCCGGTCTTGTCGACGATCAGCGTATCCACCTTGGCGAAGCGCTCCAGCGCCTCGGCATCGCGCACCAGCACACCCTCTTGCGCGCCCCGGCCGGTGGCGATCATGATCGACATCGGCGTTGCGAGCCCGAGCGCACAGGGGCAGGCGATGATCAGCACGGCGACGGCGGCGAGCAGCGCATGCGCCAGCCTTGGCTCCGGTCCGACAAAAGCCCATACGGCGAAGGCGATGACAGCCGCGGCAACCACGGCTGGCACGAAGATGGCGGACACGCGGTCGACCATCGTCTGGATCGGCGCACGCGAGCGCTGCGCCTTGGCGACCAGCTCGACGATGCGCGACAGCGTCGTGTCCGCTCCCACCTTTTCGGCCAGCATGATCAGCGTGCCGTTCCTGTTGATCGTGCCGCCCGTCAGCGCATCGCCCTTGGTTTTTTCGACCGGCAGCGGCTCGCCCGTGATCATCGATTCGTCGATGGTCGACTGTCCATCGACAACCGAGCCATCCACCGGCACGCGCTCGCCGGGGCGCACGCGCAGTCGGTCGCCGGCCCGGATATCGTCAACAGGGATATCGGTCTCGCTGCCGTCGGCGCCGATGCGTCGCGCGGTCTTGGGGGCGAGGTCGAGCAGCGCGCGAATGGCCGAGCCGGTACGTTCGCGTGCCTTCAGTTCCAGCACCTGGCCGACGAAGACCAGCGCGACGATGACCGAGGCCGCCTCGAAATAGACGGGTATGGCCTGACCGTGGCCGTGAAAACCCATCGGGAACAGGCCGGGTGCCAATGTCGCCACCAGGCTGTAGAGATAGGCCGTGCCGACGCCGAGGCCGATCAGCGTCCACATGTTGGGGCTGCGGTTGACCAGCGAATTCCAGGCACGGCGGAAGAAAGGCAAAGCGGCCCAGAGCACGACCGGCGTCGCGAGAACAAGCTCGATCCATGTGGCGGCGGGCTCGCCGATCCGATCGCGCAGGGGCAGGCCGAGCATCGGCCCCATGCTCAGGATCAGGAGCGGCAGAGACAGCGCGGCGCTGATCCAAAGGCGGCGGCTGAAATCGACAAGCTCTGGGTTCGGGCCCTCATCGGCGGCGGGTACGCCCATCGGCTCCAGGGCCATGCCGCATTTCGGACAATCGCCGGGATGGTCGCTGACGACCTCGGGATGCATCGGGCAGGTATAGAGCGTGCCCTTCGGCACCGGTTTCGGCGCCGGCCCGTTGCCGTCGAGATGGGCGGCCGGATCGGCCTCGAACCTCGCCTTGCAGCCGGCGGAGCAGAAATAGAACTTCTCGCCCTCATGCTTCAGGAAATGCCGCGCGCTGGCGCGATCCACGTCCATGCCGCAGACGGGGTCCTTGGCGGTCAGATAGTTTTCCGGTGCTGCCTCGAATTTCTTCCGGCAGCCGTCAGAGCAGAAATGAAACGTACGGCCGCGATAGTCGAGCGATGGCTTGCCGGCCTTGGGATCGACCGTCATGCCGCAGACGGGATCGCGGATCACCGCCTCCTGTTGTTCACCGTGATGGTGATCATGGCCGTGATGGCTGTGATCGTGCTCGTCATGCAATGACATGGAAGACTCCAGTGCCCGGAAGCGGGCGTCGGACAAGCTTATGAACCTTCCTGCCGCTGGAAGGTCAAGGGGAAAAATAGGAAATCCTGTCCACAGTTGAAAGAGGGTGCTTCCTAGCCCGATGCATTGAGCGGTGATAAGTTCCGCAAGACCGAAGCAATCATGTGATTCCAATGCGATATGATCTTGCCGCCTTGCCGCTGACCACGCTTCTGCCCGCGATGACGAAGGCGGAGGATATGTTGGCGCGACTGGATGAGCGGGTTTTGCGGCATACGGTCGCTGACGGTTTCCGTGAGCGCGGGCATTTTTTCGACGCAGTCGGCGCGCTCTGGGTCGGCGGCGAGCTGGTGCATGTCGAGGATCTGGTGCTGCATGATGCGCGCATGGATGCCCGCACGCCGACGCATGAGCTGACCATCGCCCATACCGTGCTGCGCGTCCGGCGGCGGCTCTGGAACGCTGAGCCTTCCTGGGGGCTGGAGGCTGCCGGTCTTGCCATGCTGCGCGGCGACATCGGCGAAATCGAGGAAACCGCCGCGCCGCGTCCCGGACCCGTCGCAAGCGACGAAGCGGACATGGAAGAGGATGATGAGGACGAGGACGAAGATGATTTCGGCGTGGATTTTGCCGAGATCGATGCGGTGATCGCCCGTTCCGACCAGGTGCTGAATGGAAAGCTTCCGGACGTCCGGCCCGTGAGCGTGGACGATCCGCTGGGCCTGATCCACGACGAGGACTGGGACGAAGGCGAGCGGCTGGAGACATGGCGCGCCGTCATCCGCCAGGCCGATCTTCTGCCGCCGGCCCTGGGGGCGGCCGTGCTCTTCGACGCCTGGGAGCGGATCGAGCCGCTGCGGCGGCAGCATTGGCTGGGCAGCCTGCTCGTCAGCGCCTATCTGCGCAGCCGCGGCAAGGTTACATCGCATCTCCTCTGCCTGAATGTCGGCCTGAAATCCGTCCGCCACGAACGCCGTCGCGCCCCGGATCGCACCACGCGCCTGACGGCCTTTCTCGAGGCCATGGCGCTTTCGGCCGACGCGGGGCTGAAGGAGCTCGATCGGCTGTCGCTCGCCAAGCTGCAGATGGAGCGGCGGCTGAAGGATCGGCGGTCGAACAGCAGCCTGCCCGGCGTCATCGAGATCGTGCTGTCGCGGCCGATCGTTTCCGCCAAGATGATCGCCCGCCATGCCGGCGTCACCTCCCGCGGCGCTCTCAACCTGGTGGCCGAACTCGGCGTGCGCGAAATGACCGGGCGCGGCCGCTATCGCGGCTGGGGTGTGCTCTAGATCACCGAGCACCGGATTTCCGGTCCATTGCCCGCATTTGCGACAGGACAGCGAGGACGTGCGCCGTCGGTCGTCTTTTTGCAACCACAACCCTAGTTTTTGTTAAATATGACAGTTTGTTAAGCTAAGCCACGCGAAAATGGACAAAATTTAATGGCTATACCAAATTCCTAAGCGGGGCGATGCAAGTTAAAGTCGCGCTCATATTGCGCCAGCGGATTGTTTGAAAGCCGGGCGCCCTGAAGGAAGGTATGTTGATGGCTCGGACATTTCGGGTCCTGGTATCGGTAGCAGTGATCGGCGCCGTGGCTTATGGCGCCTATGTGACGCGGGATCGCTGGCT
>DASWOH010000087.1:0-34121 GCA_036398815.1 Rhizobium sp. | reverse complement strand
GGCCTGCCTTGCATAGGTGGCGATGATGTCGTCGGCCTCGAAACCTTCCGTCTCGATGCAGGGCAGGTTGAAGGCGCGCGTCGCCTGGCGGATGAGGCCGAACTGCGGCACCAGCTCTTCCGGCGGCGCCGACCGGTTGGCCTTGTAATCGTCGTAGATGTCCTTGCGGAATGTCTTCGAGGAATAGTCGAAGATGACGGCGAAATGCGTCGGGGTGACACCCACGGACGTGTCGCGCGCCGATGTCAGCAGCTTCCAGAGCATGTTGCAGAAGCCCGCGACGGCGCCGACCGGCAGGCCGTCGGACTTGCGCGTCAGCGGCGGCAAGGCGTGGAAGGCACGGAAAATGAAGCCCGAACCGTCGACGAGGAAGAGATGATCACCTTTTTTCATAGGGAGCATGGATAGCGCGCGGCATGGCCAACGTCCATATAAAGTTCGACGCGGAAACGTCCGGCGGGCGAAGTTAAGCACTCACTGAAACGTTACCGATTTGTAATCGGCCGCAACCGCAACTTCCCTTGAAAAACCATATTTGCAATCACATTTCAGAGTCACCGGCGCTTGATCACGCCGAGGGTCTGATACCGGCCTGTCCCCCGCCGCGTCAGACTTGGACAAAGGCCTTATCCCCCTCTCCGGGCCTTTGTCCCCTTTTCAAAGCCGCCATGGTCATACCTCCAGACCATGGCGGCTTTTATCTTTCCAAGGCTTGCCGATCACCCCATGCAGACGCCTTGCCCGCGGACAACGCCTGATATGCCCCGATAGATCGCCTGCGATTTACCGATTGTCTTTGCCGGGAAATAGCGCATATCCTATCATTATGGGATTTAACCGAATGGACTCTGCGGCATACCTTGCCAGTCAGCTGGCCAAGGGGTTTGCCCGCTCGCTGCACCAGCGGGCGGCCGGTCTCGGCTTCCTGCCGGGACAGTTTCCGATCCTCCTGGAATTATGGTCGGAAGACGGGCTGACGCAGAAACAGCTGCTAGAGCGCGTCGACATCGAACAGGCGACCATGGCGAACACGCTGTCGCGCATGGAGCGGGACGGGCTGATCGAACGCCGGCCGCACCCTTCCGACAAGCGCGCGCAACTGGTCTTCCTGACGGCGAAGGCGGCCGCCATGCAGACGGACGCGGTCAAGGCGGCGATGGCCGCGGACCAGGAGCTGTTCAAGGGTTTCCGCAGCTTCGAGCGGGAGCTGCTGCTCGAATATATCCGCCGCATCCTCGACAATGCCAAGCATCTGTGACGCATGGCGCCTTCGGCCCCCGGCGGCCGAAGCGATCCTGAATGGCACCGATCGCCGCTCCGGCGCGGCATCCAGATTTTCACCCGCCATGCCTCGAAACCGTGGCGGCTTTGGTCTATCGTCCACGTCATTTCAAGGAAGGAATCGGATATGACCGACGTATCGCCCGTTCTCGACCGTGCGGACCAGAACCTCAATTCGAGCCTCGACAAGCTGTTCGAGCTCATTCGCATCAAATCGATCTCCACCGATCCCGCCTACAAGGCGGAATGCCGGAAGGCGGCGGACTGGCTCGTGGCCTATCTGACCTCGATCGGCTTTTCGGCATCGGTGCGCGAAACGCCCGGCCATCCCATGGTCGTCGCCCATCATGATGGCGCCACCGCGGATGCGCCGCATCTGCTGTTCTACGGCCATTACGACGTGCAGCCCGTCGACCCGATCGAGCTGTGGGAAAACGATCCCTTCACGCCCGCCATCAAGGATATCGGCAACGGCCGGAAGATCATCACCGGCCGCGGCACATCCGACGACAAGGGCCAGCTGATGACCTTCGTCGAAGCCTGCCGGTCCTACAAGGATATCCACGGCTCGCTTCCCTGCCGCCTCACCATCCTGTTCGAAGGCGAGGAAGAGTCCGGATCGCCGTCGCTGAAGCCCTTCCTCGAGGCCAACGCGGCAGAGCTCAAGGCCGACTATGCGCTCGTCTGCGACACGGGCATGCTGGATGCGCAGACGCCGGCGATTTCCGCAGGCCTGCGCGGACTGGTGGGTGAAGAAATCGTCGTCACCGCCGCCGACCGCGACCTGCATTCTGGCATGTATGGCGGGGCTGCCGCCAACCCGATCCACATCCTTGCCGATATCCTGGCCGGGCTGCACGACGCGACTGGTAAAGTAACTCTGGCGGGCTTCTACGACGGCGTCGAGGAGACACCCGACGATATCAAGGCGGCCTGGAAGAAGCTCGACGAATCGGCGGAAACCTTCCTTGCCGATGTCGGCCTGTCGATCCCCTCGGGCGAAAAGGGCCGCTCCATCCTCGAACTCACCTGGGCACGGCCGACGGCCGAGGTCAACGGCATCACCGGCGGCTATACCGGCGAAGGCTTCAAGACGGTGATCGCGGCCAAGGCTTCCGCCAAGGTCTCCTTCCGCCTCGTCGGCCACCAGAACCCGGCGGCGATCCGCGACAGCTTCCGCGCCTATGTCCGCTCGAAGATCCCGGCCGACTGCTCCGTCGAGTTTCATCCGCATGGCGGCTCGCCGGCCATCCAGCTCCCTTACGATTCGGCGCTGCTGGCCAAGGCCAAGGTCGCCCTTTCCGACGAATGGCCGAAGCCGGCCGTCGTCATCGGCATGGGTGGTTCCATCCCGATCGTCGGCGACTTCCAGAAGATGCTCGGCATGGAATCCCTGCTGGTCGGCTTCGGCCTCGCGGACGACCGCATCCATTCGCCGAACGAGAAATACGAGCTCCGATCCTATCACAAGGGCATCCGTTCCTGGATCCGCATCCTCGACGCGCTCGCAGCCTGAGCCATCGAAGGGACGCGCAACTAGAACGCGCGTCCCATGCCTGCACCCTCACTTTCAATTCGACAGACAGGCATAGCCATGGGGATCTGGATCGATACCGATATGGGATTCGACGATATCGCCGCCATTCTGGTGGTGGCGCATTCGAGCCTTGCGATCGACGGCGTTTCGCTGGTCAGCGGCAACGCGCCGCTGGCGCAGGTGCGCGCCAACGCGGCAAGCGCCGCAGCCGCCTTCGGCTGGACATTCCCCATCCACACCGGCCGGGAACTGCCGGTGCTCTGCAAGCTGGAAACGGCGCAGAGCATTCTGGGCTCAAGCGGGA
This sequence comes from Rhizobium sp., assembly GCA_036398815.1. Taxonomy (GTDB): domain Bacteria; phylum Pseudomonadota; class Alphaproteobacteria; order Rhizobiales; family Rhizobiaceae; genus Rhizobium. Next base: position 30,999 of record DASWOH010000087.1, on the reverse strand, counting down.
TACCGACCACGGGCAAGAGCCTGTCGCCGGGGGATGAGCTTCCGTCCAGCGATGCTTTTGCCGCCCTTTGCGCCTGGCTTGCGGACGGCTTGGAACCAAAGCACATCCTGGCGCTCGGACCGCTCACCAATATCGCGGCCCTGGCGCTCGCCCGCCCCGACCTTGCCGCGCATATCGACGAACTCACCTGGATGGGCGGCGGGGTCACGTCGGGCAATCACACGGCCTCGGCCGAATTCAACGCCTATGCCGATCCGGAAGCGCTCGCCATCGTGCTGGCGCACGGCCTGCCGCTTCGGATGATCGATCTCGACATTTGCCGGAAGGTGCTGGCGCGGCCCGACGATGTCGAGCAGGTGCGCCAGGCCGGCGGCAAGAATGCCGAATTGCTCGCCGATCTCCTCGGCGGCTATGTCAATATCGCTATCAGCCGCGGCCGGTCGGCCATGGCAGTCTACGACCCGACCGCCGCCGCCATCTTCGTCGCCCCCGACATCGCGCACCTCCAGCATGCCCGGATCGATGTCGAGCTGTGGGGACAACACACACGCGGGCGCACCGTCGTCGAGACGCGCGCGTCGCATGCGGAATTCAACGCCCATTTCGCCGCCGAGATCGATGCCGACAGGGCGCGCGCCATCATATTCGACGCCATGATCAACGAGGCACGCCGATGATCCAGCATTCCCTCGAGCCCGGCGACCTCAACGCACCCGAGCTGCGCGCCCGCGCGGTTGCGGCTGCGCGCGGCGATGCGCCCTTTGATCTGCTCATCGCGGGTGGCCGTCTGGTCGACATGGTGACCGGCGAGATCCGCGCCGCCGATATCGGCGTCGTCGGGCCGCTGATCGCAAGCGTGCACGCGCCGGGTAGCCGCACCAATGCCGCCGAGACGATCGATGCCTCGGGCTGCTTCCTCTCGCCCGGCCTGATCGATACGCATATGCACATCGAAAGTTCGATGGTGACGCCGGCGATCTATGCCGAGGCGGTGTTGCCGCGCGGAGTCACGACCATCGTCTGGGATCCGCATGAATTCGGCAATGTGCATGGCCTTGACGGCGTGCGCTGGGCGGTCGAGGCGACCCGGCCGCTGCCGCTGCGGGTGATCCCGCTCGCCCCATCCTGTGTTCCCTCCGCCCCCGGCCTGGAACTGGCGGGCGCCGATTTCGATGCTTCCGCCATGGCCGAGATGCTTGCCTGGCCCGAGATCGGCGGCGTTGCCGAGGTCATGACCATGCGCGGCGTCATCGACGGCGATCCGCGCGCAAGTGCCATCGTCAATGCCGGGCTGCAATCCGGCAAGCTCGTCTGCGGCCATGCTCGTGGACTGGAAGGCGCCGACCTCTGCGCCTTCATGGCGGCCGGCATCTCCGCCGACCACGAGCTGACCTCCGGCACCGACTTCCTCGCCAAGCTCTCCGCCGGCCTGGCGATCGAGCTGCGCGGCTCGCACGACCATCTGCTGAAGGAATTCGTCGAGGTCATCGACGATCTCGGCTTCCTGCCGCAGACGGTGACGCTCTGCACCGACGACGTCTTCCCGGACGAACTGCATGTCAACGGCGGCCTCGACGATGTCGTTCGCCGGCTGGTGCGCGACGGGTTGAAGCCGGAATGGGCATTGCGGGCGGCGACGCTGAATGCCGCCATGCGGCTTGGCCGCAACGACCTCGGCCTGATCGCCGCCGGCCGCCGCGCCGACATCGTGCTTTTCGAAAACCTCCGGGCTTTCAAGGCCAAGCAAGTGATCGCCAGCGGCGAGATCGTCGCCGAGGCTGGCAAGATGGTAGGGACAGTCGCTCGTCTCGATACGGCCCCTCTACGGAATTCTGTCAAACTCGCTCCGCTCAGCGAAGATGATTTCCGCGTAGCCGCCGCCGGCAACCGCGTGCGGCTTGCAACGATCGACCGGCCGCGCTTCACGCAATGGGGCGAGATCGAAGCCGAGGTTGCGGACGGATTTGTCGTGCCGCCGGCCGGGACCACCATGATCGCCGTCGTCCATCGCCATGGCAGAGCGGAAGGGGGCAAGGCGGATGGACGGCCGCGTGTCGGCTTCCTCACCGGCTGGGGCGAATGGCGCGGCGCGCTCTGCACCACCGTCTCGCATGACAGCCACAATTTGACGGTCTTCGGCGGCAATGTCAGGGACATGACGCTCGCCGCCAATGCCGTCATCGCGACCGGCGGCGGCCTGGCGGTGGCCAGCGACGGCCAGGTCCGGATCGTGCTGCCGCTGCCGCTGTCCGGCCTCGTCGGCGACGCGCCGCTTGAGGAGACCGCGCGGACCTTCAGCGCCCTTCGCGAAGCGATGGAAAAGATCGTCGACTGGCAGCCGCCCTACCTTGTCTTCAAGGCCTGCTTCGGCGCGACGCTCGCCTGCAACATCGGGCCGCACCAGACCGATCGCGGCATTTCCGATGTGGTGACGGGACGAGTGTTGGAGACGGCGGTGCTTGGGGAGGTTTAGGCTCTTCGCCTGATCTTAACTACGCATTCGCGGAGAGTGCACACCCCCCTCTGTCACGGAGTGACAGAGGCTCAGCAGACTCAAAGACTTCTGCTTAGCCCTCCAACTCCTGCTCCACCAATGTCGTCCAGAATGCCACGCCCGACGCAATGGCATCGTCGTTGAAATCATAAGCCGTGTTGTGATGCAGCGCTCCGTCGACGGCCGGGCCGTTGCCGAGCCAGACGTAGCAGCCGGGAGCATTCTGGCCGAAAAAGGCGAAATCGTCGCCGGCGGTGGAGGGCGGGAAGCGGGTGAGGACTTCTTCGCCGAAGACGCTTTTCGCCGCCTTCAGGGCGCGGACGGTCGCCTCGGGGTCGTTGACGACCGGCGGGATGCGGCGCTCGAACAGATAATCGACCGCAATACCGTACATCGCCGCCGTGCCCTGCGCCAGCCGGCCGATCTCCTGTTCGAGCTGATCGCGGACTTCGGGCGTATAGGCGCGCGCCGTGCCGCCGATCTCGACCGTGTCGGGAATGACGTTCAGCGCCTTGGGGTCGCCGGCCTGCAGCGAGCAGGCGCTGACGACGGCCGGCTGCAGCGGATCGACGACGCGGCCGACGATGGTCTGCAATGAGGAGAGGAATGTCGCCGCCGCCGTGATCGGGTCCTTGCCGAGGTGCGGCTTGGCCCCATGGGTGCCGGTGCCGCGAAAGGTGATGCGCCAGCTATCCGAGGAGGCGAGCTGCGGTCCCTCGACCACCGCCATCTCATCGACGTCAAGGCCGGGCATGTTGTGCAGGCCGTAGACGGCGTCGCAGGGGAAGAGATCGAAAAGCCCCTCCTCGACCATGCGCTTCGCACCGCCGCGCCCTTCCTCGGCCGGCTGGAAGATGAAGTGCACCGTGCCGGAAAAGCCGCGCGTCGCCGCCAGCTGCCGGGCAGCCCCTAAAAGCATCGTCGTGTGGCCGTCATGGCCGCAGGCGTGCATCTTGCCGGGGATGGTGGATCTATAGGGCCTGTTGCCCTTTTCCGGCATGGCAAGCGCGTCCATATCGGCGCGAAGGCCGATGCGGCGGGTGCCGTTGCCCACCTGCAGCGTGCCGACGACGCCGGTCTTGCCGAGGCCGCGATGCACGGCGATGCCCGCCTCTTCCAGCAATGTCGCGACGATGCCGCTGGTGCGCTCCTCCTCGAAACCCAATTCCGGGTGGGCATGCAGATTATGGCGGAGGGACGTCAGAAAAGGGAGATCCTGGGCGATCTCATCGGGAAGAGACATGGAGAGTTCCTTTGGCATCGGCCATGACGGTGGGCTTGCCCTATCTTCCCCAAAGCGCCGATGGCTTCAACCCAAAAGCAGCTCAAGCGTCAGGCTTGTCGAAGACATGCGCTTTGCCAAGGACGGTGACGGACACCATGCTGCCGACCTCGGGCAGCCCGACACCGGAACTTTTGATGTTCAGGGTCGCGGCGCCGTTGGCCTTGGAAAGAACGACCGTCACCGTGCAGACGGCACCGCCGAATTCGACATCGACGACTTTGCCGGCGCACGCGGCGCCCGTGCCGGCGTCATCGATGACGCTCAGGCGCAATTGCTCGGGCCGCAGCATGATGTCGGCACGCCCCTGCCGGCCATTGGTATCGGCCGGAATGGCCCCCAGCGCACAATTGGTAAAGCCGTCGCCAAGGTCGGCCGGCAGCAGGATGGCGTCGCCGAGAAAGGTCGCGGTCTCGCGGTCTTTCGGATTGAGATACAGCGATTGCGGTGTTCCGGCCTGCACCACCCTGCCATCGCGCAGAACGGCCACCTGGTCGGCGAAGGACAGCGCTTCCGCCTGATCGTGCGTCACCAGGATCGTCGTGATGCCGGCGATCTGCAGCACGCGGGCGACGGCCTTGCGCATGTTTTCACGCAGACCCGTGTCGAGCGCGGAAAAGGGTTCGTCGAGCAGCATCAGCCTTGGCTTGCGGCCAAGCGCACGGGCAAGCGCCACGCGCTGCTGCTGGCCGCCGGAGAGCTGGTGCGGGCGGCGATCGAGCATGTTGCGATCGAGCTCGACCATGTCGATGAGCGCGTTGATCTGCTCGGCGCGATCCGGCCGTCCGCGTTCCATGCCGAAGCTGATGTTGTCGGCCACGCTCAGATGCGGAAACAAGGCGCCGTCCTGCGAGACGATGCCGATGCCGCGGCGATGAGCGGGCACGACGGCCGGACCATCCGCCAGCGTTTCGCCTTCCAGCATCACCTGGCCGGCATCCGGTGTCTCGAAGCCTGCAATGATGCGCAGCAGCGTCGTCTTGCCGGAGCCGGACGGGCCGACGATGGCGGTGCGGCTGCCGGCCGCGACCGAGAGGTTTATGTTGTCCAGCGCGTGCACCGGGCCGTAATGCTTGCTGATGGTCTTGATCGCCAGAAAGGTCATTGTCCGGCCGTCCGCTTGGATTGCACGTAAAGGAGAAGGGTGAGCGGCAGTGACAGCACCACCATCATGAAGGCGTAGGGCGCGGCGGAGACGTAATCGATCTCGCTGGTCAGCGACCAGAATTTCGTTGCCAGCGTCACCGTGCCGTTCGGCGACAGCATCAGCGTCGCCGTCAATTCGTTGGTGATGCCGAGGGCGACCAGCGCGACGCTGGCGGCAAAGCCGGGGGCTGCAAGGCGCATGGTGATCTGTCGCACGGCCTGGGCCGGCGTGCGGCCGAGCGCCATGGCGGCGCGTTCGAGCTCGACCGGGGCCTGGGCGATGCTGGCGCGCAAGCCCACCATGGCGCGCGGCAGGAACAACAGGACATAGGCAAGCAGCAGCGTCGCGAAGGTCTGATATAGCGGCAGGATCAGCCGCACAGTGATCGACACCAGCGCCAGGGCGACAACGACGCCCGGCAGCGAGCCGACATAATAATGGCAGGCTTCGAGGATGCGCTGCAACCGGCCCGGCGTACGCACCGAGAGCCAGGCCATGGGAATGGCGGCGACGGTTGCCAACAAACCGCCGGCAATCGCCAGGCCGATGGTCTGCAGGAAGGCATTGCCCACCGTATCCATCCGCCAGACGCCGGCGCCGCCGAGGTAGAGCCAGCGCGCCAGCGTCACGAAGGGCACGCCGAGCGTGAGCACGGCGGTTATGACCGGCAGCGCAATGGCGGGGAGAAGAAACCAGCCGAGACGGCGGCGGTCTGTCGGGCGGGCGGCACCGGAGCCGACGCGGGCATAGCGCTCGTTGCCACGCACCAACACTTCGATGCCAAGCAGCAGAAGACAACAGAAGACAAGAACGCCGCCGAGCATGTTGGCGGCCGGGCTGTTATAGGCGGACTGGAACTGATCGACGATCGCGGTCGAGAAGGTATCGAAGCGGATCATCACGTAGAGACCGTATTCCGCCAACAGGTGCAGGCCGATCAGCAGCGAGCCGCCGCAGATGGCGAGGCGGAGCTGCGGCAGGATCGCGCGGAAGAAGACGCGCCAGGGGCCAAGGCCGAGCGAGGCGGCGGCATCCTCGATCGCCGGATCGAGGCGGCGCAGCGCTGCCGCCACCGGCAGATAGAGGAAGGGATAATAGGCCAGCACCGACACGAGCACGCCGCTCGACAGCCCGCGCATGCCGGGCACCAGGCTGACCCAGGCGTAGCTGTGCACGAAAGCCGGCACGGCAAGCGGCGCGACCGCCAGCCAGGACCACAGGCGCGCGCCGGGGATATCGGTGCGCTCGGTCAGCCAGGCGAGCGTGACGGCAAGCAGGATGCAAAGCGGGATGGTCCAGACTTCGAGAAGGACGGTATTGGTCAGCAACTCGCCGACGCGGTTGCGGAAGATAAGCGCGACGACCTGGGCCCAGCCGGTCTCGACGGTGATCCAGATGATGAAGCCGAGCGGCACCAGACTCAGAAGCGCGACGACGGATGCAAGGGCGACGACGGAAGCATGCGGAACACGGCCGCGAGGCGCAGCTGTCCGCGAGGGCAATCGCGTGGCGGCAACCCGATCGGCCGGCGCGGCATATGTGTTCTTCTGCAGCAAGTCTCAGCTGCCTTTCACACCCTGAAACAGGAAGGCAACCGCCGTTGAAAGGCGATTGCCGGGATCGAATTGGCCAGATGGCCATCCGCATGCCCCTAGCAGGGCATGCGACAGTGATGCAAGAGCTTAGATCAACCCGGCTTCCGTCATCAGATCGGTGACCTTCTTGCTGTTCAGCTTGGAAGGCTCGACCTTCGGGGCCTGCAGATCCTTGATCGGCACCAGCTTCGGATTGGATTCGGCACCGTTGCCGACGGCATATTCATAGGAATCGCCGTCGCGCAGAACGGCCTGGCCGCCCTTGCCGGTGATCCACTTCAGGAATGCCTGGGCCTCCTTCTGGTGCTGGCTGGAGGCGAGGACGCCGCCGCCGGAAATGCTGACGAAAGCGCCCGGATCCTGGTTCTTGAAGTAATGCAGGAGGACGTTCTTGCTGTTTTCGCCGGTCTTCGCCTGATCGCCGAACCAGTAGTAGTGATAGATCACCGCGCCTTCGATCTCGCCGGCATTGACGGCCTTCATGGCAACGCTGTTACCCTTGTAGAAGCTGGCATTTTCCTTCATCGACTTCAGCCAGGCGCGGGTGGCATCCTCGCCCTTCAGCTCCAGAAACGCGCTGACGATCGCCTGGAAATCGGCGCCGGCCGGCGAAGCGCCCCAACGGCCCTTCCATGCGGGATCGGCGAGGTCGAGCAGCGACTTCGGCAGATCGCTTTCCTTCAGTTTGGTCTTGTCATAGGCGAAAACCGTGGAGCGGGCGGCAACGCCGATCCAGTTTCCATCTGCTGCCTTGAAAGTTTCCGGCACCTGCGCCAGCGTATCGGCATCGACCGGGGCGAAGAGCTTGTTGCTATCGACCAGCGTCATGCCCGGAGAATTTTCCGTCAGATAGACGTCGGCGGGAGACGCTGCGCCTTCCTCGACGATCTGGTTGGCAAACTGCATGTCGCTGCCGTTGCGGATCGTCACCTTGATGCCGGTTTCCTTGGTAAAGCCATCCGCCCAGGCCTGGGTCAGCGTCTCGTGCTGCGCATTGTAAACGACGATGCCTTCGGAATCGGCGGCATTGGCCATCAGCGGAGCAACCGCGAGGCCAGCGGCAAGCGCCAGGGCGCTGGTGAGATGGGTAAAGGAAAAAGTCATGGGCGTCCTCTCGCTTGAAAACCCCGTCTTTGACGGTGGTGCGATAGCCTATATTTTTCTTGACTACCGTTTTCAAGTTTTAGCATGCCCGTTTCTATCACAAAAGCTTGAAAGGAGGGTCAAGATTTGGATGATTCCTCGCCAGCGAGGTCCAGCCAGGCGCGGACGGCATGCGAGAGATAGCCGCCGCGCCGCCAGATCCAGGCCATGTGCCATTCCATCGACGGCTCGGCGACCAAGGCATGGCTGACGCCCGCGCGGCTGCGCTGCTCTGCCATCAGTCGAGGCAGGAAGCCGACGCCGAGGCCGGCGGCGACCAGTTCGATGATGAAATTGATCTGGCTTGAGCGGGCAACGATATCGGGCTGGAAGCCGGCGGTGCGGCAGGCATCCAGGATAATGCCGTTCAGCGCGAAGCCGCTCTCGAACAGGATGAACGGGTTGTCCTTGAGCGCGGCCAGCGGCACCGTCTCGCTGCTCTCCAGCGGGTGCCCCGAAGGCAGGAGCGCATGCATCGGCTCCCGGCGCACGCTCCGCCACTCGAAAACCTCCGGCACGGGCAGCAGCGAAGCACCGAGATCGACTTCGCCCGACAGCACCATCTCCTCCAGCCGCTTGGCCCCCTGCTCCACCAGCTTGATCTCGATGCCGGGATAGCGACCGCGGAAGACGGCGAAGAGCGGCGCAAACAGCACATCATTGCCGATCGGCGGCAGGCCGAGCCTGAGCGTGCCACGCGAGAGCCCGCGCAGCTCGGCAAGTTCGGCGACAAGATCGTCGCGCCCGGCAAGAATCGCGAGAGCACGGCGATAGACCACCTCGCCGGCATCGGTCAGCGTCGTGCGATGGCCGATACGGTTGAGCAGCGGCAGGCCAAGCTCGTCCTCCAACTGGCGGACGGCCTTGCTGACGGCGGATTGGGTCGTAAACACCACCTTGGCCGCCTCCGAAAAGCCGCCCTGGCGCACGACCTCGACGAAGGCGCGCAATGTCCGAAGCTCCATGTCTATTCCATATCAGACTGGATTTTATGAAATCAATTCATTTTGTTCATAGGCTGCGAAGACCTATGTTTACACTGTCAATCTTCCCGGGTGTCCGTCCATGCGTATCGACCTGCAAAACCGCCCCAGACTGAGCCGCCTCGCTCAGATCATCCTGCTGCTCGCCTTCTGGCAGGCGGGCGAAGGGATCGTGCGCGTCACCCACTTGCCTGTCCCCGGCGCGATCGTCGGCATGCTGCTGGTGCTCGGCCTGTTTGCCAGCGGCAAGGTCAGCATCGGCAGCATGCGGCGCGGCGCGGAATGGTTTCTCGCCGAAATGCTGCTGTTCTTCGTTCCGGCGGTACTTGCCGTTCTCGATCATCGCGAGTTCATCGGACTTATCGGACTGAAGATCATCGCCGTGATCCTGGTCGGCACGATCATCGTCATGAGCGTCACGGCGCTGGCGATCGATATTGGATACCGGCTGATGATGCGCCAGGAAGGCTCCCGCCATGCTCGCGGCTGAAGCCATCGGGCTGACCCTTTTCTGGCCGGTCGCGACGATCGTTCTCTACTATCTCTCGAAGGCGCTCTATCGCCGCTGGCCGGTGGTTTGGCTGTCGCCGCTGTTTGCCGCGCCGGCTGTCCTGATCGCGATCGCCGTCGTCCTGCACGCAAGCTATCAGGACTACATGCGCGACACACATTGGCTGCTGGCGCTGCTCGGTCCCGCAACCGTTGCCTTCGCCGTGCCGATCTACGAACAACGCGCACTCATCAAGCGCTATTGGCCGATCCTCCTTGTCGGCGTCTCCGTCGGCAGTACGACGGCAATGGTGTCGGCCTGGGGGCTCGCCAGCCTCTTCGGCCTGGATGAAAGCCTGCGCCTCAGCCTGATGCCGCGTTCGATCAGCACGCCTTTCGCCATGGTCGTCTCCGGCGATATCGGCGGCGTGCCCAATCTAACGGCGGTGTTCGTGGTCATCACCGGCCTTTTCGGCGCCGTCGCCGGGCAGACGTTACTGCGTCTCCTACCGCTGCATTCCGGCCTGGCGCGGGGCGCGCTGTTCGGCATGGGCGCGCATGGCGTCGGCGTCGCCAAGGCACATGAGATCGGCCGCGAGGAGGGTTCTATTGCCGGGCTGGTCATGGTGTTGGTCGGTCTGACCAATGTGCTTGCCGCGCCTCTGATCGCATGGGCGATGCATACGGTCTGACCAAAAGAAAAAGCCGCGGCGCTCTCACGCCGCGGCTTTTGGATGCTCCAAAGGTTCATCAGGTGTCGCGCGTTTCCAGCGTCTTGCTGAAGAAGATCGCGACAAGCGTGCAGACGACGCCGGAGAGCAGGTAGAGGCTGGTATAGACCAGGCCGAACTGGCTGGAGAGGCTGAGCGCCACGAAGGGTGCAAAGCCGGCGCCGAGCAGCCAGGAAAGGTCGGAAGTCAACGCCGAACCGCTATAGCGATAGTTCCGGCTGAAGCGCGAGGCGCTGGCGCCGGCGGCCTGGCCGAAGGAAAGGCCGAGCAGCGTGAAGCCGAGAACCACGTAGATGTGGCGGCCGGTCACGCCGCCGTCGAGCAGCCAGGGCGCGACAAAGGCGAAGATGGCGATCAATACGGCGCCGACGGCCAGTTGATTGCGCCGGCCGATACGGTCGGCCAGCAAGCCGGAACAGATGATCGCAACGATGCCGCAGATCGCGCCGATGAATTCCACCAGCAGGAACGATCCCGCCGACTGCTCGCTATAAAGCGTCACCCAGCTGAGCGGGAAGACCGTGACCAGATGGAAGGTCGCGAAACTTGCCAGCGGCACGAAGGCGCCGATGAGCACGTCGCGGCCATGCACGCGCAGAAGCTCCGTCATCTTGACCGGCTCCAGCTCGTGGCGCTCCAGCAGCGCCCCGAATTCCGGCGTGGCGACCAGGCGAAGCCGGGCGAAAAGCGCGACGACGTTGACCATGAAGGCGCAGAAGAACGGATAGCGCCAGCCCCAATCGACAAAGTCAACGGTCGACAGGCTCATGACGAAGTAAGCAAAGAGCGCGCTTGCCAGCATGAAGCCGATCGGCGCGCCGAGCTGCGGGATCATCGCAAACCAGCCGCGGTGGTTGGTCGGCGCGTTCAGCGCCAGCAGCGAGGCAAGGCCGTCCCAGGCGCCGCCGAGCGCCAGACCCTGACCGATGCGGAAGATGGCGAGCAGAAGGATCGCATAGCCGCCGATTTCGGCATAGCCGGGCAGGAAGCTCATCGACGCCGTCGAGCCGCCGAGCAGGAAGAGCGCGATCGTCAGCTTGACGCCGCGGCCATAGGCACGGTCGATCGCCATGAAGATAAACGAACCGATCGGGCGGGCGATGAAGGCAAGCGAAAAGATCAGGAAGGAAAGCATGGTGCCATGCAGGGGATCCGCGAAGGGGAAGATCAGCTTCGGGAAAACCAGGACCGATGCGATGGCGTAGACGAAGAAATCGAAAAACTCGGACGTGCGACCGATAATCACGCCGATGGCAATGTTTCCGGGTGCGACAGTTTCGTCAGCATGCATGCTGCGAGCGTCGCGTTCAAATCCTGTCGATGTTGGGTTTAATGCTTCATGCGTGACGCTGACCATGTGTGAGAGCCTCCCTCTCCAGACGCGAACTCCTCCACGAACTCGCGTACAGTTAAAATGTTGATCAAACTTGCGAACTTATCAAGTGTCGGGCATGAAATAATTCGCAAATTAGCCGTCGATTCCGTCCAATTTCGCCTCTGCCGCCGCAATGCCGGGTTGACGTGCCCTCATCGGTAGCCATTTCCCGCGATCCGGCTATATTGGCCCGCAGTAAAAGCAGCCGACGATTGGAAAACCTTCTGGATTTCTCAGGATTTTCCCGGTAGGTGGGACTCTGCCCGATACCGCGTTGCACCCGAACTTGCTGCGGTGCGACGAAACACCTCATACCGTTCATGACCGCCGTCCTTTAGTCGCGGTACGGTCGAAACAAAAAGAGCTTTAAGACGTGCTAAGACTATCGAAGATTTTCAGCCGCTTATTTGTCCTCCCGCTGATTTTGCTGCTTTCGGGCTGCAACATGGTGGTGATGGCTCCCTCCGGCGACATCGCCGTGCAGCAACGCGACCTCATCGTCGTCTCGACCGTCCTGATGCTGATCATCATCATACCGGTGATCTTCCTCACCCTGTTCTTCGCCTGGAAATATCGCCAGTCGAACACGGCGGCGGCCTATGAGCCCGATTGGCATCATTCGACCCGCCTCGAACTGGTTATCTGGTCGGCGCCGCTGGCCATCATCATCGCGCTCGGCGCGGTGACCTGGATCAGCACCCACCAGCTCGATCCCTACCGGCCGCTCGACCGCATCGCGGCCGACAAGCCGATCGCGGAGAACGTCAAGCCGCTGACCGTCGAAGTCGTCGCGCTCGACTGGAAATGGCTGTTCTTCTATCCCGATCTCGGCATCGCCACGGTCAACGAACTGGCCGCTCCGGTCGATACGCCGATCAACTTCAAGATCACGGCCTCTGCGGTGATGAACTCCTTCTTCGTCCCCGCGCTTGCCGGCCAGATCTACGCCATGCCGGGCATGGAGACGAAGCTGCATGCCGTGATCAATCATCCGGGCGAATATCAGGGCCTGTCCGCCAACTACAGCGGCGCCGGCTTCTCGCACATGCGCTTCAAGTTCCATGGCCTCTCCCAGGCGGATTTCGACCAGTGGGTCGAGAAGGCCAAGAGCCAGGGCACGACGCTCGGCCGTCCGGAATACCTCGCGCTGGCCAAGCCGAGCGAACGGGAACCCGTTCGCTATTATAACGTCGCCGATACGGGCCTCTACGACGCCATCCTCAACATGTGCGCCGATCCGAGCAAGATGTGCATGAGCGAAATGATGCATATCGACGCCAAGGGCGGCGCCGGCAAGGAAAGCCTGGAAAACCGCGAGCGTCTGATCCATGATAACCGCGATGCGGGTCACGAGGACGTTACGCCGGTGAAGGCCGATGCTTCCGCGGCCCACACGATGCAGCATGGCGACAATTCCATGCCGGGCATGGACATGGGCGACGGCTCGTCTTCGGATTCGTCGAACGGTTCCTCGCAGCCGGCGCAGCACGAGGGTCATTGATCCGGTGCGCTCAGTAACAAGATATCTATAAGGACAGAGGCAATCCATGTTTTCCAACCCGGACCTCTATAAATTCATCTTCGGTCGGCTGTCGCTCGACGCTATCCCCTATCACGAACCGATCCTCGTCGTGACCTTCATCGGCGTGGCGATCGGCGGCATCGCTCTCTTGAGCGTGCTCACCTATTTCCGCCTCTGGGGTTATCTCTGGAAGGAATGGTTCACCAGTATCGATCACAAGAAGATCGGTATCATGTACATCATCCTGGCGCTGATCATGCTGCTGCGCGGCTTTTCCGATGCGCTGCTGATGCGTGCGCAGCAGGCGCTCGCCTTCAACGGCTCGGAAGGCTACCTGCCGCCGCACCATTACGACCAGGTCTTCACCGCCCATGGTGTGATCATGATCTTCTTCGTGGCGATGCCGATGGTGACGGGCCTGATGAACTTCGTCGTCCCGCTGCAGATCGGCGCGCGCGACGTGTCCTTCCCCTTCCTCAACAACTTCTCCTTCTGGATGACGACGGCCGGCGCGATCATCATCATGATCTCGCTGTTCATCGGCGAATTCGCCCGTACCGGCTGGCTCGCCTATCCGCCGCTTTCGGGAAGCGCCTATAGTCCCGGCGTCGGCGTCGACTATTATATCTGGGGCCTGCAGGTCGCCGGTATCGGCACGCTTCTGTCCGGCATCAACCTGGTGGCCACCATCGTCAAGATGCGCGCACCGGGCATGACCATGATGAAAATGCCGGTCTTTACCTGGACCGCGCTCTGCACCAACGTTTTGATCGTCGCCGCCTTCCCGGTCCTGACCGCCGTTCTTGCCCTGTTGTCGCTCGACCGCTACGCCGGCACGAACTTCTTCACCAACGACCTCGGCGGCAACCCGATGATGTATGTCAACCTCATCTGGATCTGGGGCCACCCGGAAGTCTACATCCTGATCCTGCCGGCCTTCGGCGTGTTCTCGGAAGTCGTCGCCACCTTCTCCAGCAAGCGCCTCTTCGGCTACGCCTCGATGGTCTACGCCTCCGTGGTCATCACCATCCTGTCGTACCTCGTCTGGCTGCACCACTTCTTCACCATGGGTTCGGGCGCCAGCGTCAACTCCTTCTTCTGCATCACGACGATGATCATTTCGATCCCGACGGGTGCCAAGCTGTTCAACTGGCTCTTCACCATGTATCGCGGCCGCATCCGCTATGAAGTGCCGATGCTGTGGACCGTGGCCTTCATGGTCACCTTCACCATCGGCGGCATGACCGGCGTCATGCTCGCGGTTCCGCCGGCCGACTTCGTGCTGCACAACTCGCTGTTCCTGATCGCCCACTTCCACAACGTCATCATCGGCGGCGTGCTGTTCGGGATGTTCGCGGGCATCGCCTACTGGTTCCCGAAGGCTTTCGGCTTCAAGCTCGATCCCTTCTGGGGCAAGATGTCCTTCTGGTTCTGGGTCGTCGGCTTCTACTTCGCCTTCATGCCACTCTACGTTCTCGGCCTGATGGGCGTCACCCGCCGCGTCTCGCAGTTCGACGATCCGTCGCTGCAGATCTACTTTATCATCGCCGCGCTCGGCGCCGTGATGATCGCCATCGGCATCGCCTCCTTCCTCATCCAGCTCGTCGTCAGCTTCATCAAACGCGAAGAGCTGCGCGATGTTACCGGCGACCCATGGAACGGCCGCACGCTGGAATGGTCGACCTCGTCGCCGCCGCCGGAATATAATTTCGCGCTGACGCCGATCGTGTACGACCACGACGCCTGGTGGGACATGAAGAACCGCGGCCACACGCGTCCGACCGAGGGCTTCATCCCGATCCACATGCCGAAGAGCACCGGCACCGGCATCATCCTGGGCGTTCTCTCCATCGCCTTCGCATTCGGCATGATCTGGTACATGTGGTGGCTCGCCGCCATCACCTTCGCTGCCATGATCGTCGTTACGATCGGCCATACCTTCAACTATAAGCGCGATTTCTACATCCCCGCCGACGAGGTCGTGAAGACCGAGAACGAGCGTACGAAGCTGCTCGCAGGACAGGTATAAGACCTATGACGACCCATACCTCACACGCTCTCAAGGACGGCGAGACCCCCGCATTCTATTTGACGGAGGAGCATCATCCCGAAGGCAGCACCATGCTGGGCTTCTGGATCTACATCATGAGCGACTGCCTGATCTTCGCAGTCCTCTTCGCCACCTATGCCGTGCTCGGCCACAGCTATGCGGCCGGCCCGTCGCCGGCCGACCTGTTCGAGCTGCCGCTCGTCGCCCTCAACACGGCGATGCTGCTCTTCTCCTCCATCACCTATGGTTTCGCCATGCTGGCGATGGAGAAGGGCAACAAGTCCGGAACGCTGATGTGGCTGGCGATCACCGGCCTGTTCGGCGCGGCCTTCATCTATTTCGAGCTCTACGAGTTCTATCACCTGATCCTCGAAGGCGCCGGCCCGCAGCGCAGCGCCTTCCTGTCGGCCTTCTTCACGCTGGTCGGCACCCACGGCCTGCACGTCACCGTCGGCATCGTCTGGCTGATCACGCTGATGGTGCAGACCGCCAAGCACGGCCTGATCCCCGAGAACAAGCGTCGCCTGATGTGCCTGTCGATGTTCTGGCACTTCCTCGACGTCGTCTGGATCGGCGTGTTTTCCTTCGTCTACCTCATGGGAGTTCTCGGATGAGCTCGAACGCCAATCATTCGCATCATTCCGCCGACGCCCATGGCCACGACCATGGACATGGCGGCCACGAAGCCAGCCACGGCACGTTCAAGAGCTATATGACGGGGTTCGTCCTCTCCGTCATCCTGACCGCCATTCCCTTCTGGCTGGTCATGGGCAAGGTCTTTGCCGATCCGGTCGTCACCGCCGTGCTGATCATGGTCTTCGGCGCCATCCAGATCGTCGTGCACATGATCTACTTCCTGCACATGAACACCAAGTCGGAAGGCGGCTGGAACATGATGGCGCTGATCTTCACCATCGTCCTGGTGATCATCGCGCTCTCCGGCTCGCTCTGGGTCATGCATCACCTCAATACCAACATGATGGTCATGTCGCCCGAGATGATGCGCAACATGCCGTAAGAATGAAGCGGCGGGCGTCTAGAGGGATGCCCGCCCTTTCCGGCGTGATGTTTCCGCCGGATCTTTTGCGCCTCCGATGGAGCTTTGCGCCTTGACCGATATCCCGACCGACTCTCTCTCCGAAAAAACGCGCTCGACGCTGAAGCTCGCCATATGGGTGATCCTGCTGCTGCTGTTGACCGCCCTGCTCATTGGGCTCGGCACCTGGCAGGTGCAGCGGCTGTCCTGGAAGCTCGACCTGATCGCCCGCGTCGATGCGCGCGTTCATGCACCGCCCGTCGCCGCGCCCGGCCCGGCGGAATGGCCCGCAATCGATGCCGCCGGCTATGAATACAAGCGCGTCCAGGCGACCGGCACCTTCCTCAACGACAAGGAAACGCAGGTCTATGCCTCGACCGCGCTCGGGCCGGGCTACTGGGTGCTGACGCCGATGCGGGAGGCCGACGGAACCGTTGTCGTCATCAACCGCGGCTTCGTGCCGACCGCCAAGCGCAATCCGGACACCCGGCCCGCCGGAGAACTCAGCGGCGAGACCACCGTCACCGGCCTGCTGCGGATCAACGAGCCGAAGGGCACGCTGCTGCGCTCCAACGTGGCGGCGGAAGAGCGCTGGTATTCGCGCGACGTCACGGCGATCGCCGAGGTGCGCGGCCTGCAAAACGTCGCGCCCTATTTCATCGATGCGGACGATACGAAGAATCCCGGCGACCTGCCGGTCGGCGGCCTGACGCAGATCGTCTTCCACAATAGTCACCTGGTCTACGCCATCACCTGGTACGGGCTTGCCCTGATGACACTCGGTCTTGCCGGCTATCTCATCCGTTTCGAACGGCAGCGGGCCAAGGCGGGCCGCTGATCGTTAGAGCGCTTCAGCGCTCTAACTGATTGTTTCTACGCAATTCCGGACAGAAAACCGCCGACGCACTTTTCCTGGAATAGCTATCTCGCGACGTTCGGGAAACGAAGCTGCCAGCGGCGGCCGTCGCTGGTCATCTCCACGATGCCGAGCGGCTCGACATCGATCGACCAGAATACCGAGGATGGCGCTTGCAGTGCATGGAGGACGGCGGCGCGGATGACGGTCGCATGGGTCACGGCGACGGTGTGGCCGCTGTCGGCGACATGGCCTTTCATCCACCCACCGACGCGCGCAAAGACCGAGGACAGCGCCTCGCCGCCATGCGGCGCCGCATCCAGATCCAGCATCCAGAGCGCCAGGGCTTCGGGATCACTATGATTGAGGTCGGCGATGCTCTTGCCCTGCCAGTGGCCGTAGTCGCATTCCCGAAAGGCGGGCTCGGCCACGCCGTCAAGCCCGAGCGCCGCGGCCGTCTGGCGCGCCCGCAGAGCCGGACTGGACCAGGCCCGATCGACGGTTCCGAGCTGCTCGGCAAGTGTCCTGGCCTGTTGCGCAGCCTTTACCTCCAGCGGCTCATCGGCCGGAAAACGGCTGTTGCGGTTGGCCTCGGTCGGCCCGTGGCAAACCCAGCTCAGATGCGCTCTCATGCTATTGGACTTCCTCGGGCCGGATGCGCCGCGATCATCCTTGCTGGCGGCGGCGCGTTGATTGACAATCGTCTTTACAGCCAGATATAAACTCAGTCTTACGGATGTGGAAGCCGGTGAAATCCCGGCGCGGTCGCGCCACTGTAATCGACGGGCGGATACCGCCCCCAGAGAGCCAGACCCTTCCCGTAAAAAACCCTTCCGCAAATGGAACGCGCTATTCTGAAGAGGGAATGAAATGTCTGACACCGCATTCGCACCATCCGCGATCCCAACGCCGATCCCGCTCGGCGAAATCCTGCCCTGGGCGATCTTCGCCGGTCTTCTGATGTTGCTGGCGATCTATTTCGTCGGCGCCGAGGAAGGCGCGACATCGCTGATCTCGGGCATGTATGTGCACGAATTCGTGCATGACGGCCGTCATCTGCTCGGTTTCCCCTGCCACTAAGGGATCAGGAACATGGTTGGACGTCTTTTGCTCCGCGGCATGCTGGTCGGAGCGCTCGCTGGTATTCTTATTTTTATCTTCGCCCGCATCTTCGGCGAACCGCTCGTCGATTGGGCGATCGGCTTTGAGGAAAAGGCCGCACAAGCCGCAGGCGAAGCATCAGAGCCGGAAATCGTCAGCCGCGCCACGCAGGCGGGCCTCGGTCTCTTCACCGGCATCATGATCTACGCAACGGCGGTGGGCGGCCTCTTCGCCCTGGTCTTTGCCTTCGTCTATGGCCGGATCAGCCCACTCGGCGCACGAGGCACGGCTGCATTGCTCGCCATCGCGGCTTTCGTGGCGATTTCGCTGGTTCCCGACCTCAAATATCCGGCCAATCCGCCGGCTGTCGGCAACCCCGATACGATAGGCGCCAGGACCGAACTGTTCTTCATCATGATCGTGGCTTCCATCGTCGGCATGATCGTCGCGGTGGGTTTCGGCCGCCGGCTGGCGGCGCGTTACGGCTTATGGAACAGCGCGATCCTTGCCGGCATCGGCTATTTCGTCTTCATCGCGCTGATCCAGTACCTGCTCCCGCCGATCAACGAGGTGCCGGAGCAATTCTCGGCCATCGTTCTCTGGCAGTTCCGGATCACGTCGCTCGGGATGCACGCCATCCTGTGGACGACACTCGGCCTTGCTTTCGGGGCATGGGCCGAGCGCGATCTGCCGCAGGCTCGCTACGGTCGCGCGGCTCTGCGCCAGGCCTGAGATGACAGGTTCAACGCATCCCGCGCACGGTACTGTGCGCGGGAAATGCCTGATGGGCTGTAGCGCACTGCTCTTGCTGATCTGCCTGATGGCGCTGGGCTGGCCGACATCGGTGGCCGCTCATGGCGGCGGCTCGTCAGGAAGCCACGCCGGCATCCCGATACCGAGCCTGACGCATGGCGAAATGGCCGTGATCGATCCCTATTATGGGCGCATCGTCACGCTTGCCGCCGCGGCAACGGATACCGACGAGACCTTCCGCCGTGTCCTGAACTTCGCGCAGATCCAGCGCAGCTATTGCCTCTGGGGCGTGATGCCGGGAAGCGTCAGCGACGAGGAAAGTCCCTTCAACGAATGTTCGCATGCCTATCTCGCCGCCGCAAAGGCGGTGCTGCTACGGATGCGGACCATGAAGGACGAAATGGCAGCCGCCGGCGATCTCGTCTCCGAGATCGACGCTGCTCTCGTGCGGAACAATCTGTCGCTCATTCTTTGCCGGTTCAGCGGCGAAAATTTCAACACCGCCGATCTCATCCGGCCAAGGCTCTCGGACATTGTCTTGCATGCCAAGAGCCTGGCGACGATCCTGCTGGCGCTGCTGGCGGTCGTGGCCGGCATGTGGTGGACCGCGCACGGCCCGCGGACAAAACCGCCCGTAGTGGATTAAGCGACACACCGCCGCCATGTGACGGCGGTGTGTCTCGTTTTTACCAATCCCGGCGGCGGTCGCGCCAGCCGTCACGTTCCCATCGATCGCGATGGGGGCGGTGGCCATGCCAGCCCCACGGCGGCGGTGGCGGCCTGTTGCCCCAACCGTAGTAGCCGCGCGGCGGCCCTCGGCGGTTCGGCCTGCATTCGCCCCAAGGCGTCAGATGCCAGCCGCGGCCGCAGGCATAATCGACCTTGACGACCGGCGCCGCAGCCACGGTCCCGACGGCGGGAACGGGCATTGCTTCTGCCGAAGATACGGCCAACCCACCGAGCACGGCAGCGATGGCAATCACGGACAATCTCATCTTGATAGACCCCTATCCAAGTCCCTTACACGCTAATTTAAAGCCCAGGGAGCTGAACGCCGGCTGAACCGAACAAGGCGTTTTCGCGGCGAAATCAGGATGCTGAACGGGAAGTCGCCGCATCTTCCTTAGAGATTGGCGCTTAACGCGCAACACGCTTTCGGCGAGCAGCACGGTGCGGACGGCCAGCCATGGCGGGAGTATGCCGGCATGCGTCACGAGAGCTTCATCAACCGCGCTTAAATCAGGAACCTTATTCGCCATAAGGGAGTTTGAAATGGTCGACGTCGCTTCAAGCAATGCGGAGGGTGGTAATGCCAATCACCCTATTCATGGCGCGGGCGGTTCCGCCAAATGGTTTCTGCCGCTCTTCGGCCTCGTCGTGCTCGGCGGCCTTGCCTATGTCGGCTATGCTCTCGGCAGCGATCTGGCCGACGCGGCAACGGTTCCGTGGATTCTGCTCGGCCTGGCGCTGCTGATCGCGCTCGGCTTTGAATTCGTCAACGGCTTCCACGATACGGCCAATGCGGTCGCCACCGTCATCTACACCCGTTCGATGCCGGCAGAACTTGCCGTCATCTGGTCGGGCTTCTTCAACTTTCTCGGCGTGCTGACCTCTTCCGGCGCCGTCGCTTTCGGCATTCTGGCGCTGTTGCCCGTCGAACTGATTCTTCAGGTCGGCTCCGGCTCCGGTCTCGCCATGGTCTTCGCGCTGCTGACCGCCGCAATCATCTGGAACCTCGGCACCTGGTATCTCGGCCTGCCGGCATCGAGCTCCCATACGCTCGTCGGCTCGATCATCGGCGTCGGTCTTGCCAACCAGTTCCTGGCTCCCGCCGGTTCCGCCACCAGCGGCGTCGACTGGTCGCAGGCGAGCAGCGTCGGTCTGTCGCTGCTGCTGTCGCCGCTCATCGGCTTCGGTCTGGCCGCCCTGCTGCTCCTGGTCGCCAAGGCGCTGATCCACAACAAGGCGCTCTATGAAGCTCCGAAGGGCAATGCACCGCCGCCAACGTGGATTCGCGCATTGCTGATCTTCACCTGCACCGGCGTCAGCTTCGCCCATGGCTCCAATGACGGACAGAAAGGCATGGGCCTGATCATGCTCATCCTGATCGGCCTGGTGCCGACGGCATTTGCGCTCAACCGCACGCCTGACGTCAATTATCTCGAAGCCTACAAAACCGCCTCGGCGCAGGTTGAGACTGTCCTCGGCAAATATCTGAAGCCTGGCGTCGCCGCCCCCGCCGATCCGAAGGCCGTTGTCAGCGACGCGGTGAAGAACAAGTCCTGGACCGACGCCACGACACCCGCGCTGCAAGCCTATATCCATGCCACCGGCGTCGAAATCGCCTCTTATCCTTCGGTGGAGAAGCTGCCGAACGGGCTCGTCGGCAACATCCGCAACGACATCTACCTCATCGGCGAGGCCTTGAAGCTGATCGACAAGCAGAAGCTGCTGCCGATGGGCGCGGATGACCTGAATGCGGTGAAGCAATATCACACCGCCGTCGACAATGCGACGAAGTTCATCCCGCTCTGGGTCAAGGTCGCCGTGGCGCTGGCGCTCGGCCTCGGCACGATGGTGGGCTGGAAGCGCATCGTCGTCACCGTTGGCGAAAAGATCGGCAAGACCCATCTGACCTATGGCCAAGGGGCCGCCGCCGAAGTCGTGGCCATGCTGACGATCGGGGCCGCCGACCATCTCGGCCTGCCGGTGTCCACCACGCATGTCCTGTCCTCGGGCGTCGCCGGCACCATGGCCGCCAATGGTTCCGGACTGCAATGGTCGACCGTCCGCAACATGCTGATGGCCTGGGTCCTGACGCTGCCCGCCTCGATCGCGCTCGCCTTCATACTCTTCGTCGTGCTCCGCCAGGTCTTCTGACCGGCCGCCATTCAATGGCGGCGATCTGGCTATGACCGCTATCTAGACGGCAAAATAGCGTAGAAAAGACAATGGCGCCCCCTCGCGGGGCGCCATTGTCGTTACCGCTTCCCATCAGCATCCGGGCCGCCGCCGCGTCATCTGCGACGGAAAGGGTGCAATCCTTATCCGGAAGATTTGAGCGAGCTTTGCACGTTCGAAGGAACGCGAGACGCTAACGGGCAACTTCCTTCTTATTGCCGTTGGCGCCAAGGCCGGAGAGCTTGGCAAGCTCCGAACGACGGTTGGCGTAATTCTGCGCCACCATCGGATAGGTCGGCGCCAGACCCCATTTCTGGCGATATTCCTCGGGCGTCATGCCGTAGTGGACGCGCAGATGGCGCTTGAGCGTCTTGAAGCGTTTGCCGTCCTCGAGGCAGATGATGTAGTCGTTCGTCACGGACTTCTTGAGATCGACGGCCGGAACGGGCTTCGTCCGCCCTACCGACGGTGCAGTCCCGTCCAGGGCCTGCAGCGCCTCTTGTACATCCGTGATCAGCTTGGGAAGATTGCCGAGAGGGACGGTGTTGTGGCTGACATAGGCCGAAACAATCTTGACGCAGCCATCGAACAGAATGTCCGCTTGCGTTTGCGCCAGGTCTCTTTTGTTGCTGAAAGCGTCCATGATCGTTTCCCGAATCTCATTTGGTCCGGCGTGCTTCGCCTCGCTTAATTGCGTCATGTCATCACCCATGCCTTCGTCTACGTGCCGCGACCGCCCATGATATTGAAAACGTCCGCGCTCATCGCCGACCACCCTCCCCCGGACGCGCAATGCCGGTTGCCCCCTGGAGCAAATCCTTTGCGGAATCCGGAAAACAGACGGCCAGCTTGCGGCACAGCGCCATGAGAGGAATGTCGAGCATGAACGCGGCATGGGTGAGATTGCCGTTGCAGTGACGCAGCGTCTGGAGGATGAGCTTGCGCTCGACGTCCTCCATGGTCTGGCCGACGAGAACGCCGACGGCGCTGTCGATCGTGCGCGGCACAAGGTCGTCGTCGCCGGCCGAAAGATGCGCGACGATCTCATCGATCAACCGCTCCTCGCTCGCCGTCGCCAGAACGATGCCGGCGGCACGGTCGAGCTCGCAAAAGACATAGAGGCCGTTTTCAGCGTCGATCGTCACCCGTCCGGAGATATTGCCCGATCCAGCTCGAATGGCGATATACGGATCGTCCCCGCCCACAAGCGCAACCGGCGGCGCATCGCCCATACCGGAGAACAGCTCCCGCAACTCCTCGAACAACACGTCGAGCCGTGCCCGCGCCTGGACGTCTCGCGCCGTCACGGCGGCGGAGAAACCATAATCTCGCGCGAAGGAAAGGCGTTTCATCATGCCGCCACCGTCGCGGCCGGAGAGGAGACGGAGACGATCTCGACCGGAGCCGCGCCGGATGCTTGCGGGCCATGCGCTCGTTCCGCCGCGCGGATATCCGGGAAGGAAACCGGGATCATCATTCAACCCCCTGTAGGCCGAGCCTATCCTTTTGCCGCCGAAACGCCTGCAACCCCGCCGGCCTTGACAGCAGGAAGCCCTGCACATGCGTCGCGCCCGCCGCGCGCGCCGCCTCGAACTGAGCCTTTGTCTCAACGCCCTCGACCACAACCACCGGCGCAATACAGGACGCAAAACCGACCATGTGATACAGGCTGTCGCGCCCATCGCGGCCAGGCCTGTTGTCACGGACGAAGGACGCATCGATCTTGACGATATCGGCCGAGACCTGCAGCAGGTTTGCCGGCGTTGCGAAGCCGACGCCGAAATCATCGATCGCGATGCGGCAACCGAGCGCGCGGATCATCTTCAACCGCTCGACGGCGGCACCGATGAGCGGATGCGTTTCGGTAATTTCGACCACAAGCCGCGGAGTGAGTTCGGGCTGACGGGTGATTCGGCCGAAGATATCGGCGAATCGATCCGGCGCCGACAGATTGGCCGCGGTCAGGTTGCAGCCAAGTATAAGCGTCGAATCCGCCGCCAGGGCGGATAGAACCATATCCAGGATTCTCAGATCGAGATCGAACCAGTCGTCCAACCGCGGCATGAAGCTGCCCGCCGTGTGAACCATGCCCTCGGCATCCATCACGCGCGCCAGGCTCTCGGCGTAGAGAATGTCCTCGATAGTCTCGATCTTATGGATCCGCTGTACGGCAAAGCTCAGGCCACCACCAGCAATCGCCTCTAAAATCAGGGCGTTATGGTCGTTGCTGGTCTGCTTTCTCCTAGCGGACATCAAGCCTCCGATGGCTGAAGGATTGGCAGCGAGCGGACATCGGATGGGGAAGCCCTGCGTCTGAAAACAGTGCAAACGGATGTAGAGCATGGGGTTCGCGACACCCAGAATCCGTCTTTTTCATCTCCCAGACACTCTCCACCCTCATGGTGTTCCCCTGCATCGAGCCGGAAATATTGCACTGAAAACGATAATCAACCCAAGACGGACAGCATCTTCAATATTTAGCGTTACTTTATGCTAATACACTAATGAAGCAATTCTTGCAAACATTCAATTATAGCGAGTTTTCTTCGTTATTGATTCAATTTTCCATAAAATGGGCCGTGACAGCCCCAGCCATGTCTTCAGAGAACGCATGATCGGGCCGCAGCGCGGGCAAGGATGCGGCGACGCGGGCGAATATCTACCGCGCAGAACCACTGGAAAGCCGGCCGTCCGGATGAAACCGGGGCCACCATTCTGTCTTCCGGGCCTCCTGAAGCGCCAGATCCAGCGGCGGAAGCTGCGTATGCCACAGGCGCTCCCATTCCAGGCTCATGACGCCGTCATAGCGATCGGCGGCAAGCACGGAGAGCAGTTCCGCCATCGGAAATTCGCCGGTGCCCGGAAGCACATAGCTATAGGGCAATTTTTCGCTCGGCTTCGAGACGCTGTCCTTGACGTGAAGGTGGCGCGTGTTGTGACGCACCTGCTTCCAGGTCTCCGCCGGACCCTGCCCGCCCTTGCGCCATGTATGATGGGTATCCCAGATCAGGGCGCAATCGGGTGCCGCTTCCAGAAAGCGGCCGAGGGCATCCGGCTTCACCAGGAAATCATGTGTCTCCACAACGATTTCAGACGCAAAGCCCTCGCGACGGGCCGTCTCGCGCCACCAGTCCAGCGTCGACAGAGCCTCGGCGAGCTCTCCATCATCGCCGGTGGTGCCGCCATCGAAAACGCGGAGCGATTTGATACCCGCCGCTTCCGCCCAGGGGAGATAGCGCAGGAACGCCTCCTTCGCTTCCGGCGTGGGCCCGACAAGACGCAGCGACGTGTTGAGCGCGCAAACGGCGACGGGGGAACGATCGAGAGCCCTGGCCAGACCTGCCGGTGTGCCGAACCGTTCGGTGAAATAGGCCGACAGATCGATCATACCGCCAAGCGCGCGAATTTCGATCGCATCGAGGCCATGGTTCGCCGCCAAGGCAAGCGCCTCGTCCAGTTCCAGCTCCGCACATCCCAATGTGGAAAACGCCAGGGGCATCCTCGGGGTTTTGGTATTATCCGCGGTCACCAAAGCCTCCTCCGCTTGGTTCCTCGATAGGGGTATACGACCCGGACCGAGACGGTACGTGCATCGATCGGCGCGCTCCCGGCCTTTCAGACTTGCTAACTCAAGGTACGGCGTTAGTAACCAAACGGATAATTGCGGGATAGTTCCTGAGCGTCAAGCCATCGGCGGCAAATGATGGCGGAACCGGCCCTGAACCGGATCGACACTGAAGCTCGCATCGGCACGCAATTCCTTGCGCGGGATATTCTATTTTCTGGCTTGGATATCCCTCACCAGACGATCGGATGCGTCTCTCCGGTCGCGACATTGACAAAGCCCTCGGGCGCCCTTTCGGACGGCGCGACCAGAACCCAGCGCCAGGGCGCGCAGGTGAGCGTCGCGAAGGAGAGGCGTTCCGGAAAGCCCGGCCACCAGCGCGGCGAGAAGGTCGGTTCGTACATCCAGTCGATCTCAGCGCCAGCGGCGTATAACGCCTGCATTTCCGCATCCAACTCTTCCGCCGGACGCGCCGTCATCAGGCCACCGACCTCGTAGTGAACGCGGGCAACGACCTTGCCGCCGGAGACCAGCACCCAACCGCCCTGCTGTTCGGCAAGCGCATTGGCGACCATTGCCATTGCCTGGTCGGAGGAGCCGACGACCCAGATATTGTGCTTGTCATGCCCAAGCGTGGCGCCGAGCGCGGTATCGGGCGTACGCGGCCCGGTGCCGAGCCAGAACATGCGGGCGACCTTGGCCTCACCGGAGAAGCGGTCGACGATCGCAAACTTGGTGACGTTGCGGTCATGGTCTCGCTGGACCGCGCCGTCCGCAACCGGCAGGTCCATGGTGATGAACTCGTCGGCCCAATGGAAGGGGCGCAGGAGTGCTGCCTTGGCCGTCGGCGCATCCGAAGGTGCCGCGATCCGGAAATCCCCTGGCAGGACGGTCCTGTCGATCTTCACGGTCTTCGTCGCCCAATCCGGCCAGGCGATCTCGGGGCGGACGCCGACAAAACTCTTGCCGTCCGAAGCCGGCCTTCCATCCGCCCAGACCTTGGCGATCGACAGCGTCTCGACATCATCCAGAAGCACGATATCGGCAAAGCGACCGGGCGCGATCGAGCCGACCCAGGGCGTCAACCGCATGTGCCGTGCCGGATTGATCGTCACACATTGAATGGCGATTTCCGGTGCCAGCCCGTTTTCGATGGCAAGCCGGACATTGTGGTCCGTCGCGCCGATCTTCAGCGTATCCGAGGCGCTGCGATCATCGGTTACGAAGGCGATCTGCGACCAGTCGGTAAGGCCCTTCTCGATCAGTCCTTTAATCACCTCCGGCAGCGAGTGCGGCCGAAGCTCGATGAAAAGGCCGTGGGTCAGCTTTTCCCAGATTTCATCCAGGAACCAGCCCTCATGATCCGAGGCAAGGCCCGCACCCGCAAAGGCGTTGATCGAGGCGAGATCGCGCAATCCGGCGCCATGTCCCTCGACAACACCGCGCTGCTCGAAAGTGGCGCGGATCATGCCCCAGAGGCGGTCGTAAGCCGGATTCTCCGGATTGCTGACCGAAGGCCAGTCCATCACCTCGTCGAGACCCGCCACCATCAGGCTCTCGGAAAGAAAGGCCTTCTGCTCGTCATAGCCGAAATGGCCGCCACCCCACTCATAGGCCGTCGGCGGTACGGCGGAGCCGGGCAGAGGGAATATCTTCATCGGCGATCCGCGCCGGCGCGCCTCCAGCCAGAATTCCAGATTGCGGGGGCCGTTGACGTTGGAAAACTCGTGGCTTGCCTCGCAGGTCCAGGTGACGCCATGCGGCATGACCAGCGCTGCTTCCCATTCCGGGGTCAGATGCGAGCTTTCGATATGCTTGTGCGCCTCGCCAAAGCCTGGAACGGCGGCAAGATGTGGCTCGGACAGGCGCTCGCCGACCTCGCCCTTATAGCTGCCGGCGGGACCGACATAGGCGATCCGCCGTCCCTTGATCACGATCTCCTGGTCTTCAAGCCAGGTGCGACTATGGACATCCAGAAGCCGGCCGACCCTGAGCAGCCTGTCCGCGGACCGTCGGCCAAGCGCGGTGAGCGTCAGATCCTGCCGGATCAGCACCTCGTCGGCCGCGTTGATCAGCAGATCGTCGGGAAGTTTTGTGGGCAAGGGCGCCATAGGGAGAATGCCTGCGAGAAATTCGATAGAGGGACCGTAGAGACGGCCGTCGGACGTGTAAAGCCGCCCGGTCTAATTTGCGAGAAAGCTGAATTATCTCAGCGGTTTGCAATCAGCCATGGTCAAGCCGCCGATCTACACCCAATTCGTCGTTGAGATTTATCAAAAGCGACGCTTTGCTCAATTGTTAGGCTTGTAAAGCCCATGCTCGAAAAATAGTATTCCGTCAGCTAGGCAACCTGCCCCGATTTCACTGACGATAAGGATTTCGATAATGAAAGGCCTCACCCTGTCCCGCGTTGCGGGCCTTGCCATTCTCGCGGCAACGACTGTCGCACTGCCGGCTTACGCCCAGGCGACGACGCTGACCATCTCCTGGTGGGGCTATAATGGCGAGAAGATGAAGGCCAACATCATCGAGCCCTTCAAGAAGATCTGCGGCTGCGATGTGGTCTTCGAAACCGGCAACAACGCCGATCGCCTCAACAAGCTGAAGCTTCGCGGCGGCAAGGGTGTCGACGTTATTTATCTCACCGACAGCTATTCGCAGATCGGTATCCAGCAAGGGCTCTTTCAGGAAGTCGACCGCGCCAAGCTTCCGAACATCGCCGATCTCTACGATCTCGCCAAGGCGCCGCAGGGCAATTATGGCCCGGCCTATACGATCGGCCGCGTCGGCATCGTCTACGACAAGGCGAAGGTCAATCCGCCGATCACCTCCTGGAACGATCTCTGGCGCGACGATCTGAAATCCGCCGTGACGCTGCCGGGGATTACGACGACTGCCGGACCTCTGACGGTTCTTGAGGCGGCCAAGCATGCGGGTGCCGATCCCTATGAGGATACCGACAAGGCTTTTGAGGCGATCACCGCTCTGAAGCCGAACGTCGTCAAGAACTACAATACCGGCTCCGAACTGGTGAACCTGATTTCCACCGGCGAGGCCAAGGTGGCGCTCGCACAGGACTTCACGCTGGCCTCTATGCAGGCCGCCGTTCCCACGATGACCTGGGCCGACCTCAAGGAAGGCGACATGGCCACCCTCAATACCGTCAATATTCCCAAGGGCTCGGAGAATGTCGAGCTGGCGCATCAGTTCATCAACTTCATCCTGTCAAAGGATGTCCAGCAGGCGGAAGCCGAACAGGGTGTCGATGCGCCGGTCTCCACCAAGGTCGTGCTGACGCCGGACCAGGCGAAACTCTGGACCTACGGCGCCGACATGATCGCCAAGCTCGGCCGCATCGACTATGCCAAGCTGAACGCCGCCCAGTCGGACTGGATCGATCGCTGGAATGAAATATTCGGCATGTGATGGCCTGCCCAGCGGAATTTGACGGATGAAGCATCTTGCAAAATGGGGTTTGGCGGCGCCGGCGATGGTCGCCGTCATACTCTTCCTGGTCGTCCCGGTGATCATCACGATCGCCGCGACTTTCATGGAGCCCAAGGGGCTGTTCTCGCCCTATATCGCCTTCTTCAACAGCGGCTTTCGCCGCACGGTACTCTACCGGACAATTGAGATCGCTCTCATCACCACGATAATCTCGTTGTTCGTCGGCTTCATCGCCGCCTATGTCATCGCCCAGATGCCGGGCCGGGCGAAGAGCGTGATGATCATCGCCGCCGTCTTTCCGCTCCTGACCGGCGTGGTCGTGCGCTCCTTCGCCTGGCTGATCATCCTCGGCAAGAACGGTATCCTCAATACCATGCTGCTGTCGGTCGGTGTCATCAGCGAACCGCTTTCGATGCTCTATTCAGAGGGTTCGGTGATCGTCGCCATGGTCTATCTCTTCGTGCCGCTGATGATCCTCACCCTCGTCGGCGTTCTCGAAGGTATTCCGCAAGACCTGATCCAGGCGGCGACCTCACTCGGCGCGACGCCCGCCGCGACCTTCCGCCAGGTCATCCTGCCGCTTGCCACCCCCGGCCTTATCGTCGGCGCCGTGCTGGTCTTCACCGGAAGCTTCACCTCCTATGCCACCCCGCAGCTTCTCGGCGGCGAAAAGCAGATGACGATGGGCACATTCCTCTACCAGCGCGCCATGGTGACCTTCGACTGGGTCGGCGCCTCCACCATCGCCGCGATCATGGTCGTCGTGACGATCGGTATCGTCCTGATCATGAGCCGCATCGCCCGCCGCCTCAACCCGATGGCGGTGTAACCATGGTGCATCACGTCCACCCCCTGCTGATCGCCTTTACCGTCTGCGTGTTCTTCTTCCTGCTGGCGCCACTGGTCATCATCATCGGCTCGGCCTTCAGCGACACCAGCTATCTGACCTTCCCGCCGCACGGCCTGACGCTGCACTGGTTCTGGAATATCTTCGAGATCGAGGCATTCCGCACGACGGCGATCACCAGTTTCGAACTCGCCGTTCTGGGCACGGGTCTCTCCCTCCTGATGGGCATTCCCGCCGCCTATGCCATCAGCCGCTACCGGCTGGAGCTGCCGAGCTGGCTTTCGACACTGTTCATCCTGCCGATCCTGGTGCCTGAGATCGTCTTCGGCTTCTCGCTGATGAAGTCGATCACCATCGGCCTCGACCTGCCGATCTTCGCCAGTCTGTTGATCGGCCATGCGCTGCTTGTCTTGCCCTATTCCGTGCGGGTGGTCAGCGCCAGCCTCGCCAGCTTCGATTTCTCCATCGAGGAAGCGGCGATCAGCCTCGGCTGCCCGCCGGTGAAGACGTTCATGACGGTCGTGCTGCCGAATATCCGCGCCGGCGTCATCGCCGCCTTCATCCTTGCCTTCATCACGTCGATCAACGATGTCTCCGTCTCGGTTTTCCTGACCGGCCCGGGCATATCCACCCTTCCCATCCAGATCCTTGCCCATATGGAACAGTTCTTCGATCCGACGATCGCCTCGGTGTCCGTGCTTCTCATGCTGGTCACCGTCGGCGTCATGGCGATCGTCGAAGCAACGCTGGGCCTCACCTTCCTGACAAAGTAGCCGCTCGTGACCGTATCGCTTTCCATCGAAAACATCACCGCCCATTACGGCAACACAGCCGTACTGCAGGACCTGTCGCTTTCGATCGCCGCCGGCGAGCTCGTCTCGCTGCTCGGCTCCAGCGGCTGCGGCAAGACGACGACACTGCGCCTGGTCGCCGGTTTCCTGCAGCCGACAAACGGCACGATCCGTCTTGGCGACCAGAACCTGACGCGGCTGCCGGCCCATGCCCGCAACATCGGCCTGGTGTTCCAGAACTATGCGCTGTTTCCGCATCTGACCGTCCTCGAAAACGTCGCCTTCGGCCTGAAGCAGCGTGGTATCGCTGCAGCGGCGCGCTCGAAGAAGGCGGGGGAAATGCTGGAGCGCGTCGGCTTGTCCGGCTTTGGCGATCGCCTTCCTTCCGCGCTTTCCGGCGGGCAGAAGCAGCGCGTGGCGCTTGCCCGCGCCCTTGTCATCGAGCCGCCGCTGCTGATGTTCGACGAACCACTCTCCAATCTCGACGCCAAGCTCAGGATCGACATGCGCGTCGAGATCCGCCAGCTGCAACGCGCCAACGGCACGACCTCGCTCTACGTCACCCATGACCAGGAAGAGGCCTTCTCGATCTCGGACCGCGTCGCCATCATGAATGCCGGCCGCATCATGCAGCTCGACGCGCCGGAAGTGCTCTACCAGAAGCCGGCCAACGCCTTCGTCGCCCGCTTTGTCGGCTTCGAGAACCTGCTGGCAATGCGGGTCGTCGGCCGCAACGGTGCATCCGTGACCGCCGAAGCGGCGGGCGGGGTCCGGATGACGCTCTCGCAGGATGATTATGGAGCGATTCCCGACGATTTCCTCCTCGCCTGCCGCGCCGACGGCCTTGCGGTTCGGCGTGAGGGGGAGGGCTTTCCTGCGGTTCTGGGAACA
>DASWOH010000086.1:0-4386 GCA_036398815.1 Rhizobium sp. | reverse complement strand
CTTCTCGAAGCGCCTGATTAGTCTCAAATTGCCTGACGACGGACACCCGGACCCCGATCGGTGCTTTTTGGGTGTCGCTAAATATTCAACTTCAACAACTGTCTTACATCTATCCTGCCTGACTTTTCGCCATTCCGCCTGTCGAAGAGGCAAGTGCGGAACAAACCTATCAATTTACCGTTTGAGTGCCACTTCCACCGATTGAAGCGAGGTTTTCAGTGAAACGATTGGCAATTCTCGGAGCGACCGCCGCTCTTGTACTTTCTACTGTGGCGTATGCGCAGGTCCCCGCGTCAAAGGATGGTCCCGGCAATAGCGCGGTGAACACTGACAAGCCGAATACCACGGCTCCAGTGGCGGGACGTAACTCGTTCACCGAGGGGCAGGCAAAAAGCGCGATCGAAAAGGCGGGCTATACGGGTGTGACCGACCTGAAAAAGGACAATGATGGCGTTTGGCGCGGCAAAGCAACCAAAGGCAGCGCGCAGACATCAGTCAGCGTCGACTTCCAGGGCAACGTTAACGCCGCAAATTAAGGGAGAGCTGTAATGACGACCACTATAACGCGCCTTTACGACAACTATTCTGACGCCCAAAATGCTGTAAGGCAGCTTGAAGCTGCAGACGTGCCTCACTCCGACATCAGCATTGTCGCGAATAATAGCGAAGGCTGGTACGACGGAAAGAAAGACCGTGATGGCGATGGCGTCGATGACCGCGCTGAAGCAGCAGGTACGGGAGCCGGCGTGGGCGCAGGCCTCGGCGGTGCCGCTGGTCTTCTTGCCGGCCTCGGCCTTCTTGCTATTCCAGGTCTTGGGCCGGTTGTCGCCGCAGGGTGGCTCGCTGCCACCGCCGTTGGCGCTGCAGCAGGCGCGGCGGCCGGCGGCTTGGTTGGAGCACTGACTGAAGCCGGCGTTTCTGAAGATGAAGCGCCTATCTACGCTGAGGGCGTCCGTCGCGGCGGCACGCTGGTTTCAGCGAAGGTGGCGGATGTCGATCGTGACCGTCTTGACGCAATCCTCAATCAGTCATCCGTCGATATTCGTGGGCGCTCTGCGGCTTGGCAGAAAACAGGCTGGACCAGCTATGACCCTGCCAGTCAGCCCTACAGCCCTGATGACGTGCGCAAAGAGCGCGACCTTTACCGATAAAATGGATGGCCCGCCCTTTGGCGGGCCATCTTGATTTTCCAGGCAGGTTTCTACAAGGCCCAGGAAGGCGTTTCGAAACACGGAGCATTGACGAACATGCGAGCGGCCCCGTCCAAATCGCCGGTCCGCAAGCGTTCCATCAATTGCAATGGGCACAAGACCAGCGTCAGCCTCAAGGACGAGTTTTGGTCTGCTCTTAAAGAAATATCGGCCCAAAAATCTACGACAGTGTTCGAACTCGTCTCTGAGATCGATAAGACGCTGATCAAGGCAACCTGTCGTCGGCGCTTCACCTCTTCGTTCTTGCATTCTATAGCGTTCGCATGACGGTTGGCTAGTTTGGTCAAAGCAAAAGGCTTAGCCGAGAAACTCATAGCTTTCGACTGTCCGGGGCAGCTGCGATGTGAGCACTTAACTTGAAATCCGCAATGGCCGAATTTAGCCAGGTTGCTTTGACTACCCGCCTATCATTCACGGTGAGATGACGTTCAGAATATCCACCCACGCATCTACCCTAAGCTACCTTTGCACCATCCATCAGTTGCAGTATCCGCGCCTGAGAGATCACCGATGGTAAATTTTTTGTTAATCACGGATGGGTAATCTTCTGCGACTTTATGTCTTATTGGCAGGAGCCTGCAGTGTCATTCGTCGACAATCTCAAAGTCCTTTGGAAAATCGTTCTCATCGTGGCTGTGCTCGGTGCTGTTAGCGTCGCTTCGATTGTGTTTGCCGCATATCGAATGGATGCGATCGACAACACATATTCGCACCTTGTGAACGAGGTCGATCTCGCAACCGCCTTCTCCGCCCGAGCTGGCCGTGACGTCGAGGCCTATGTCTCAACCGCCTATCAACTTCTTGTCGAAACGACCGACGAAGGCAACAAGGCGCTGCTGCGAAAGAACCTCGAAAGCAAATCTCGCTACGAGGAACGGTATCGCGAAGCGACTAAGTTGCTGCCGGAGAAGGCCATCGAGTTCGAGCCTGTGCATCGACAGTTCGACGCTGTGTTTGCCGCTTGCGATCCGCTTGTGATTGCCGCCTCCCAGACGTCGTCGGCTGCCGAGAACGCAAAAGTCGCAGATCAGTTGAAGCAGAAATGCGCACCGCTCGCACAGGCGGCCCTCGACGCTCAGGCCAAGCTGGTCAGCGGATTGCTCAACTTCGCAAAATCCTCGGCCGCAGCGGCATCGGCTGAGACTGCGTCGACGATCCAGACGGTGCTGGCCAGCGTCGCTATCGGTTTGATCCTGTCTTTTGCCATTGGTATTTACATCGGTATCAAAGGCCTCGCTCGGCCGATATCCGTCCTGATGCGCGTCATGGACCGCTTCGCTGCCGACGATCTTGAAGGAGATGTGCCAGGCGTTCACCGACGTGACGAACTCGGGGGAATGGCTCGCACCGTCGAGGTGTTCAAGACCAACGGCCTTGCGGTGCGACAGCTGCGCGTGGATCAGAAGGTTGCGGAAGAGCAGGCTGCAGAGCGCAGACGTGCTGACATGCTGCAACTGGCTGACACGTTCGAGAGTGCGGTTGGTGAAATCGTCGACACCGTCTCATCGGCATCGACCGAATTGGAAGCATCTGCCGGGACGCTTACCGCTGCTGCGGAGCGGTCGCAGGGGCTGACGACTGTGGTTGCCGCCGCCTCGGAGGAAGCGTCCACAAACGTGCAGTCAGTCGCATCAGCGACCGAAGAGATGTCCTCGTCGGTTCATGAGATCAGCCGGCAAGTACAGGAATCGGCAGCGATCGCGACCCAGGCAGTCAGCCAAGCCCATCAGACCAATGACCGCGTGAGCCACTTGGCGCAGGCAGCGGCACGGATTGGCGACGTCGTGGAGCTGATCAACACGATTGCCGGACAAACAAACCTGCTCGCCCTTAACGCAACGATTGAAGCGGCTCGCGCTGGCGATGCCGGACGGGGGTTCGCAGTGGTGGCTTCCGAGGTCAAGGCGCTTGCAGAACAAACGGCAAAGGCCACGGGTGAGATCAGCGTTCAGATCGGCAATATCCAAACTGCCACGCAAGACTCGGTCGGCGCCATCAAGGACATCTGCTTGACGATTGGCAGGATGTCGGAAATCTCATCGACGATTGCTGCTGCCATAGAAGAGCAGGGTGCTGCAACCCAGGAAATATCGCGCAACGTGCAGCAGGCGGCTCAGGGCACGATGGAGGTGAGCTCCAACATCATCGATGTTCAGCGCGGAACGAGCGAAACAGGTTCTGCGTCGGCGCAAGTCCTCTCCGCAGCTCAAAGCCTATCTCGGGACAGCAATCGATTGAAGCTCGAGGTCGCAAACTTCCTGAACGGAGTGCGCGCAGCCTAAAAACCTAAAAGGCGGTCTTTCCCGGACCGCCCTTTTCTTTTCGGCAGAGACACGATTGACGGCTGGCTGCTCGCTTCACTCGGCGAATGCCGCCGTCGACGGCATTGCAGGAGACAGTTGGACATTACCGTTATCCTCGGGCAGGGTCGTTATGCGTCCTGCGAATAAGCCCGAGACTTCTGAATGAGCCGTCGCCATCGTATTATTTTCGAAAGTATCACCGATTTTGCAATTATCGTGACCGATCGCGATGGCCGGGTGACGGATTGGAACACGGGCGCCGAACGGGTGCTTGGCTGGACCGCGCCGGAGCTGATCGGCCAGACAATCGAACGCATTTTCACGCCCGAGGATCGAGCGAACGGGCGCGTGGAAATAGAAATGCGTGATGCGCTGCAGTCGGGACGCGCCAACGACGAACGCTGGCATCTTCATCGGGACGGGCGACGCTTTTGGGCGTCGGGCGAGATGATGCCACTTCGGGAAGAAGATGGTTCCCATATTGGTTTTGTGAAAGTTCTCAGAGATCGCACTGCGGAGCATCTGGCAGGGAAGGCGCTAGAGACGGCCGAAGCGCGGCTTCACCAGGCGCAAGAGGCGGGTGGGGTGGGGCTCTTCACGGTCGATATCGCGAGTGACACCATTTTCCCCACCCCAGAATTCTGCCGGATCTACGGGATGCCTGTGCAAGATGCTTACCCGCCCTCGGCCTTTGAAGATCTAATAATTCCAGGAGATCGCCACCTGGTCTCCTCCGCATCTTCACGTCAGAGCGGCGAAGCACCGCGCGACGTCGAATATCGCGTCCGGATGCCGAACTCGGGAGAAATACGCTGGATAGCCCGCAAAGGCGAACTGGAAGTCGATGGCGTGGGACGTCCGATCCGCTTTGT
>DASWOH010000085.1:0-2651 GCA_036398815.1 Rhizobium sp. | reverse complement strand
CATCCTCGGCCCCGTGCCGAGGATGATGACATCGTGGAAGTCGGCGGCTTTGTCAGAAGTCTGAACCCGCCCTTTGTGGCGGCGTCCTTGTCTGGTATGATTGCATAAAGGACGCGATCATGACCTTCGAGGACCTCACCGCCCTGCTTCTCAGTTGGGATCTTGTCGAGCCCGCCACGACCTACGGCACGCCGTCCTTCAAGGTCAGGGGCAAACTGTTGACCCGCCTCAAGGAAGACGGCGATTCCATCCTTATCAAAGGCGTGCCCCCCGACGAGCGTGCCATGCTCTGCGAGGCCTATCCCGACCTCTATTACTTCACCGATCACTATCGCGACCATCCGATGGTGTTGATGCGGCTGTCTCGCGCCGATACCGACACCGTGGCTGCGATGCTGCGGCGCACCTATCTGCAGTTACTCCCCAAAAAACATCGGCAAACTATTGACTCTCCAAAGCCCGGCTGAAAAATGCCGCCGGCAAACCGAGGAGATTTTCACCGATGCAATCCAGACAATTCAGCCGCACCCCGTGGTCGGTATCCGAAATCGGCTTTGGCGCCTGGGCCATCGGCGGCGCCTGGGGTGACGTCTCCGTGGCCGACGCCAAGGGTGCGGTCAACGCGGCACTCGACGCCGGCATGACCTTCATCGACACCGCCGACGTCTATGGCGACGGCCGCTCCGAAAACATCATCCGCGACGTGCTGAAAGAGCGCAGCGGCACCCGCCCGATGGTCGCCACCAAGGCCGGCCGCAGGCTTCCTACCCAGACTCCCGAAGGCTATAGCAAAGCCAATCTGGAAAGCTGGATCGACCGCTCGCTGACCAATCTCGGTGTCGATACGCTCGATCTGGTGCAGTTGCACTGCCCGGCCCGCGAAGTGCTCTACATGCCGGAAGTGTTCGGCATTCTCGACGACCTCACCACCAAGGGCAAGATCCGCTATTACGGCGTGTCGGTCGAAAAGGTCGAGGACGGATTGAAGGCGATCGAATTTCCCGGCGTCGTCTCGATCCAGATCATCTACAACATTTTTCGCCAGCGCCCGCAGAACCTGTTCTTCCGCGAAGCCAAGGCCAAGAATGTCGCGATCATCGTCCGCGTCCCCCTCTCCTCCGGCATGCTCACCGGCAAGATGTCCGCGAAGAGCCAGTTCGCCAGCGACGACCACCGCCTGTTCAACCGCAATGGCGAAGCCTTCGACATGGGCGAGACTTTTTCCGGCGTTCCCTATGAAATCGGCCTCGAAGCGGTCGAACGGCTGCGGCCGCTGGTGCCGGGCGGGGCGACTATGGCCCAGTTCGCGCTGCGCTGGATCCTGATGCAGGAGGCCGTCACCGTCGTCATTCCGGGCGCCAAGAACAAGAGCCAGGCCGAAGACAACGCCGCCGCATCCGCGCTCGCGCCGCTATCGGCCGAGGTGATGGCGGAAACCAAGAAGATCTATGACGAGATGATCGCGCCCTACGTTCACCAACGCTGGTAGCAGGCCTCAGGCACTGGGCGCGACCGGCACCAGCCGGTAGCGGGTCATGATCTCCCTGACGACGGCCGGATCCGGTGGACCGGCCGATATCAGTGCCGCCAATTCGCGAAAATAAGCCGGGCCGAGCACGCCCGGCGTCAGGATGCAAAGGCATGTCGCCGGCGCTTCGTCGTCATTGCGGAAGTGGTGGACGACCCCGCGCTTGATGAAGATCGATTGACCCGGTTCAAGATCGTTCGCCTGCCCGTCAAGAATGAAAGCCAGCTTGCCGTCCAATCCATAGACCGTCTCGTCCCAGCTCTCATGGTAATGCGGCGCCGGCACCCGCGCCTGTGGTTGCACTGTCATGCGGAAAACGTCGAGACTGTTGTCGGTGTCATCCTTGCTGTGCAGGAACTCCAGCGTCAGCCCACCCATCTTGATTGTTTCGATCATTGCCAGCCCCCCAAACTGCAGCATGCTATCGCGTCGCTGTCGGAAAACAAGCGCGATAGCGCCGCATGGCACAGCGGTCTCCCACGCATCTATTTGCCTGCGCCCCTTGCCATCACATAAAGATATCTTTATATCCTTCTGCAATCAACAATCCGAGGACGCCGCAATGACAATCGCCCCAAATCCGCTTTCCGACCTGCTGGCTGAAAAGGGCGTGCTGCTCGCCGATGGCGCCACCGGCACGTCGCTGTTTGCCATGGGCCTCGAAGCGGGCGAAGCGCCGGAGCTCTGGAACACCCAGAAGCCCGAAAACATCACCAAGCTGCATCAGGATTTCGTCGATGCCGGCGCCGATATCATTCTCACCAATTCCTTCGGCGGCACCCGCCATCGCCTCAAGCTGCACCACGCGCAGGATCGCGTTCATGAACTCAATAGGGTCGCCGCTCAGATCGCCCGCGCCGTGGCCGACAAAGCGCCGCGCAAGGTGATCGTCGCCGGTTCGGTCGGCCCGACCGGCGAATTGCTGATCCCGCTCGGCGCCATGTCCTATGAGGACGCGGTTTCCTCCTTCGCCGAACAGATCGAAGGCCTGAAGGCCGGCGGCGCCGATGTCGCCTGGATCGAAACCATGTCCTCGCCGGATGAAATCCGCGCCGCCGCCGAAGCTGCGGTCAAGGTCGGCATGCCCTATGTCTATACCGGCTCGTTCGACACCGCCGGCAAG
>DASWOH010000084.1:0-28624 GCA_036398815.1 Rhizobium sp. | reverse complement strand
CGGCCGAAGGTGCTGCCCCCCTGCCGGCCACGGATATCCAAGGCCATGTCGAGCATGACGGCGCCCGCATCTGGTATGCGGCCCATGGGGAGGGCCGGCCGGTGATCCTGCTGCATGGTGGCCTCGGAAACAGCGGTAACTGGGGCCATCAGGTGCCGGCTCTGATCGAGGCCGGCTATCAGGCAATCGTCATCGACAGCCGAGGCCATGGCCGCAGCACGCGCGATGAACGGCCATATAAATACGAAGTAATGGCCTCGGACGTAATGGCGGTGATGGACCGGCTGGATATCGAGAGAGCCGCCGTCGTCGGATGGAGTGATGGGGCATGCACCGGCCTGATCCTCGCCAGAACCCATCCGGCGCGCATCGCCGGCGTCTTCTTTTTCGCCTGCAACATGGACCCCAGCGGCGCCAGGGAATTCGTACCTACGCCGCTCATCGACCGCTGCTTTTCCCGGCACGTCAAGGACTACGCCGCCCTGTCGGCGGCGCCGGACCGGTTCGACGCCTTCGTCGAGGCAGTTGGCCTGATGCAACGGACGCAGCCGAATTATTCCGCCGCCGATCTTGCCGAAATCGATGTGCCCGTCGTGATCGTGCACAGCGAGCATGACGAATTCATCAAGCGCGAGCATGCCGACCATCTCGCCCGCAGCATCCCCGGCGCGGAACTGATCCTGCTGCCTGGCGTCAGCCATTTCGCGCCGTTGCAGCGTCCGGCGCAATTCAACGATGCGATATTGGCTTTTCTCCGCAAGATTGCGGCATAGCGGCCGGGATGCCCGAAATTCCGGCGCTTGACGGTTCCGGAAAATATGACTTTCCGCATCAGGCTTGAACGGGATTCGGTTGCGCACGTCAGAGTGTTGGAATAAATGATGTCCATCATCTTATTCCAACACTCCCGAGACCGATTCGCCGGAGACCGGCCCTTCCGCCCCAGGGAGCAAGATTCGCTCCAGGCAGGTGATTTGCATGACATCTACTTTATTCTCGCCGTTATCCGTCGGTCCTTACGAACTGGCGCATCGTGTCGTCATGGCGCCGTTGACGCGCATGCGGGCGAGCCAGCCGGGCAACGTCCCTTCCCCGATGAATGTCGAATATTACGCACAGCGCGCGTCCGAGGGCGGACTGATCATTTCCGAGGGCTCTCAGATCTCGCCGAGCGGGCAGGGCATGCCCGCAACGCCGGGCATTCATACGCTGGAGCAGATCCTCGGCTGGAAGGCCGTGACCGATGCGGTTCACGCCAAGGGCGGCCGGATCTTTCTGCAGCTCTGGCATGTCGGCCGTATCTCCCATTCGTCGCATCAGCCCGGCGGGGCGGCGCCGATCGCACCCTCGGCAATCGCCGCTTCAGGGAATGCCTTCACGGCTTCGTTCGAGCGCGTGCCTTTCGAGACGCCGCAGGCGATCGATATCGATCTGATGCCCTTGCTGATCGACGTCTACGCCCAGGCGGCGGCCAATGCGAAGCAGGCCGGTTTCGACGGCGTCGAAATCCACGGCGCCAACGGCTATCTGATCGAACAGTTCCTGCAGGCGCGCTCGAACCGGCGCACCGACCAATATGGCGGCTCGATCGAGAACCGCACGCGGCTGCTGCTCGACGTGGTCGAGGCGGTTTCCAAGGTCTGGGGCTCCAATCGCGTCGGCGTCCGCCTCTCCCCCTTCGGCATCGCCAATGACAGCGGCGAGGACGATCCGCTCAGGCTCTACGGCCATGTCATCCGCGAACTCGACCGGCTGCACCTCGCCTATCTGCACCTGATCGAGCCGCGCGCCAGCGGCGCAGGCCAGGCCGAAGTCGACCACAAGAACGTGCCGTCAGCCGCCGAACTCTTCCGCCCCGCCTGGTCGGGAACGCTGATCGCGGCCGGCAATTTCAAGCCGAAGACCGCCGAGGCCGCCCTTGCCGCCGGCCATGCCGACGCCATCGCCTTCGGCCGCCTGTTCATCGCCAATCCCGATCTGCCGGAACGCATTCGCCTGGGCGCTCCCCTCAACCCCTATCATCGTCCGACCTTCTACGGCGGCGGCACCGAGGGCTACACGGATTATCCGACACTCGACGCCAGGGAGGCAGCGGAATGAACACGCCAAGCGCCGTCATCGTGGGTGTGGGAGCAGAACAAGGACTTGGCGCGGCGCTCTGCCGGCTTTTGGCCGGCAAAGGCTATCACGTCGTCATCGCCGGCCGGACCTTGGAAAAGATCGCCAAGGTCGCCGACGGCATCAATGCCTCCGGCGGCAGCGCTGAAGGGATCGAAACCGACGCGACGGATGAAGCGGCGGTCATTCGGCTGTTCGACCATGCCTTCGCGGCGCGAGAGGGCATCGCTCCCCCCGACCTTGCCGTCTTCAACGCCGGCATCAATCGCCAGATCGGCTTTCGCGCGGTGACTGCGGCGCAATTCGAGGAGTTCTGGCGCGTCTGCTGCTTCGGCGGTTTCCTCGTCGGGCGCGAGGCGGCGCGTCATCTGGCGCCGCTCGGCCGCGGCACCGTGATCTTCACCGGCGCTTCCGCCAGCCTGCGGGGCAAGGCAGGCTATGCACAATTCGCAGCCGCCAAGGCGGGCCTGCGGATGATCAGCCAGAGCATGGCGCGGGAATTCGGACCGCTCGGCCTGCATGTCGCCCATACCGTCATCGATGGCGGCATCGACGGCGACAGATTGCGGTCGAGGCGACCGGAAGTGCAGACCGACGGCCTGCTCAACATCGACGCCATCGCCGAGACCTACTGGCATATCCACCGCCAGCACCCCTCCGCCTGGACGCAGGAAATCGACCTACGTCCGTATAAGGAAAATTTCTGAGGTCGACACTCGACGCGGATCCTAGCAGTTTCGCGAAAGCGCTTTCGCGACGTTGAGGAACTTCGGCTGCATGATGTCGCACTGGTTGCGATGGCGGCTGCTTGCGTCGCTCTCCGTGTCAGACGTTTCACTCGGAATCGTGAAGGACCATGCGGAGGGGCGTTTCCGGCGACGGCGGAAGAGACAAGCAAGTCGGCCAAGAATGCCCTGCGCGGCGACGTGATCCTTATCGTCAGAAAGATATGGC
The DNA here is from genome assembly GCA_036398815.1 of Rhizobium sp. Lineage (GTDB taxonomy): Bacteria > Pseudomonadota > Alphaproteobacteria > Rhizobiales > Rhizobiaceae > Rhizobium. The sequence goes on along the minus strand of DASWOH010000084.1, from coordinate 25,552 downwards.
TCCACGGCATTCTGCTTGGCGGGATCACCCCAGCGATCATTGTAGAGATCCTTGAAGAAATCGTTGGTCAGCATCGGATAGACTCTCAATTTGAATCGATTCAATCGTACACTTGAAAATTCTCGCGTCAAGCAGAATTGAACCGATACAATTTCGTGTGCTAAGGTGCCCTGGAGTGAAAATGGAGACGGTATTGGTCAAGGGCACCATCAAGCTCGCGGATGTCGCCAAGGCGGCGGGGGTATCGCAGGGAACGGCCTCCAATGTTTTCAACCGGCCTGAGGTGGTGCGCGAGGAAGTGCGCGAGCATGTCCTCGCGACGGCAAGCCAGCTCGGATATGCCGGCCCGAGCCTCACGGGCCGATTGCTGCGAGCGGGAAAGGTCAACGCCATAGGCGTCGCCGCCGTGGAGCCGCTGGCCTATTTTTTCGATGATCCGTGGGCAAGGGCACTCCTGGCGGCTGTTGCCCAGGTTTGCGATGCCAGCGGCACCGGGCTCGCGCTCGTTTCGGCCAAGGATCGGCAGAAGCTGGACTGGAACATCAAGAACGCCCTGGTGGACGGCTTCATCCTATTGTGCGTGGAAGGCGGCGAGAAACTCGTGCGGCTGACGCGCGAGCGGCAATTGCCCTTTATTGCCTTGGCATTGAATGGCTATGATCCGTCGATCCGATCGATCAGCGTCGACAATATCAGGGGAGCTGCGACAGCGGCCACACACCTGGCGGAACTGGGCCACCGGCGCTTTGCCGTCCTTGCCACCGAATTTGTCAACGACCGTGTCGGGCCGGTCGGCATTGGCGAGGTCGAGCGGGCGATCTATTCGACGTCGCGCGATCGCGCCATCGGCTATTGGCAGGCGCTCGAGCCGTTTGGCATCCAGCGTCAGGATGTTCCGATCTACGAGACGAACAATGACAAGGCGAGCGTCGAGACATGTCTCGAGCATCTTTTTTCAGTGCAGGAGCCGCCGACCGCCATCCTCGCAATGTCTGACAACATCGCGATGCTGGCAATGACTTGGCTGGCGGCACGAGGGCTTGCCGTTCCGGAAGACGTCTCCGTCATTGGCTTCGATGGCGTACCGGAGGGCGGCATGGTGGAACCGGGCCTGACGACGATGGCGCAACCCTTTGCCGAGATCGCGCAAAGCGCTGTGCGGGCGGTTATCGAAGATGCCACGCCGATCGAGCGCGAGATGATCGACGTGACCTTGGTGGTGCGCGGCAGCACGGCGGCGCCGAAAATATGAAGTCGAGTCGGCAAACGCACGAAGGGTGCAAAGCCGTTCCCATCCTATCTTGATGCCAAATCTGGTGGTTGCCAACCGAGATTGCCGTCGGGCCCATCGGCGCTAGCCAGCCTGCGGTTCCACACCCGCCGCCCGCATCTCGATCATCTGCCGGGCGGCAGCCGCGGCGGCGTCCCTGTCGCCCGCCACCTGCACGGTCGGGAAGGCGAACTGGATGCCGTTTTCATCGAAGGCCTGCTTGATCAAGGCCAGCGCATTGCGGCGGATAGCGGAGAGTTCGTTGGGCTTGGCGGTGAGCGCCAGCCTGATTTCGATCGCGAAATCGCCGAACTGCTCGACACCCTTCATCTTCAGCGTCTGGATGATGTTGGGAGCGAGTTCCGGGTCTTCGAGCAGGCGTTGGCCGATGTCCTTGATGATCCGCTTCATCTTCACCAGATCGGTATCGTAAGTGACCTTGACGATGATCTTGTCGATCGCCCAGTCGCGGTTCATGTTGTTGACCGCGCCGAGCGAACCGAAGGGGATGGTCGCCAGCGGACCGCGCTGGTGACGCAGCTTGACCGAACGCAGGCTGAAGGATTCCACCACGCCCTTATGGTTGCCGCTTTCGATATATTCGCCAACGCGAAAGGCATCGTCCCAGAGATAGAACATGCCGCTGATGACATCCTTGACGATGGTCTGGGCGCCGAAGCCGACGGCGACACCGACCACACCGGCGCCGGCGATCAGCGGCCCGATCTGAATACCCAGCCCCGACAGCACCATCATGATGGCGATGATGACAATGACGACCGCGAGGATATTGCGGAAGATCGGCAACAGCGTCTGCAACCGCGCGCGGCTGGCCTTCAGTTCCTCGGAATCGCTGACGAGCGGCAGCGCTGCCATCAGCTTGCCGTCGATATAGGTTTTCGCCAGGTGCCAGATCAGATCGGCGGCAAGCAGGACGACGATGCCGCCGAGAATGCCGCGGGCGATGCGGTCGATCTCGGTTTCGGGCGTCCTCATCACCATATCCGCCTCGACGCCAAGCATCCGGCCGAGCCAGAAGGCGGCAAACGCGATGATCAGGGCACGAACGCCCCGGTCGAGAAACACGGTCGCAAGATTGCCGGCCCCGAAGACACCGTCGGCCGCATCATGCAACGCCTCCACCGCCCGCGACGACACCGAGAGGGCGCGGGGCAACAGAATGGCGTAGATGCCAACCCAGAGCAGACCGTCGAAGCCGGTCACCCACAGGCACCAAAGTGCCGCGAAATAGATCGTCAGCAGCCAGGAAATCGCCGTTCTGCCAAGCTTTCCGGGCTGCGGCGGGCGTGACCAGACAGCTTCCACCGCGATCAGGAACAGGCCGATGCCGAGTGCGTAGCCGACGAGATAACGGGCACCGTTGGAAAAACCGAGGGGCACCATCGCCTGGATTACCGCCCAACCGCAGGCGAAATAGATCACGAACAGAGCGCTGCGCCGATACCAATAGGTTGCCACCCGCCGCCGCTCCGCGATGCGCGCGGCACCAGCGTCTTCATCCAGCACATCGCTCGCCCGGCGCATCGCGATCAGCTCCATCAGCAATTTGCCGATCGAGATCGCCAGCCGCATGGAAACGAACGCGATGACACAGGCGATGGCGAAACTTTCGATGACCGGCGGCCAGTCGAAGATGAGCAGCGGAATCAGCGTCGCCAGGCCGTGAACGATGGCCGGCACCACGCCGCCCATGAATTGGAAGTGGGCGGCCTGCAGCTCGGTCTCGACACCGGCCGCCTTTTCGGTCCGCTGCATGTGCTTGGCGTCGATCAGGCGCCCGACCACCCATTCCGCCACGAGACCGAGGAAAAACAGCACCAGCGCCTGGATGCCGATGCGCAGTCGGCCCGCCGCCTCGCCCTCGTCTTCCAGTTTCCCGGATGCCGCCATCACCTCGGAGGGCAATGTCATCACCGCACCCGACACTATTTCCAGATGCCGGCGGGTATGGCCGAGCGTGTCCGACAGTTCCGACATCTGACCGCCGCCCATGCCGGGGTCGCCGGCGGGAGCGGCGGCGGATGAGGACGTGGTGTTCACCTGTGCCGCAAGCCATTGCTTGACGTCGGGTTCGTTCATCAGCTGGATGAGTTCCCGGACCTTCTCCGGCGGCGGCGCAGCGGCGGCCGGCGTTGTGGCCGCGCTTTGCGAGAGAGCTACGGCAGGCGCGGCAAACCCGAACAGACATAGAAGCAATAGCCCGGCCAACCGGCCGCGACCCCCGACAATACCCATACGCGCTGCCTTTTCCCACTCAGCCTGCACGGCCAGTCTTTGCAGACTATACGCCTTTTTGGCGCGAGCAAGCCGACACTTACGCCGGCGCTGCAATCGGCGGGTATTGGTGTCGCTCACCCGTACGTGGATGACGCGTTGGGTTTCACAGCAAGACTGGAGCTTTAGGGGCAGCAACTCCGCGAACGGATCAACAGCGCTGGGAGAAGGGTAGATCGTCGCTGTTCAAACGAGTGGGGCGGACGATGCAGTGGGTATCCTTTCGCGGATGCCCACCGATCAAACCAGCACCTCATGATCGACGCGATCCTCGGCGCCGAAGAATTTCAGGTAGCGTTCGACCTCGGCCGGTTCGCCGGTCGCCTTCTGCGGATTGTCGGAAAGCTTGACGGCCGGGCGGCCATTCGCCTCGATGACCTTGCAGACGATGGAGATGGGGTTCAGACCCTCAAGTTCGGTCGGCGCGCAGCCGGCGAAATCATTGGTAAGATTGGTGCCCCAGCCGAAGCTCATGCGGACACGGCCCTCGAAATGCTTGTAGGTGGCGATGATCGCGTCAACATCGAGACCGTCGGAGAAGATCAGAAGCTTCTGGCGCGCATCGCGGCCCATCTTCTTCCACCAGTCGATGATCTTCTCGCCGCCTTCGATCGGCGGGGCGCTGTCCGGACGGAAGCCGGTCCAGTCGGCCACCCATTCCGGCGCGTTGCGCAGGAAAGACGCGGTGCCGAAGGCATCGGGCAGGACCACAAGCAAGTTGCCGCCGTAGAGGCGGTTCCAGTCGCGCAGCACCTTGTAGGGCGCCTTGCCGAGTTCCTCGTCGGTTTTGGCAAGTGCCGCCGCCACCATCGGCAGCTCATGCGCATTGGTGCCGACGGCTTCGAGATCGGAATCCATGGCAAGCAGCACATTGCTGGTACCGGTGAAAGCCTGGCCGACACCTTCCTTCAAAGCCTCGACGCACCAGCGCTGCCAGAGGAAGCTGTGGCGGCGGCGGGTGCCGAAATCGGAAATGCGCAGGCCCGGCAATTCCCTCAGCCGCTCGACCTTTCCCCACATCTTCGCCTTGGCGCGCGCATAGAGGACATCGAGCGTGAAAGGCCCGAGCGCCTTCAGCGCCGTGCGCGACCGAAGCTCGTTGATGATGGCGAGTGCGGGAATTTCCCACATGGTCGTTTCCTTCCACGAACCGTGGAAGTCGAGAACATACTGGCCGTCACGCTTCGACAGCTCATAGTCCGGAAGCTGGAAATTCGACAGCCAGGCCAGGAATTCCGGCTCGAAGATCTGGGCGCGACCGTAGAAGCTGTTACCCGCCAGCCAGATCATTTCCTTCTTCGAAAGCCTGAGCGTGCGGGCGTGATCGAGCTGCTCGCGCAATTCCTTCTCGTCGATCACTTCGGCGAGCCGGACGCTCTTCGTGCGGTTGATCAGGGAGAAAGTGGCGTCTACGTCTGGATAAAGCTTCCAGATCATCTGCAGCATCAGAAGCTTATAGAAATCCGTATCGATCAGGCTGCGGACGATCGGATCGAGCTTCCAGGTATGATTATAGACACGGGTGGCAATATCCGTCTTCGTCATGTCGTTCCTGCCCGTCTCCCTGCGCCCACCTCACGCCGCGGCCAAACAGGCCGGCAGGCGGATACAGTTCTAGTCTTATCAAAAAAAGTTGAGGGAAAGTCCAGTCGCTGAAACAAAATTGATGCTCATTTGGACACACGGCTGCCCGTTGCCGGCAATACACGCCTAAATTTTCGGCATGGAAAAGGTCTTGCGGAATTTGGCAACGCTCTCCGGATCGGACGTGAGATCGACGGGAACGGGACTTTTGATGGACGTGGCGCTTGTCCCTACTGCTGGATGGCGGCGGTGGGCACCGCCTCGATGTTGAAAGCGGCAGCGAGAAGCGCCTTGGTGTAATCCTCTTGCGGGGCGCGGAAAACATCCGCCGACGGCCCCTGCTCCACCACTTTGCCGAAGCGCATGACGATCAGGTCGTTGTCAAGCGCCTTCACCACCTTCAGGTCGTGGCTGATGAAGAGATAGGCGAGGTCATGGCGCTGCTGCAGGTCGCGCAGCAGGTCGACCACCTGGGCCTGCACGCTCATGTCGAGCGCCGACGTCGGCTCGTCCAGCATGACGAAGCGCGGCTTCAGCACCATGGCGCGGGCAATGGCGATGCGCTGGCGCTGGCCGCCGGAGAATTCATGCGGGAAACGCCAACGGGTCAAAGGATCGAGACCCACCTCTTCCAGCGCCCAGCAGACGCGCCGGTCGCGCTCTTCCGACGACAGGGATGGTTCATGCACCTTCAGCCCCTCGGCGATGATGTCGCCGACCGACATGCGCGGGCTGAGCGACCCATAAGGGTCCTGGAAGACGACCTGCAGCTGGCGGCGCAGCGGCCGCATCTCCTTGAAGGAATAATCGGCGATATCCTTGCCGACAAAGGCGATGCGGCCCTTGGACGAGATCAGCCGGGCAAGCGCCAGGCCGAGCGTCGTTTTGCCGGAACCGCTCTCGCCGACGACGCCGAGCGTCTGGCCGGCGCGAAGCTTCAGATCGATGCCATCGACCGCCTTTACATGATCGACCACCTTGCGCATCAGCCCGGCCTTGATCGGGAACCAGACCTTGATGTCGGAGCCTTCCATCACCACCGGCTTGCTGGTGTCGCTGACCGGCGGCTCGCCGCGCGGTTCGGCGGCAAGCAGATGACGGGTATACTCATGCTGCGGGTTGGTGAAGACCTCCTCGACCGTGCCGGTCTCGACGATATGACCCTTGGTCATGACGCAGACGCGGTCGGCGAATTTGCGGACGATGCCGAGATCATGGGTGATGAACAGCATCGACATGCCGTGCACGCCCTTGAGATCCCGCAGCAGCTCGAGGATCTGCGCCTGCACGGTGACGTCGAGCGCCGTGGTCGGCTCATCGGCGATCAGCAGCTCCGGCCGGTTGGCGAGCGCCATGGCGATCATCACGCGCTGGCGCTGGCCGCCCGACAGTTCATGCGGATAGGCTTTCAGGCGCTTTTCCGGCTCGCGGATGCCGACCTGGTTCAGAAGCTCCAGCGTGCGGCGACGGGCCGGCTGGCCGACGACACCCTGATGCAGCGCCAGGATTTCCGTGATCTGCCTTTCGATCGAGTGCAGCGGATTGAGCGAGGTCATCGGCTCTTGGAAGATCATCGTGATGTCGTTGCCGCGCACGGCGCGCAACTCATTGTCCGATGCCTTCAGCAGGTCCTTGCCCTTGAACAGGATTTCGCCTGAGGGGTGACAGGCGGACGGATAGGGCAGCAGCTTCAGGATCGAATTGGCCGAGACCGACTTGCCGGAGCCGGATTCGCCGACCAGCGCCAGCACCTCGCCCTTGCGGATATCGAAGGAGATGCCATCGACGGCGGTCGAGGTTCGCTCGCCCTGATGAAAAGCGACGGACAGATTGCGGACGGATAGCAAGGGGGTCGAATTGTCGCTCATCGGAATGTCTTCCTCGGATCGAACGCATCACGCACGGCTTCGCCGACGAAGATCAAAAGCGACAGCATGATCGACATGGTAAAGAAGGCGGAGAGGCCGAGCCACGGGGCCTGCAGATTGGACTTGCCCTGGGCGATCATTTCACCCAGCGACGGCGAGCCGGGGGGCATGCCGAACCCCAGGAAATCCAGCGACGTCAGGGTGGTGATCGAGCCGGAGAGGATGAAGGGCACGAAGGTCAGGGTCGCGACCATGGCGTTGGGCAGTAGGTGGCGATACATGATGGTGATGTTGTTGACGCCGAGGGCGCGGGCGGCACGCACATATTCGAAATTGCGGGCCCGCAGGAATTCGGCGCGCACAACGCCGACAAGACCCACCCAGGAAAACAGCAACAGGATGCCGAGCAGGATGAAGAAGCCGGGCGGCAGCACCGAGGCGATGATCAGCAGGATATAGAGCACCGGCATCGACGACCAGATCTCGATGAAGCGCTGCATCAGAAGATCGGTCCAGCCGCCGAAATAACCCTGGACGGCGCCGGCGGCGACACCGACGACCGCCGAGCAGATGGTCAACACCAGGCCGAACAGCACCGAAATGCGGAAGCCGTAGATCATGCGCGCGAGGACATCGCGCGCCTGGTCGTCCGTGCCGAGCCAGTTGAGGTTGCTCCAGGTGCAGTTCGGATCAGCGACGCCCTGGGCGTAGCCGGAGCAGCGCTTTTCCTTGCTCATCAGCCAGAAGGGAGCGGTCGGGGCCGATGAGCCCTGCGGAAGATTGGAGTTGGCGGTCTGGTAGGAATAGTGGATCGGCGGCCAGATCATCCAGCCATGAGCATTGATTTCGTCCTCGATATCCTGAGAGCGATAATCCGTCTGCGCCAGGAAGCCGCCAAACTTCTCCTCGGGATAATCGACCAGGACCGGCACCAGCATTTCGCCCTTGTAGGAGACGAGGATCGGCCGGTCGTTGGCGATGAATTCCGCGCCGAGGCTGAGAACGAACAGGATCAGGAACAGCCACAGGGACCAATAGCCACGGCGGTTCGCCTTGAAATTCTGCCAGCGGCGAATGTTGGTCGGGGAGAAGAGGCCCTTGCGCGGCGGCTTGACCGTTGTCGCCGGCGAATTGCTCGCAGCGTCCATCAGACGTCCCTCCGCTCGAAATCGATGCGCGGGTCGATCCAGGTGTAGATCAGGTCCGAGATCAGGCCGACGAACAGGCCGAGCAGCGAGAAGATGAAGAGCGTCGCAAAGACGATCGGATAGTCGCGCTGGACGACGGAGAGGTAGCTGAGGCGGCCGAGGCCATCGAGCGAGAAGATGTTCTCGATCAGCAGCGAACCGGTGAAGAAGGCGGAGATGAAGGCGCCGGGGAAACCGGCGATGACGATGAGCATGGCGTTGCGGAAGACATGGCCGTAGAGCACCCGCCGCTCGGTCAAACCCTTGGCGCGGGCGGTGATGACATATTGCTTCTTGATTTCCTCGATGAAGGAATTCTTGGTGAGCAGCGTCGTGGTGGCGAAGGCGGCAAGCGACAGCGAGATCAGCGGCAGCACGAGATGCCAGAGATAATCGAGGATCTTCTGCCACCAGTTGAGATCGGCGAAATTATCCGACACGAGGCCGCGCAGCGGAAACCAGTCGAAGAAGGAGCCGCCGGCGAACAACACGATCAGCATGATGCCGAAGAGGAAGCTCGGAACCGCATAGCCGACGATGATGATGCCGGAGGTCCAGACATCGAAGGTCGATCCGTCCTTGATCGCCTTGCGGATGCCGAGCGGAATCGAGATGGCGTAGGAGAAGATCAAGATCCAGACGCCGAGCGAGATCGACACCGGCAGCTTCTGTCCGATGAGATCGAGCACCGAGGTATTGCGGAAGAAGCTTTCGCCGAAGTCGAAGCGGATATAATTCCACATCATCTCCCCGAAGCGCGTGAGCGGCGGCTTGTCGAAGCCGAACTGCTTGTCGAGCTTGGCGATCAGCTCCGGATCGAGCCCCTGCGCACCGCGATATTTCGAGCTGCTGTCATCGCCCCCCTGCTGGGCCAGCATGTCTCCGCCGCCGGAGAGACGACCGCTGGCATTGTCGGCCTGGCCGGTCAGCTGCGCGATCACCTGCTCGACAGGGCCGCCCGGCGCGAACTGCACGATGGTGAAGGAAATCGCCATGATGCCGACGATGGTCGGGATCATCAGCAGCAAGCGCCTGAGGATATAGGCGCCCATCAGCCCGTCACTCCCTCATCGAGGAACATGCCGCCTTGCCCGGCCTCAATCCATCCGTCGTTCAAATCGCTCATTCCCTTCCGCCGCGTAAAGCCCGGCGTCGTCAATCATGTCAGGCCGAAACCGCCGAATCGGCATGGGACATTTGGAGCCCAGCCCGCCCGTCATTGCAAGAGCCGCTCATTTGCCGGCACTTTTCGACCACCATGTCTCGGGGAAGCCGAGCGAATATTCCGGCAGCTGCGGTGGCCGTTCGAACTTGTCCCAATAGGCGATATTGACGCTCATACGGTAGAACAGCGGCACGACGTAGCGATGCGCGAGCAGGACGCGATCCAGCGCCCGCGTGGAGGCTTCCTTCTCCGCAATATCTTTTGCCAGGATGACCTTGGTGATCAGCGCGTCGATACCAGGATCGGCAATCCCCGCGTAGTTTCGGGAGCCCTGGCGATTGACCGAAGCCGAGCCCCAGAAATCGATCTGCTCGTTGCCGGGATTGAGGGTCTGCCCCTGCGCAACCCAGATCATGTCATAGTCGAAGCTACGCAACCTGTTGATATATTGCGATGGATCGACGATCCGCACGCTCGCATTGACGCCGATCTTCTTGAGGTTCTGGGTATAGGGCACTACCCATTTTTCCACAAAGGGACTGTTCAGGAGGATTTCGAAGGCGAAGGGTGTTCCCGTCTGAGCATTGACCATCTGGTTACCCTTGAGCACATAACCAGCTTCCTTGAACAATGCTACGGCTTGGCGCAGATTGTCGCGGAACTTCTGCGGATCGCCGCCGACCGGATTCGTATAGGGCGTGGTGAAGATCCCCGGCGGAACCTTGTCCTTCACTTCGTTGAGAAGATCCAGCTCCTTGCCTTGCGGCAAGCCTGATGAAGCAAGCTCTGTGCCGAAGAAGTAGCTGTTCACTCGGGTATACTGGTTAAAGGCGATGGAGCGGTTCAGCTCTTCGAAATCGAAGGCGTAGTTCAGCGCCTCACGGACGCGCTGATCCTTGAACTGGTCGCGGCGCATATTCGGCATCAACGCCTGCATCACCCCGCTGGCGCGCAGCGGATTCGCTACTTCCTCACGCTTGACGCGGCCGTCCTTGGCGGCCGGGAAATCGTAACCAGTGGCCCAGCGGCTTGCGGAGGTCTCCCGCCAGAAGTCGAAATTGCCAGCCCGGAAACCTTCGAACTGCACGTCATTGTCAGCATAGTAGGTGTAGGAGATCGCGTCGAAATTGTTTTCACCGACGTTGACGGGGAGATTTTTACCCCAGTAGTCGCCGCGTAGCTCATAACGGATGGTCGAGCCTGGCGAGACGGAGACGATCTTGTACGGGCCGGAACCCATCACCGGCTCCAGTGTCGTCCGCGTAATATCGCGCGGCTTGCCGTCCAGGCCGTTCGCCTCCCACCAATGTTTCGGGACGATTGGAAAATCGCCGAGAATGAAAGGCAGTTCGCGATTGTTCTGCACATCAAAAGAGAAGGTGATGTCGCGCTCACCAGTCTTTTCAGCGCGCGTCACATGCGAATAATAGCTGGTCAGGAACGGATTGAGTTCCTTGGATTTCTCGAAACTGAAAATGACGTCGTCAGGGGTAACCGGCGTGCCATCGGCCCATTTGGCCTCCGCCCGCAAGCGGAACGTCGCGCTGGAAACATCGTCCGGATAGGAAACGCCCTCGGCCAACAAGCCGTAGGAGGAGGAAATCTCGTCATCCGCATGCTTCAGCAAGGTATCGAAGACCAGGCCAACGCCCGAGACCGGATTGCCTTTCAGCAAAACGGGGTTGAGCGTGTCGAAGGTCCCGTCGTCGGAAAGCTTCAGCTCTCCACCTTTCGGCGCATCCGGATTGACGTAGTCGAAATGCTTGAAGCCTGGCTGGTATTTCAGGTCGCCGAGAATGGCCGTGCCGATGCGGAATTGCGGCTCATCGGCGCTGGATGGTGCCGGCAGGGCCAGCAGGTAGAAAAGAGAGACAACCAAGCCTGCTTTCAACCGCGACAACGCCATTCATGATCCCCTGATGATTTGTTCGGAATCAGCATAAGGCAAATGAGGGCAAAAAACAGGACGGAATTGCTCACCTCTTCGCGAGGCCGCGATAGGCCGCCCCGTGCAATCAGGCTTTTGCGGTGGCTTCCTCAAGGCGTTTGCGCAGCATCAGGCGCAATTCGCGGACAAGGCGCCGGTCCTCGGCCGCTTCCGGCTCGTTGGCGGCGACCACGGCGACGCGCAGCAGTTCGAGGATGATGGCCGACATCAGGGCGACGTCGTCCGTGACCGGCGGTTCGGCGCGCCGCAGAATGGAAGAAATCAGCTCCTTCATCTCCGCCCGCGAACGCATCTTGCGGTCCTTGGGAATATCGCGGCGGGCGGCAAGCACCGGAAATTCCGGAAACGCCTCGATGAAAGCGCCAAGCCTGTCGAAGATTGCCTCGCCGCTGTCGGCAGCCGAAAGGCCGCCGCTCTTTTCCGCGATGTCCTGAAGCACTGCTTTCAGCCGCTCCAGCCGATCGATATGCAGCGCTTCGGCAAGCAGCGGCTTGGTCGGAAAAAATTGATAGAGCGAACCGATCGACGAGCGTGCTTCGGCTGCGATTTCCGTCATCGTCGCAGCGTCGTAGCCTTTCCGGAAAAAGATTTTCGCCGCCGCTTCCAACAGAACGACAACACGATCATGGCCCCGTCGACGCTTCGGAATACGCGTCTGCGGTTCCACGCTTGATTTTTGCGAGGATTCCCTCATATTTGTCATTGTGAGGATACCCTCATGTTTTTCCCGGAGCCCCTTGATGCCTCTTTACGATCCCAAAACCACCGCGCTTATCTCCATCGATCTGCAGGGCCTGGTTCTCAACCGGCCGCTGGCACCCCACTCTGCGCAGCAGATCGTCGAGAATACGGCCGCCATCGCCCGAAAACTGAAAGCCGACGGCGGAACCATAGTCTTTGTGACGGTTGGATTTTCCGCAGACTATGCCGACGCTGTCAACCAGCCCGTCGACGAAACCATCAGCTTTCCAGAGGGCGGCTTGCCGGCGGCGGCCCTGGAGCCTCCCGCCGAGATCGCCGCGCTGACGCCCGATATCGCCATCGTCAAGCGCCACTGGAGCGCCTTTTACGGCACCGAACTCGACCTGCAGCTACGCCGCCGCGGCATCAAGACGGTGATCCTCACCGGTGTCGCCACCAATTTCGGCGTCGAATCGACCGTTCGCGACGCTTGTGCGGCCAATTATGCCGTCATCGTCGCCGAGGATGCGGTGACGACTTTTTCCAAGGACATGCAGGATTTTGCTTGCACGAAAGTGCTGCCACGGCTGTCACGCATCCGCAAGACTGCGGATATTCTGGCAGGCTGATCATGTACTTAGCGGTCCAGGCAGGCAATATGCGGCAGTTCGTCGGTCTTAAGCGATAAAACACGGATTCACCAAAATCGCTTTTCAAGGTAGATTTCCTCGCAAATCACTTCGGCCAGCGCCGGCAGCCTCTCAAGGAACCACATGATTTCCCTCCTGGTTCGAACCTTCAACACCTTCAGCAAACTTGCCCTCGCCGCCGCCATCGGCGCGGGCCTTGTCGCCGGCGACGCGCTGGCCCAGCAGGCAGGCCCTACGCCCGGCAGCGCCAAGGCGATCTTCGGCGCGGTGACGCTGCCGACCCAGGGACAGCCGCAATCGATCGGCTTTTACGCCAAGGGCTGCCTTTCGGGCGCCGTGGCGCTGCCGACCGATGGGCCGACCTGGCAGGCCATGCGCCTGTCGCGTAACCGGCGCTGGGGCCGGCCGGAAATGATCGGGCTGCTCGAGCGCCTGTCGCGCGATGCCGCCAAATATGACGGCTGGCCGGGCTTGCTGGTGGGCGACATCGCGCAGCCGCGCGGCGGGCCGATGTTCAACGGCCATGCCTCGCATCAGATCGGCCTCGACGCCGATGTCTGGCTGACGCCGATGCCGTCGCGGACTCTGACGGCCCCCGAACGCGAGAGCCTGCCCTTCACCTCCATGCTGGCGAAGGACAAATTCCTGACCATCAACGACAGGGTCTGGACACCGGCGCATGCCCGCCTGTTGATGCGCGCCGCCAGCTATCCCGAAGTCGAGCGCATCTTCGTCAATCCGGCCATCAAGAAGAAGATGTGCGATACCTGGGCCGGCGACCGCACCAATCTCGGCAAGCTGCGCCCGGAATACGGCCATGACTCGCATTTCCATATCCGCATCCGCTGCCCGGCCGGCTCGGTCGGCTGCACCCCGCAGGCGCCGGTTGCCGCCGGCGACGGCTGCGACAAGACGCTCGCCTGGTGGCTCGGCCCGGAGCCCTGGGCCAAGCCGAAGCCCGGCGCGAAACCGCCGGCGAAACCTCGCGAAGTCATGGTGTCCGACCTGCCCAGGTCCTGCCAGGCCGTGCTGGACGCACCTTCGGTTTCCTCGGCCCGCACCGCCACCTATGGCATCAAGACGTCGGCGCCGACGACGGCAACCGGCACGCTGCCGGTTTCCAGCACCGGCGCGGGCAACACGCCGCCCGGCAGCATTCCGCAACAGTGACGGTGCCAAGGCCGGTCTTTCAAAGGCCGGCCTCTTGGTATAGAAGGCGGATAAATCGATTAAAAATCCGAGACGGAGTGGGAGTTTCATGGCCGGCGGCAAACGCATCGCACTGATCGCGCATGATCAGAAGAAGGATGCAATGGCGGAGTTTGCACGCCGCAACCAGGATGTGCTCGCCGATTGGCATATCGTCGCGACGGGCACGACCGGCGGCCGCGTGCTCGATGCCTGCCCCGACCTCAAGGTCACCCGCCTGAAAAGCGGTCCGCTCGGCGGCGACCAGCAGATCGGCGCGATGATCGCCACCGGCGATATCGACATGCTCGTCTTCTTCATCGACCCACTCACCCCCTTGCCGCATGATGTCGACGTCAAGGCATTGACGCGGCTTGCCGTTCTCTATGACATTCCCATGGCCCTCAACGAAGCCACCGCGGAACGACTGATCAAAACACTGAACCATTAATCCGCCTTGCGGCGGCAGACACGGACCTGTCCATGCCCGAGCTCAATCACAGCGACGCCCCCCTGCCCTTTCCGATCCTGATCGGCGATATCGGCGGAACCAATGCGCGGTTTTCCATCCTTGCCGATGCCGATGCCGAGCCGAAGCATTTCCCGAATGTGCATACCGCCGATTTCGAGACGATCGACGAGGCCATCAAGGATGTCCTCGACAAGACGGCGGTGCACCCGCGTTCGGCGATCCTCGCCATGGCCGGTCCGGTGCGCGGCGACGAAATTCCGCTGACCAATTGCGACTGGGTGATCCGCCCGAAGACGATGATCGCCAATCTCAGCCTGGAAGATGTGCTGATCATCAATGATTTCGAGGCGCAGGCGCTGGCGATCGCCGGTATTTCCGGAGAGCATCGCGCGACCGTCGGCGAAACGTCGGAAGGCATGGTCGCCTCGCGCGCCGTGCTCGGGCCGGGCACCGGCCTCGGCGTCGCCGGCCTGGTTCATGCCCAGCACGCCTGGATCCCGGTGCCGGGCGAAGGCGGCCATATCGATCTCGGACCGCGCAGCGAGCGCGATTTGCAGATCTGGCCGCATCTGGAAACGATCGAGGGCCGCATCTCGGCCGAGCAGGTCCTCTGCGGCCGCGGCCTGCAAAACCTCTATCATGCGATCTGCAAGACCGACGGCATCGAGCCGAGCCTCAAGGAGCCGGCCGATATCACCACCCATGCGCTCGCTGGGACCAATGCCCAGGCCGAAGAGACCCTGACGCTGTTCGTCACCTATCTCGGTCGCGTCGCCGGCGACATCGCGCTGATCTTCATGGCGCGCGGCGGCGTCTACCTCTCCGGCGGCATTTCACAGAAGATCCTGCCGGCGCTGCAGAGGCCGGAATTCCGCGCCGCCTTCGAAGACAAGGCGCCGCATACCGCGCTGCTGAAATCGATCCCGACACACGTCGTCACCCATCCGCTCGCGGCACTCTCGGGTCTCACGGCCTATGCCCGCGTACCGGCCAGCTTCGGCCTGGCGACGGACGGCCGCCGCTGGCGGCGCTGACCCGGCCACGCCCACAGGCCGCCTTTTTCGGAAAGCTCATCAATCAGCGCGCCGAATGGACGGCGAAGGCGGCCGCGGGTTCGGGTTCGCGCGGCCGCTCGGAACAAAGGGAAGAAGCCCGGTACCCTTTTTGAAGGAGCGTCCTTCCCCTATAATGATCTATAATGATCTTGGCTCCATGGCCTGCCTTTTAACCAGCGCGGCAAGCCATCTCTAGCCAAAGCCGTCCTAACTCTTTAATAGAGCCGCGAAAGCATGTGCCATGTGCGGCTCGCTTGGTTTGAGACAGGAAGCCGATTTTTGAAATCGCCCGATACCAAAAAAAACAGCGTCGACAGCGAAGCCATCTCCGGCATGCTGAAGCGTGTCATCGCTGAAAACGGCCGCGATCATATCTGGGGCTATGCCATCGCGATCACCTGCCTGGTCCTCGTGGCGGCGTCGACGGCCTATATCGCCTATATCATGAAGTCGGTCATCAACGAGGCCTTTGTCGAACGCCGCGCCAATGTCGTCTGGGTGATCTGCGTCAGCATTTTCGTCGCCTTCGTGCTGCGCGGTTTCGCCGGCTATTTTCAATCGGTCATCCTGTCCAAGATCGGTAACAATATCATCGCCGTCTATCAGCGCCGGCTCTATTCGCATCTGATGACGCTGTCGGTCGGTTTCTTCAACGAGGCGCGGTCGGCGCAGATCGCCGCACGGGTCAGCCAGAACGTCTCCGGCATCCGCGATGTGATGAACCTGACAATCACGTCCACGGCGCGTGACTTTCTGACGTTTATATTCCTGCTCGGCGTCATGATCATCCAGGATCCACTGCTGAGCCTTGCGGTCTTTGCCGTGGCCCCGCCGCTGTTCCTGGCGTTGCGCTACGTCTCCAAGCGCCTGCGCTCGGCAACGCGTGAAGCGGTCAACCTGAACAGCCATGTTCTCGGTGCCATGCAGGAAACGATCCAGGGCATCTCCATCGTCAAGGCTTTCACGATGGAAAACGAGCTGGAGCGCAAGATCAACAAGCTGATCACGGCCGCCGAACACCGGCAGAATCGCATCGCTCGCCTTTCCGAGCGTAACGGGCCGTTGACGGAAAGTTTCGCGGGCTTTGCGATCGCCAGCGTGTTTGCCTACGCCGCCTACCGCTCGATCTATTACAATGTCCAGCCGGGCGCCTTCTTCTCCTTCGCGACATCCCTTCTTCTCGCCTACGATCCGGCCCGCCGCCTCGCCAAGCTGCAGGTGCAGCTGGAGCGCGCCGTCGTCAACGCGCGGATGATCTACGAGCTGCTCGACATGGAGCCGCGCCAGCGCGATCTGCCGGACGCACAGCCGCTGGTCGTCACCGAAGCCCGTATCGAATTCCGCGACGTGCATTTCGCCTATGGCGACGACACCGTTCTGTCCGGCGTGAGCTTCACTGCCGAAGGCGGACAGACGACGGCGCTGGTCGGCCCCTCCGGCGCCGGCAAGTCCACCGTCATCAACCTCATTCCACGCTTCTACGACCCGAAGGCCGGCAGCATCTTCATCGATGGTCAGGACATCAGTCACATTACCAAACAGTCGCTGCGCCAGCATCTCGCCTATGTCTCGCAGCAGCCCTACCTCTTCGAAGGCACGATCCGCGACAATATCCGCTATGGTCGTCCAGAGGCGACAAATGCCGAAATCGAGGAAGCAGCGCGGCACGCCTACGCCCATGACTTCATCATGGCGCAGCCGCAGGGCTACGATACGCCGGTCGGTGAAAACGGCGTGACGCTGTCCGGCGGCCAACGGCAGCGCCTGTCGATTGCTCGCGCTCTGGTGCGCAATGCGCCGATCCTGCTGCTCGACGAAGCGACATCGGCGCTCGATACCGAGTCGGAAGCCGCCGTGCAGAAAGCGCTGGACGAAGCCATGAGCGGCCGCACGGTCGTCGTCATCGCGCATCGCCTGTCGACGGTCGTCCGGGCCGAGAAGATCATTGTCATGCAGAATGGGCGCGTCGTCGAAGAGGGCAACCACGAGACGCTTGCAGAGGCCGACAATGGCCTTTACGCTCGCCTCAACAACCTTCAGCGGCCGGCCGTTTCCGGCAATTCCCGCAAATAAGACGATAGAGACGACATGAGCGACGATGCGATGAAGCTGGTGGTGGTTGGCGCGGCAGGCCGCATGGGGCAGGCTTTGATCCGCCTCATTCACGCCACCGAGGGCCTGACCCTGCACGCCGCCGTCGCGCGTCCGGGTTCCGCCTTCATCGGCAAGGATGCCGGCGAGATCGCCGGGCTGGGGCAGATCGGCATTCCCGTCACCGACGATCCGCTTTCCGCCTTCCTGCATGCCGACGGCGTTATCGACTTCACCACGCCGGCAACCAGCGTCACCTTCGCCGACCTCGCCGCCCAGGCGCGCATCGTCCACATCATCGGCACAACCGGTTGCTCCGCCGAAGACGAGACCAGGTTCAAGGCCGCCGCCCGCCACGCCCGCATCGTCAAGTCAGGCAATATGGGCCTCGGCATCAACCTCCTGAGCGTTCTTGTCGAGCAGGCCGCGCGCGCGCTTCCTTCCGCCGATTGGGACATTGAAGTTCTGGAAATGCACCACAAGCACAAGGTCGACGCGCCCTCGGGCACGGCGCTGCTGCTCGGCGAAGCCGCAGCCAAGGGGCGCGGCATCGATCTTGGCGACCATTCCGTGCGCGCGCGCGACGGCCATACCGGCCCGCGCCCGACGGGTTCGATCGGCTTTGCCACGTTGCGCGGCGGCGCCGTCATCGGTGATCACTCGGTCATTTTTGCCGGCGAAGGCGAGCGCCTGACGTTGTCCCATAGCGCCGGCGATCGGTCGTTGTTTGCACGGGGCGCGCTTCAGGCGGCTCTCTGGGCCCGCGACAAGAAGCCCGGCTTTTATTCCATGCTCGACGTTCTCGGGCTTTCCACACGTTGATCCCATCCTATCAAGGAGGAATATTTCATGAGCGGTACCCTCGTCCTCGTTCGCCACGGGCAGAGCGACTGGAATTTGAAGAATCTCTTTACCGGCTGGAAGGACCCCGACCTGACCGCCCTCGGCGTTGAAGAAGCCAAAACCGGCGGCAAGGCGCTCGCCGATTACGGCATCAAGTTCGACGTCGCCTTCACCTCGGTGCTCACCCGCGCCCAGCACACGTTGAAGATCATCCTCGATGAAGTCGGTCAGCCCGGCCTGGAAACCATTAAGGATCAGGCGCTGAACGAACGTGACTATGGCGATCTCTACGGCCTCAACAAGGACGACGCCCGCGCCAAGTGGGGCGAAGAGCAGGTGCATATCTGGCGCCGTTCCTACGACGTGCCCCCGCCCGGCGGCGAAAGCCTGCGCGACACCGGCGCCCGCGTCTGGCCCTACTACCTCACCGAAATCCTGCCGCGCGTGCTCGCCGGCCAGAAGGTTCTCGTCGCCGCCCACGGCAACTCGCTGCGCTCGCTGGTAATGGTCCTCGACCGGCTGACCAAGGAACAGATCCTGGCGCTCAACCTCGCGACCGGCGTGCCGATGGTCTACAAGCTCAACGCCGACTCCACCGTCGCTTCCAAGGAAGTGCTCGGGGATATGTCCGGCGCGCATTGAGCGCGCTTTTAGCCTTGCAATCAATGAGCCGGGGAGATTTGTTCTCCCCGGCTTTTTTTATGATCAATTCTCGATCGTGAACCGTACCCGATCCGCGGCAAAGCGTGAGATCGAATATTGCACCGGCACGCCGTCGAGATCGGCGTTCAATGCCCGAGTGGTCATGACGATGGCGCCGGGGGAGAGTTCGAGGTCGGCGAGATCGCCTTCTTCGGCATGGGTGGCGGTTATTTCCGTGACGACACGAACATAGTCGGCCACGCCGAGTTCGCGGAAAGCCTTGGTGATCGAGCCGGTGGCCCCGTAGACTTCGGCGATACCGGCAAAACGATCGGCGGGGAACCAGCTCGTTGCCCGCGACACCGGGCGATGATCGGCCCGGCCTATCGTTTCCAGCCGGACGACGCCGGCGCCGGGTGCCAGCTTCAGCCAGCGCGCCACCTCGGCGGCGGCAATTTCACGGCTGGCCGCCACCAGCACACTGCTCGCCTCGCGGGCCTGATCGCCGATCCCTTGAGAAAACCGCGTCCGCTTCGAGATGGGAAAATTCAGCCGTTCCTTGCGCTCGATCAAGGTGCCGCGGCCCTGCACCGCGCGGACGATGCCTTCCTGCGCCAGGGCAGCCAGAGCACTCCGAACCGTATGCCGGTTGACCCCGAACTGCAGCGCCAGCAGCGTTTCCGGCGGCACCATGCCGGTCTCGTCGAAATCGCCCTGATTGATCGACGCGCGAATCCGGTCGGCGATCTGCCGCCAGAGCGCCACGCCCGTCTGTCTCTGTACCTTCTGCCCCGCCATATTTCCCGCTTGCCCTGTCATACGCTTGTCACGTCCCCCCAATAGATATAAAACATACCTTGTATGGTTGTCTATATCAATAGACATTTTGAGGAAGACGCGATGAATTCAGCACAGAGGCAAGAGGCGGCCGCGCAAGAGCGCCGGGAACGCAAGCGCACGGCGGACCTTCTGGCGCGGGCCGAACGCGATGAGCTCGACGCGGCCTGGGAAGCCCTGCCCCAAAAGCCGGCTATCCAACCCGTGCGCGGGCCGGAAACCGGTCTCGTCATGGTGCGCGGGCGCATCGGCGGCGGCGGCGCACCCTTCAATCTCGGCGAGGTCACCGTAACCCGCGCCACCATCAGGCTCGCCTCCGGCACGGTCGGCCACGCGCATGCGCTCGGCACCGACCGCGAGAAGGTCCGGCTGGCGGCGATCTTCGACGCGCTCTGGCACCAGCCGGCCACCAAGGATTTCGTCGAGAAGGCGATCCTGCTGCCGATCACCGAGCGGATCGGCGGACGGGATCGCCAACGAGCCGAAGAGACGGCCGCAACCCGCGTCGATTTCTTCACCATGGTCCGCGGAGAAGACTGATGACCCTTTCCACCATACCCGACAACGACGCCCTGACCGGCGGCTTCGCCAATCCGGTGTTCGACGCGCAGGGCGTCTTCAAGATGACGATGGACGCGATGGCGCGGCCGGGCTCCTTGCAGACGGTCGCCTCCGGCATCGCACCGCCCGCGCCCCTCGGCATCGCCGCCGGCGCCATCGGGCTCACCCTTTGCGACCATGATACGCCGGTCTGGCTGTCGGGCGGCCTTGCACGCTCGACGATGCCGGAATGGCTGGGCTTCCACACCGGCGCGCCGGTGACGTCGGAAAAGATCGAGGCACAGTTCGCCTTCATCGAAGCCGGAGTAACGCTTGCCTCGCTCAATCAGTTCGACATCGGCACGCAGGAATATCCCGACCGTTCGACGACGATCGTGCTGGAAATCACGGCTCTCGAAGGCGGCAAGGAGCTGGCGCTCTCCGGCCCTGGCATTGCCGACGTCAGCATGATCGCGCCCATCGGTCTGCCAGACACGTTCCTGCGCTTCTGGAACGATAATCGCGCGCTCTTCCCACGCGGCGTCGACCTCGTTCTGACGGCGGGACGGCAATTCCTTTGCCTGCCGCGCACCACCAAGATCATCGCGACGGAGATCTGACGCATGTATGTTGCCGTAAAAGGCGGCGAAGCCGCCATTGCCAATGCTCACCGGCTGCTGGCCGACCGTCGCCGCGGCGACCGTTCGCTGCCGGCCCTCGGCATCGACCAGATCGTCGCGCAACTGGCCCTCGCCGTCGACCGTGTCATGGCCGAAGCCTCGCTGTATGACCGCACGCTGGCGGCGCTGGCCGTCCGCCAGTCGCGCGGCGACATGATCGAGGCGATCTTCCTGCTGCGCGCCTACCGCACGACGCTGCCGCGCTTCGGCTATTCCCGGCCGCTGGACACGGCGGCGATGAAGATCGAGCGCCGCATCTCCGCCACCTACAAGGACCTGCCGGGCGGCCAGCTTCTCGGCCCCACCTTCGACTATACCCACCGCCTGCTCGATCCGAGCCTGCTCACCGACGAGCCGGTGGACGAGCCGGCGCAGCGGCCGGCGGAAGAGGGCCGCGTGATGCGCGTCTCCGAGATCCTGGCCGAAGAAGGACTGATCGAGGGCGACGGCGAGATGCCGGTCGACCACGAGACCGGCGACCTGACGCGCGAGCCGATGGAATTCCCGATGACCCGCGACCTGCGACTGCAGGCGCTGGCCCGCGGCGACGAGGGCTTCCTGCTGGCGCTCGGCTATTCCACCCAGCGCGGCTATGGCCGCAACCACCCCTTCACCGGTGAAATCCGCATCGGCGAAGTCGAGGTCGAACTCGATGTGCCGGAACTCGGCTTCGCCGTTTCGCTGGGCAACATCCAGGTGACCGAGTGCCAGATGGTCAACCAGTTCAAGGGCTCGGCCAAGGCGCCGCCGCAATTCACCCGCGGCTACGGCCTGGTGTTCGGCCAGAGCGAGCGCAAGGCCATGGCGATGTCGCTGGTCGACCGGGCGCTACGCGCCGACGAACTCGGCGAGGATATCGTCGCGCCCGCCCAGGACGAGGAATTCGTCATCTCGCATTCCGACAACGTACAGGCGACCGGCTTCGTCGAACATCTGAAGCTGCCGCACTATGTCGACTTCCAGGCCGAACTCGACCTGGTGCGCCGCATGCGACGCGACTTCGAGGCCGCCCGCGACGGCGGCAAGGACCCCATGACGGAGGCAGCCGAATGACCGAACTCGCCACCTACAATTTCGCCTATCTCGACGAACAGACCAAGCGGATGATCCGCCGCGCCATCCTGAAGGCGATCGCCATTCCCGGCTATCAGGTGCCCTTCGCCTCGCGCGAAATGCCGATGCCCTACGGCTGGGGCACCGGCGGCGTGCAGCTCACCGCAGCGATCATCGGGCCGGACGACGTCCTGAAGGTCATCGACCAGGGCGCCGACGACACCACAAACGCCGTCTCCATCCGCGCCTTCTTCCAGAAGGTGGCCAATGTCGCGGTCACCACCCGCACGGAAGAGGCGACCATCATCCAGACGCGCCACCGCATCCCGGAAGCCAAGCTCGGCCCCAACCAGGTGCTGGTCTACCAGGTGCCGATCCCGGAACCCTTACGCTTCCTGGAACCGCGCGAGACCGAGACCCGCAAGATGCATGCGCTCGAGGAATACGGCCTCATGCATGTGAAGCTCTACGAGGATATCGCCCGCAACGGCCGCATCGCCACCACCTATGCCTACCCGGTCAAGGTCGCCGGCCGCTACGTGATGGACCCGTCGCCGACGCCGAAATTCGACAATCCGAAAATGCATCTGTCGGATGCGCTGCAGCTTTTCGGCGCCGGCCGCGAGAAGCGCATCTACGCCGTGCCGCCCCATACCGAGGTGGTCAGCCTCGATTTCGAGGATCATCCCTTCGAAGTACAGCGCTTCGACAAGCCCTGCGCGCTTTGCGGCGCCGAACAGGTCTATCTCGACGAAGTGATCCTCGACGACAAGGGCGGGCGGATGTTCGTCTGCTCCGACACCGATTTCTGCGAAGACCGCCGCGCCCACGGTCACGTCGGCACGATGTTGGCACCCAATCAGGAGGCCGCCGAATGAGCGACACGCCACTTCTCAAGGTCAAGGACATCTCGAAATTCTACGGCAGCCGCATCGGGTGCCGCGACGTATCCTTCGATCTCTGGCCCGGCGAAGTGCTGGCCATCGTCGGCGAGAGCGGCTCCGGCAAGACGACGCTACTCAACTGCATCTCGACACGGCTGCTGCCGACCACCGGCAGCGTCGAATACCACATGCGCGACCAGACCTATCGCGACCTCTTCCGCATGAACGAGGCCGAGCGGCGCTTCCTGATGCGCACCGACTGGGGTTTCGTCCACCAGAACCCAGCCGACGGCCTGCGCATGACGGTCTCGGCCGGCGCCAACGTCGGCGAGCGGCTGATGGCGATCGGCAACCGCCATTACGGCAATATCCGCGCCACGGCGATCGACTGGCTGGAACGCGTCGAAATCGACGCCGACCGCATTGATGACCAGCCGCGCGCCTTTTCCGGCGGCATGCGCCAGCGCCTGCAGATCGCCCGCAATCTGGTGACCGGCCCGCGCCTGGTGTTCATGGACGAGCCGACCGGCGGCCTCGACGTCTCCGTGCAGGCACGCTTGCTCGACCTCGTGCGTGGCCTCGTCAACGATCTCGGCCTGTCGGCGATCATCGTCACCCACGACCTCGCCGTCGCCCGCCTGCTGTCGCACCGCATGATGGTGATGAAGGACGGCTACGTCATCGAGCATGGCCTGACCGACCGCGTGCTCGACGATCCGCGCGAACCCTACACGCAGCTGCTCGTCTCTTCGATCCTGCAGGTCTGAGGAAATAAGATCATGGCAACCCCCCTCGTCGTTTCCGAAGTCTTCAAGAGCTTCACCATGCATCTGCGCGACGGCATTCGCCTGCCTGTCGTCGCCGATGTCTCCTTCTCGGTCGCAGCCGGCGAATGCGTCGTGCTCGGCGGCCCCTCCGGCATCGGCAAGAGCTCGCTCTTGAAGATGATCTACGGCAACTATGCCGTCGACGCCGGTCAGATCCTGGTGGCGCACAAGGACAGGATCACCGATCTCGCCACCGCCGATCCGCGCACCGTGCTCGAGGTTCGCCGTCATACCATGGGCTATGTCAGCCAGTTCCTGCGCACCGTGCCGCGCGTGGCCGCCATCGACGTCGTTGCCGAGCCGCTTCTGGCGCGGGGCGTTACGGTGGTGGATGCACGGCAAAGGGCAGGCGCCCTGCTCGCCCAGCTCAATCTGCCGGAAGAGCTATGGCAGTTGCCGCCCGCCACCTTCTCCGGCGGCGAGCAGCAGCGCGTCAATATCGCCCGCGGCTTCATCACCGACCATGCTATCCTGCTGCTCGATGAGCCGACCGCCTCCCTCGACGCCAGGAACCGCGCCGTCGTGGTCTCGATGATCGAGGAGAAGAAAAAGGCCGGCGTCGCCCTGCTCGGCATCTTCCATGACGAGGAGGTGCGCGAAGCGGTCGGTAGCCGGATTCTCGATGTCTCCCGCTTCTCGCCCAGAAAGTCCGCCGCATGAGCCGTCAACTGGGCGAAACGCCCTTCATCAGCCCGACCGCGACTGTCAAGAACTCGACATTCGGCCGCTATACCGAAGTTTCCGACCGCTGCCGCATCGACGAGACCGAGATCGGCGACTACTCTTACATCATGCAGGACGGCGCCGTCTGGTGCGCGACGATCGGCAAGTTCGTCAACATCGCCGCCAGCGTCCGCATCAACGCCACCAACCATCCGACATGGCGGGCGACGCTGCATCACTTCACCTATCGCGCCGCCGATTATTGGCCGGATGCCGATATGGAAACGGATTTCTTCACCTGGCGGCGCGAGAACCGCGTCGTGATCGGCCACGATGTCTGGATTGGCCATGGCGCCACCATCCTGCCGGGCGTCACCGTCGGCAATGGTGCTGTTATCGGCGCCGGCGCCGTCGTTTCCAAGGATGTGGCCCCCTATACGATCGTCGGCGGCGTGCCGGCCAAGCTCATCCGCGAGCGCTTCACCGCCGAGGTCGGCGCGCGCATGGACAAGCTTTCCTGGTGGGATTGGGATCACGCGACCCTGCGCACGGCGCTGACCGACTTCCGCGCCCTTTCCGCCGAGGATTTCTTGATCCGCTATGGCGCGTGAGGGTTTTTTTGCCGATGCGGTGCTTGCGCTGTCCGGCTAAGGATCTGGCGTCCGGCGATCCTTTGAGCCTAAAATATCGAGGGAGCCGCTTTCATGGCAAAACAGGTCGCAAGCATCGATGACAGGCTGCGCGATTTCATTGCGCGGCAGAGCATATCTTCTTCACGGCGTCGGCAACCGGGGATTCCCGCGTCAACGTTTCGCCACGCGAAACGCTATGCCTGCGCATCATCTCCCCGAACACTGCCATCTACCTCGACCGTACCGGCAGCGGCAACGAGACCTCGGCGCATATGAAGGCCGACGGGCGGCTGACCATGATGTTTTGCGCCGTCGAAGGGCCGCCGATGATCCTGCGTCTCTATGGCCGGGGCAGGATCGTGCACAGGGCGTCGCCGGAATACGGCGAGTTGCTGCAAGCTCACTACGCCGGCGACGAACCGCTCGGCGCGCGCCAGATCGTCCGGCTGGATATCGACCTCGTCCAGACCTCCTGCGGCTTCGGCGTGCCGTTCTTC
>DASWOH010000083.1:0-5068 GCA_036398815.1 Rhizobium sp. | reverse complement strand
AGATGGCGGGCTTTTCCTTCGAGCATCTTTATTCCGAACAAGTGGTCTTCGTGGTGCGGGCAGGGCATCCGCTGCTGAAGACAAGACAATCGCTGTTTTCCAATCTCGGAAAATACACGATCCTGATGCCCTCTCGCGGTTCTATCATCCGGCCCTTCGTCGAGAGTTTCCTGATCGCCAACGGCGTCGCCCGCCTGCCGAACCAGATCGAGACGGTATCGGATTCCTTCGGCCGTGCCTTCGTGCGGTCGAGCGATGCCGTCTGGATCATCTCGACCGGCGTCGTCGCCGGCGACGTCGAGGATGGTCTGCTCAGCCTGCTGCCGATCGACGCCAGCGAGACGAAGGGGCCGGTCGGGCTCACCATGCGCACCGACGCCATTCCCAGCATGCCGCTGTCGATCCTGATGCAGACGATCCGCGAGGCGGCCGAAGAGGTGGCGAAAAAGCGCTAGATATAATTAGGCACGATCTTATCCGAAAACCGCTTCACACTTTTCGGGACCATGCCTCAATAGGGCAGGCCGACATAGTTCTCGGCAAGAGCGGTCGAAGCAGCACGCGAGTGCGTGAGGTAGTCCAGTTCCGCCTCTTGGATCTTCTGATCGAAATCGCTGGTATCGGGGAAACGATGCATCATCGTCGTCATCCACCAGGAAAAGCGCACGGCCTTCCAGACGCGGGCAAGCGCATGGGAGGAATAGGCATCCAGGCCGGCGTTGGAGCGATCCTGATAATGTTCGGCAAGGCCCGAGAAGAGATAGTAGACATCGCTTGCTGCGAGGTTCAGGCCCTTGGCGCCCGTTGGCGGCACGATATGGGCGGCGTCGCCGACGAGGAACAGGCGGCCGAAGCGCATGGGCTCGGCGACGAAAGAGCGCAGCGGCGCGATCGATTTCTCGAATGACGGCGCAGTGATCAGGGCCTCGGCATGGTGCGCCGGCAGGCGGCGGCGCAGCTCGTCCCAGAAGCGGTCGTCGCTCCAGTTCTCCACCTTCTCGTCCAGCGGACACTGAATGTAATAGCGGCTGCGCGTCATCGATCGCATCGAGCAGAGCGCAAAGCCGTGCGGATGGTTGGCGTAGATCAATTCATGATTGACCGGCGGGACGTCCGCGAGCAGGCCGAGCCAGCCGAAAGGATAGATCTTCTCGAAGCTGCGGATCGATTTTTCGGGAACTGATTTGCGGCTTGCGCCATGGAAACCATCGCATCCTGCGATGAAATCGCAGTCGATTCGGTAGGTTATGCCGTCTTTCTCATAAGTGACATAAGGCGCTGCGGCGTCGAAATCATATGGGCATACATTGGCCGCGTCATAGATCGTCAGACCATTGCTTTGCTCGCGATGCGCCATCAGATCACGCGTCAGCTCCGTCTGCCCATAGATCATCACGCTCTTGCCGCCGGTAAGGCCATGAAGATCGATGCGGTGATCGCGGCCATCGAAAGCCAGCGAAAAACCATCATGCGGCAGGCCCTCGGCATGCAGGCGTATACCGGATTTCGCCTTGTCCATCAGCCAGACCGTGCCTTCCTCCAGCACGCCGGCTCGAACGCGGCCGAGAATGTAGTCCTTGCCGACGCGATCGAGAATGACGTTGTCGATGCCGGCTTCCGTCAGCAATTGGCCGAGTAGCAGGCCGGATGGACCCGAACCGATAATGGCAACCTGAGTACGCATGATCTCCTCCCGCGCTTCGTCTTTGGCAGAATTCTGCGTGGCAGGGAGGATGGTAACAATGGACATTTCACCCAGAAACTTGCACAAATCGAACATGGCGGAGGGAGAGAGCCGTGTCGAAACTGGTGCCGACCTATGAACTTTACGGTGAAAACACCGGCCGGAAGCCTGATTTCTGGCTGCATTGCGAAACCATACCCTCGCGCAGCAGCCTGCACCATTGGGAAATCCGGCCGCACCGCCATGAGAGTTTCTTTCAGATCTTGTACATAGACGCCGGCTCCGGCGATGCGGTGTTCGACGGCGAGAGTCACGCTATCTTGCCGCCCGCCGTCATCACCGTGCCGCCGCACCTCAGTCACGGCTTCCGTTTTTCCCGCGATATCGACGGCTTCGTCATCACCGTGCTGATCTCGCATCTGAAAGTCTCGCCCGGCGATCGCAGTCGGCTTGGCGAATGGCTGGCCAAGCCGCATCTGACACGGCTCGATATGGAGAATGAGGACGCGGCGTATGTTGCCGGGACACTGAGGCGCCTTGGCGGAGAATTCGCCAACCGGCGTGGCGGGCGCAACGACCTGCTCGAAGCCTATTTGACATCTGCGCTGCTTCTGACCGCCCGTCTTTCAGAGCAGGAGCGTGGGGGGCAAGGCGCTGCTGATGAAAGCGAGCGGCGCATGGAGATACTATACGGCCTGATCCAGCGGCATTTCCGTTCGCACAAGCCGGCAGCCTTTTATGCTGAAGCGCTCGGCATCTCGCCGACGCATCTGAACCGCATCGTGCGCGGCAAAACCGGCCTTGGCGCACATGAGCTGATCGCCCGTAAACTGGTCGACGAAGCCAAACGCGAACTGGTCTTCACCTTCGGCAGCGTGCATGAGATCGGCTATCGCCTGGGTTTTGCCGATCCCGCCTATTTCTCGCGTTTCTTCCTGAAACAGACCGGCGAGACGCCGCGCGCATGGCGCATTGCCGAGCGGGCAAGGCTTGGAGTGTAGCGCCGCTTAGCGCAAAACCAATCGCAGCACCCTTTGCGTTTCCCGCAATAGCGGCAGAAAACGCTCCGCCATTTCGGCGGCGACGACATAGGCTGCCGGCGCGCCGATATTGATGGCGGCGACTGTCTGGCCGCGATCGTTCTCCACCGGAACGGCGATGGAGCAGAGGCCGATTTCCAGTTCCTGGTCGATGACGGCGTAGCCCTGTGCCCGCACCCGGCGAAACTCGGCTATCAGTTCCTCCGGATTCGTCTTGGTGTTCGGCGTGTTCGCCTTGAGTTCCGTCCGCACAAGAACGGCGCGCGCTTCGCTCTCCGGCAGGGCGGCGAGCAGGACACGACCCATGGAGGCGCAGAAAGCGGGCAGGCGGCTGCCGGGAGTGAGGTTGATCGACATCACCCGGCGCTGCGAGGCGCGGGCGATGTAGACGATTTCGGTGCCGTCGAGCACCGAAGCCGAGGCATTGTGTCCGGCTCGTTCCGAGAGTTGATCGAGATAGGGCTGGATGATCGTCGGCAATGGCGTTGCGGCAAGATAGGCATGGCCGAGCCGCAGGATTTTCGGCGTCAGCGTGAAGAACTTTCCGTCATAGTCGGCATAGCCAAGCTCAGCCAGCGTCAGCAGCGAACGGCGCACCGTGGCGCGGTCGAGCCCGGTCAGCTTCGACGCCTCGGCAATCGACAGGCGCTGTTGGGTCTCACCAAAAGCCTCAATGACCTTCAAGCCCCTGGCGAAGCCGCTGACGAAATCTGTTTCGCGCATCTCATCCTCTGACCACGTGCCCAGTTTGTGCGATATATGAACAAATATCAAATAACGCACAAATCAATTGCCGTCCAGCCCGGGCTGCTCTATTCCGGAGTCAGAGGACGGGTCGTCTTCATCCGCCCGCAATGGCAAACGGGAGTTTCCGTATGGACAAGACAATTGCGAGCACGGCGGCTGCCGTCTCGGAAATCGGCGATGGCGCGACCGTCATGATCGGCGGCTTCGGTGGCTCCGGCGCGCCGATCGAACTCATTCATGCGCTGATCGACAAAGGTTCCAGGAACCTGACCGTCATCAACAACAATGCCGGTAACGGGCGCATTGGCATCGCGGCGATGATCGATGCTGGCATGGTCAAAAAGATGATTTGCTCTTTTCCGCGTTCATCCGATCCACGCGCATTCACCGACCGTTATCTGGCGGGAGAAATCGAGCTGGAACTGGTGCCGCAAGGTACTCTGGCCGAACGCATCCGCGCCGGCGGGGCCGGCATCCCGGCCTTCTACACCCCGACCGCCTATGGTACCGAGCTCGCGGACGGCAAGGTCATCGGCGAATTCGATGGTCGCAAGTATGTTCAAGAGCGCTGGCTCAAGGCCGATTTCGCCATTGTCAAAGCCCAGGTCGGCGACATCCACGGCAACCTTATTTACAACAAGGCCGGCCGCAACTTTAATCCGCTGATGTGTATGGCGGCGGCCAAGACGATCGCACAGGTCTCGAAAATCGTCGCCGCCGGCGAGATCGACCCTGAGCACGTCGTTACCCCCGGCATCTTCGTCGATGGCGTCGTGGAAGTCGCCAATCCGCAACAGGAAGAAAATCTCATTCGGGCCGGAGCGGTATACCCATGAGCATCGATACACGCGAAGACATCAAGCTCTCCAACGCCCAGATCGCCTGGCGCGCGGCTCAGGACATCGAAGACGGTGCCTATGTGAATCTCGGCATCGGCTTTCCGGAAATGGTCGCCCGCTACCAGCCCCCAGGGCGTCAGGCAATTTTTCACACGGAAAACGGCATCCTGGATTTCGGCGAGCCGCCGGCAGCCGGTGAGGAAGATTGGGACCTGATCAACGCCGGCAAGAAGGCCGTCACACTGAAGCCCGGCGCTGCCTTCTTTCACCACGCAGATAGCTTCGCCATGGTGCGCGGTGGCCATCTGGATGTGGCGATCCTCGGCGCCTACCAAGTGGCGCAGAATGGTGACCTCGCCAACTGGCGCGTTGGCTCCAAGGGCGTGCCAGCCGTTGGCGGGGCCATGGACCTGGTGCATGGCGCCAAGCAGGTTTTCGTCATCACCGAACATGTGACGAAGGATGGCAAGCCGAAACTGGTGGAGACCTGCACCTTCCCGCTGACCGGCGTCGGCTGCATCACCCGCGTCTATACGAGCCATGCCGTCATCGATATCGCCGACGGAGGCTTCGTCGTGCGTGAAAAGCTGGCCGCGATGACCATGGACGAGTTGCAGGCGATGACCGGCGCTCCGCTCCATGTCGCTGGCCCCGTTGCCGACCTCGTCGTGCCGGCGCTCTAAGGAGAAGACCATGACCGAAGCCTTCATTTGTGACTATATCCGCACGCCCATCGGTCGCTTCGGCGGCTCGCTCTC
>DASWOH010000082.1:0-9832 GCA_036398815.1 Rhizobium sp. | reverse complement strand
CCTATGCGTTGCGTCTTGCCAAGCGCGAGACAAATCCGGTGGTCCGCGCGGATATCCTCGAAAAGGTGATGCTGACGGGCAAGGGTGAGCCGAAGTCGGACAGCCAGTTCTTCGTCAAGGCGATGCTGGCCGATACGCCAGCGCTTGCGGAAGCCATAGCCATGGCCCGCGCCCATATCGTCACCTGCCGCGACAAGCTGAAGCTGATGCGGATGTACCGCGCCACCCGCGCGGCACTCGTTCTGGCCGACCGGCTGAACCGCGACTATGAAGAGCTGAAGAAACGCCGCAGCCAGCTCGATTTCGAAGATCTGATCACCCGCACCGCCGATCTTCTCACCAAGAAGGATGTCGGCCCCTGGATTCACTACAAGCTGGACCAGGGCATCGACCATATTCTCGTCGACGAGGCGCAGGATACCAGCCCGATCCAATGGAGCGTCATCCAGTCGCTGGCGGAGGATTTCTTCTCCGGCGAAAGCGCGCGGCAGGCGCTGCGGACGATCTTCGCGGTCGGTGACGAGAAGCAGTCGATCTATTCCTTCCAGGGTGCACGGCCGGAGCGTTTCTCCGAGGAGAGCGACCGCACACGGCGGCGGGTGGCGACCAGCGGCCAGCAGTTTTCCTCGATCCGCCTGCCGCTCTCCTTCCGCTCGACCGCCGATGTGCTCGCTGCCGTCGACCATGTCTTCACCGCGCCCGAAAATGCGCGGGGGCTGAGCGCTGTCGACGAGCCTGTCGTGCATCGCTCGAGCCGCATCGGCCATCCCGGCGCCGTCGACCTCTGGGAGATGATCGCGCCGGAGCCGGCAGCAAAGGAAGAGGACTGGACCGCCCCCTTCGATTCGACGCCTGAAAGCGCGCCGGCGGCGATCCTGGCGCGGCGCATGGCCCAGACGATCGGCAATCTCATCGGCCACGAGACGATCATCGACAAGGGCAAGGCCCGTTTCATCGAGGCCGGCGATATCCTCGTGCTGGTGCGCAAGCGCGACAGCTTCGTCAATGCGCTGACCCGCGCGCTGAAGCGGCGCAACAATATCCCCGTGGCCGGCGCCGACCGGCTGGTGCTGACCAGCCATATCGCCATTCAGGATCTTCTGGCGCTTGGCCGATTCCTGCTGCTTCCGGAAGACGACCTGTCATTGTCAGCTCTTTTGAAGAGCCCGCTGTTCGATCTCGGTGAAGACGACGTTTTTGCCGTCGCGGCCCTTCGCGACAGCAATGAAAGTGCGTGGAGCCACCTGCAAAAATTCGCCAATGACGGCAATGAGCGGTTCAGATACGCGGTCGACCGGCTGAAGACCTTCCTCGCTTTGTCGAAAAGCCTGTCCGTGCATGATTTCTACGCGCGCGTGCTCGGCAGTTTCGGCGGCCGGCGGCAGTTTCTGGCGCGGCTCGGCACCGAGGTTAGCGATATCCTCGATGAATTCCTGACCTTCACGCTCGACCACGAGACATCCGGTCTGCCGGGCCTGCAATCCTTCGTCTCGACGCTGGAACTGGAAGCGCCGACGGTCAAGCGCGAGCAGGACAAGGGCCGCAACGAAGTGCGGATCATGACCGTGCACGCCTCCAAGGGCCTGGAGGCGCCGATCGTCTTCCTCGTCGATGGCGGCGGCAAGGCCTTCACCCATACGCACCTGCCGAAGATGCGGCTGATCGAGACCGGCAAACAAGACATCCCGCTGCCGGTCTGGGTGCCGGTTTCGGCGCTCGCCAATTCACTGACCCAGGCCGACACCGCCAGGCTGCAATCGCTGACGGAGGAGGAATATCGCCGCCTGCTCTATGTCGGCATGACGCGTGCCGCCGACCGGCTGATTATCTGCGGCTATCGCGGCATCCGCGAGAACGCCGATACGTGGCATGCCATGATTTCCGCGGCGCTGCGCCAGGACGGCGAGCGCTGCACGCCCGTCAGCTTCTCAGGACCGGATGGCGAGTGGCAAGGGTTGAGCTGGCGCGTCACCCAGGTCGAGCTCAGTTTCGAGCGCATGGAACAGGCGGAAACGGCGATCGACCGTGGAGCGCTGCCGGCCGGGCTCAGCCGGCCGCTGCCGCCACAGAGAAACCTGCCCCGGCCGCTCAGCCCTTCCGGCGCCGGCACCGTTATCGACGACGAAGCCGACAATCTGCTGGTCGCCTCGCCGCTGTTCACCGAAAAGGCGAAATCGGATCGCTCGCTGGAAAAGGGCCGCTTCATCCACCGTATGCTGCAGACTTTGCCGGAAATCGCACCAGTGGATCGCACAGAGGCGGCGCGGCGCTATGCCGAACGGGCCGCGCGCTTCTGGCCGCAGGCCGAACGTGACGCCCTGATCGGCTCGGTGATATCGCTGCTCTCGCATCCCGAATTGCAGGGTGTTTTCAGCGCCCATGCCCAGGCAGAAGTCTCGATCATGGGCACGCTCTCGCTCGATGACCAGACCTATGCCGTCTCCGGCCGCATCGACCGGCTGACCGTGCTCGACGATCGCGTCGTCATCCTCGATTACAAGACGAACCGGGTGCCGCCGCGTGTCGCCGAGGAGATCCCCTTCGCCCATCGGGCGCAGCTTGCCATCTACCGCGAAATTCTCTCGCCGCTCTATCCGGACAAGCGCATCGATTGCGTGCTCGTCTACACCGAGAACGCCTCGATCCATACGCTCTCAGGCGAGGCGCTCGGATTGGCGCTTGCGGAGCTCAAGACAAAGTGAAATACCGATCATTGAAAATGAGGCACCGCACCCTCACATACATTGCAACCGCAAATCCTGATAAAGGAGCAGCCTATGGCTACCGTTAAAGTCGATACCTCCAACTTCACGTCCGAAGTTCTTCAATCCGTAGAGCCTGTCGTTGTCGATTTCTGGGCCGAATGGTGTGGCCCGTGCAAAATGATCGCGCCGTCTCTCGAAGAGCTCGCCGTGAAGTTCGAAGGCAAGGTGAAGGTCGCCAAGCTCAACATCGATGAGAACCCGGAACTGGCTGCCCAGTTCGGCGTTCGTTCGATCCCGACGCTTGCCATGTTCAAGGCCGGCGAAGTCGCCGACATCAAGGTTGGCGCCGCACCGAAGACGGCCCTGGAAAACTGGATTTCCAGCGCTGCCTGATCGGGTATCGACGGAATGAATCAAAAAGCCCGGCTCGTCCGGGCTTATACATTGCGAGGCCGGAACATTGTTATGATGTTCCGGCCTTTTTGATTGGCCGGATGCGTCACTTCGGCGGCGTGCCGTTCTCGGCAAGGACATCGCCGACGAGATAGAGCGAACCGCCGATCAGAATGCGCGGGGCGGGCATGTTGGGTACGGCCAGTTCCCTGATTTCGTCCAACGCCTGACGGACCGTCGACATCGGCTCGGCCACCATGCCGGCATCATAGGCCGAATTTGCCAGAATCACCGGGTCTATCATCGCTTCGCTGCCGCGGATCGGCACGCAATAGACCTTTTCCGCCAGGCCGGTGAAAGCCTTGAAATAGCCGACGGGATCCTTGGTATTGATCATGCCGGTAATCAGGAACAGCGGCCGCGGCTGACGCTCCTCCAAATTGGCCATGGCCTCGGCGATAACCTCGCCGGCGCCGGGATTGTGGCCTCCGTCGACCCAGATTTCCGCGCCCTCCGGGGCGTGCGGCAATAGCTCGCCCTCCGTCAGGCGCTGCAAGCGGCCCGGCCATTCGACCGCGATCATCGCCTTTTCCATCATAGTCTCGGTAACGATAAAGCCCGCAGCCTTGACGGCGCGGATGGCGGCGGCGGCGTTGGCATATTGATGCCGGCCCGGCAGGCGCGGCAGCGGCAGGTCGGCAAGGCCGAATTCGTCCTGATAGACGAGCCGGCCATATTCCTCATGGGCGGAGAAATCCTGGCCAAAGACGGCGGTCGGGCAGCGCAGCCGCTCGGCCGTCGATATCAGCACGTCGAGCGCCGCATCATAGTCCTGATGACCGATGACGACAGGCCGGCCGGCCTTCATGATCCCTGCTTTTTCAGCGGCGATCAGCTCGACCCGGTCACCGAGATAGGGCTGGTGATCGAGCGAGATCGGCATAATCACCGAAACGGCCGGATCGGAAATGACATTGGTGGCGTCAAAACGGCCGCCGAGGCCGACTTCGATGACGGCGGCGTCGGCCGGATGCTCGGCAAACAAGATGAAAGTGGCCGCCGTCAGGATCTCGAACACCGTGATCTTCTCGCCGTCATTGGCATTGGCGATACGCCTCAGCACTTCGGCGAAGACGGCGTCGTCGACCAGTTCGCCACGGCCGCCCGCGACGCCGATGCGGTAACGCTCATGCCAGTTGACGAGATGCGGAGAGGTATGGACGTGAACACTATAGCCGCCCGCTTCGAGAAGCGCGCGGCAGAAGGCCGTCACCGAGCCCTTGCCATTGGTACCGGCGACATGGATCACCGGTGGCAGTTTATTCTGCGGATTGCCGAGGATGTCGAGAAGGCGAGTGATCCTGTCCAGCGAGAGATCGTAGCCCTTGGGGTGCAGCCCCATCAGCTTGTCGATCTCCTGCGCTGCCTCGCTCACTGCGGATTGATCCATCGCCATCACCCGCACCTCCGCCTTTCGGCCATCCGTTTCAGGTCAGCCGTTCGCCACCAGCGGCGCGGCCGCACCGTTCAGGCTCTTCGCGGACACGTCATTTGCCGGAGCCTTGGTCAGGATCTTCAGAAGCGTCGCCAGGGTATCGGGGATATCGTGGCGCTTGACGACCATGTCGACCATGCCGTGCTCGAGCAGGTATTCCGAGGTCTGGAAGCCTTCCGGCAGCTTTTCGCGGATCGTCTGCTCGATGACGCGCTTGCCGGCAAAGCAGATTTCCGCGCCCGGCTCCGCCAGGTGGACATCGCCGAGCATGGCGTAGGAGGCGGTGACGCCCCCCGTTGTCGGGTTGGTCAGGACGACGATATAGGGCTGGCCGGCTTCCTTCAGCATGTCGACGGCAACCGTCGTGCGCGGCAGCTGCATCAGCGACAGAATGCCTTCCTGCATGCGGGCGCCGCCCGACGCCGGGAACATCACCAACGGGCACTTCTCAGCGATCGCGCGTTCGAACGCCTTGACGATCGCCTCGCCGGCGGCGATGCCGAGCGAACCACCCATGAAATTGAACTCATGGACGACGGCCACGAGCTTCAACCCACGAACCTTGCCGACGCCGGCGACGATCGTGTCTTCCTGCTCGGTCTTGACGCGGCTGTCCTTCAGGCGGTCGGTGTATTTCTTCGAGTCGCGGAACTTCAGCGGGTCCTGCGCGACCTTCGGCTGGACCAAGGCTTCATATTCGCCCTTGTCGAAAAGATCGGCAAGGCGGGCCTTGGCCGGCATCTTCATATGGAAGCCGGAGGCCGGAATGACCCACTTATTGTCTTCCAGATCCTTGTGGAAGACCATCTCGCCGGTCTCCGGGCACTTGATCCAGAGATTTTCCGGCACTTCGCGGCGGCCCAGCATGGAATTGATCCGCGGGCGGACGTAATTGGTGATCCAGTTCAATTCGAAAACTCCTGATCGACTGAATTAATCGATATCGTAGTCGTCACCTAATGCCCATAGGCCTTTTCTTCAACCGTTTCCGATCGAAGGGTCCAGCCTTTGTGGGAAAACTATTCGGCGGCAACAAGGCGCGCGGAGCGCGTTCCCGTCGACAGGCCGCGCACCAGCGTCGCAACGGCCTGGATGGTGTCGGCGCTGGCCTTACCGTCCTTGGTCAGGCTGGTGGCGATCTGGTTAACGATCGCCGTACCGACGACAACGCCATCCGCAGAGGCGCCGATGACCTTCGCGTGCTCAGCCGTCTTGACGCCGAAGCCGACGCAGACCGGCAACTCGGTATGCTGCTTGATGCGCTTGACGGCGCCGGAGACCAGCGACGGGTCCGGCAGGGCCGAACCGGTAATGCCGTTCATCGAGACATAATAGACGAAGCCGGATGTGTTTTTCAGCACGGTCGGCAGGCGCTTGTCGTCGGTGGTTGGCGTCGCCAGACGGATGAAATTGATGCCCTTGCGGATCGCCGGGATGCAGAGCTCGTCATCCATTTCCGGCGGCAGGTCAACGACGATCAGGCCGTCGATGCCGGCGGTGATCGCATCGTCGAGGAATTTTTCGACGCCGTAGATATAGATGGGATTGTAGTAGCCCATCAGCACGATCGGCGTATCGCCGTCCGTCTTGCGGAAATCGGCGGCGAGCTGCAGCGTCTTCTTCAGCGTCTGGCCGGCCTTCAGCGCACGCTGGCCGGCGAGCTGGATCGCCGGGCCGTCGGCCATGGGA
Organism: Rhizobium sp.; assembly: GCA_036398815.1. GTDB lineage: Bacteria > Pseudomonadota > Alphaproteobacteria > Rhizobiales > Rhizobiaceae > Rhizobium. The sequence continues at coordinate 3,550 of DASWOH010000082.1, read as the reverse complement.
TCGGAAAAGGGCATGCCGAGCTCGATAACGTCGGCGCCGGCTTCCGGCAGCGCCTTCATGATGCCTAGCGAAGTATCGTAGTCGGGATCGCCGCCCATGAAATAGGTGACGAGCGCCGGGCGGCCTTCAGCCTTCAGAGCGGCGAAGCGTTTGTCCATACGTGCGGTCATGGTGTTAACTCACATTCCCAAAATCTTGCCGACGGTGAAGATGTCCTTGTCGCCGCGACCGGAGAGATTCATCAGGATGATCTCGTCCTTACCCATCTTCGGCGCGCGCTTGATGACTTCGGCAAGCGCATGGCTCGGCTCGAGCGCCGGAATGATGCCTTCGAGGCGCGTCAGCGTCTGGAAGGCTTCCAGCGCCTCATGGTCCATGATCGGCACATATTCGGCGCGGCCGATATCGTTCAGCCAGGAATGTTCCGGGCCGATGCCTGGATAGTCGAGGCCAGCCGAAATCGAATGTCCCTCTTTGATCTGGCCGTCTCCGTCCTGCAGCAGGTAGGTGCGGTTTCCATGCAGCACGCCGGGCGAACCGGCGGTGATCGAGGCGCAATGATCGTCGCCCTGCAGGCCCTTGCCGCCGGCTTCGACGCCGACGATCTTGACGCTCTTGTCATCGAGGAAGGGATGGAAGATGCCGATGGCGTTCGAACCGCCGCCGACGGCAGCGATGACGAGATCCGGCAGGCGGCCTTCGGCTTCCAGCATCTGCTGCTTGGCTTCGATGCCGATGACGGCCTGGAAATCGCGGACCATTTCCGGATAGGGATGCGGGCCAGCTGCCGTGCCGATCAGGTAATAAGTGTCGTCGACATTGGTGACCCAATCGCGAAGAGCCTCGTTCATGGCGTCCTTCAGCGTGCCGCTGCCGGCCGTCACCGGAATAACTTCGGCGCCCAGAAGCTTCATACGGAAAACGTTCGGCGCCTGACGCTCGACATCGGTCGCGCCCATGTAGACGACGCAGGGCAGGCCAAAGCGGGCGGCCACGGTCGCGGATGCAACACCATGCTGTCCGGCGCCGGTTTCGGCGATGATGCGGGTCTTGCCCATACGCTTGGCGAGCAGGATCTGGCCGATGCAATTGTTGATCTTGTGCGAGCCGGTATGGTTCAGCTCTTCGCGCTTGAAATAGATCTTGGCGCCGCCAAGCTCGGCCGTCAGGCGCTCGGCGAAATAAAGCGGGCTCGGGCGACCGATATAATGGGTGCCGAGCGATTTCAGTTCCGCCTGGAAGGCCGGATCGTTCTTCGCCTTTTCCCATTCTTCCTGCAGGTCCAGGATCAACGGCATCAACGTCTCGGCGACGAAGCGGCCACCATAAATACCGAAACGGCCGTCCTCATCGGGACCGGCGCGGAAGGAATTCAGCTTTGGCGTCTGGTTCACTCTTAACTCCCTGCTGCCGGTTCCGGCAGGCATGCTTCTGCAAAAGCGTCGAAAAATTGGTCGATCTTGTTCAGATCCTTCACGCCCGGCGCGCTTTCGACGGCGGATGAAAGATCGATGCCGGTAGCCTTGGTGGAGGCAAGCGCCAGCGCGACATTGTCCTTGTTCACGCCGCCGGACAGCATGTAGTCGACGCGATCGTCGAGCCAGCTCAAAAGGCTCCAGTCGAAGGACACGCCGTTTCCGCCCGGCAATAGCGAACCGGCCGGCGGCTTGGCGTCGAGCAGAAAACGGTCGGCAATGCCGATATAGGCTTCGACCCGCTTCAGATCGTCGGCGTCACGCACGGAAAGCGCCTTCATGACCGGCACATTATAGACCGCTTTGATGGTCAAGACACGCTCGGGGCTTTCATTGCCATGGAGCTGGAGAATATCCGGACGCACCAGCGAGATGATCTCATCGAGATCGTCATTGGTCGGATTGACGGTCACCGCAACGATCTTCGCCTTGCCGCGAGCCCGCTCGGCAAGCTTGCCGGCAAGATCGGGCTCGATATAGCGCGGGCTTTTTTCAAAGAAGATAAAACCGACATGCGTGGCGCCGCGCTCAAGCGCACGATCCATAGCTTCCGGCGTTTTCAGACCGCAAATTTTGATATCGGGGTTCATGGCAGCGGAGTGACATGAAAATTCGAAAGAGTCGAGCCTAAACGCGACGAACTGGGAATTTTGCGCGTCTCCCACGGAACCGAATATGGCTCAATCGAAGTCGATTGCATGCAACTGGCTACCATGGCGCTTCAGCCAGGCCTTGGCCTCGTCCATCTCGGGGCAGAGCTTGCGGCAGAGCGCCCAGAAGCGCGGACCGTGGTTCATTTCGCGCAAATGCGCGACCTCATGGGCGGCGAGATAATCGATCACCAGCGGCGGCGCCATGACGATGCGCCAGGAGAAGCTCAGATTTCCCTCGGACGAACAGGAACCCCAGCGGCTGCGGGTATCCTTCATGCTGATCGAGGAGACGGGCGCACGGATCGCTCCCGCGTGCACCGCCACCAGTCTTTCCAGATCGGTGCGGGCCTCCTTCTTCAGGAAGGTGGCGATGCGCCGGCCGGCATGTTCCGGCATGCCGCTGACGCGCAGCACCGGTACGCCGTCGATAGTTGTCGCCTCGGTCAGGCCGCGCAGGGTGCCGGTATGCTCGATGCGATGGCGGATACCGCGCAGAAGGATCTCGCCGCCGCTGCGCAGGTTGCTTTCGGTGGAGAATCTCGCGAGCTTGGTCAGCAGCCAGCCCTGATGCCGGTCGAGGAAGGCGTTGACCTCGCGCGCCGCAAGGCCACGCGGAATCGTCATCTTCAACGCCCGGCCGCCGGGTTCGATCCGCAGCGTGATGCGCGTCGCCCGCTCGTTCTGGCGGATCGTCAGGGGCATCAACCGGCCGGCCACGTCCAGCGTACGCGTTTCCGGCGCGGGCGGCTTGGGAGCGGATCGGCGGGATCTGGACAGAAGCGGAAACATGAAAGGCAGTTTTATACGATTCGCTCGGGTTTCTGGCAAAGAAAAACCGGCATCGCCGGATGCCGGTTTCATGGGGAAAGCCGGATGCCGATTACGGCTTCTGGAATTCCGGAGCCGGGCCGTTATCGTCATTGCGCTTGACGTTGTTACGGTCGCGCATGAAACGGTCGAACTCGTCCTGATCCTTGGCGCGGCGAAGCTCGCGGACATAGGTATCGAACTCGGCACGCATTTCATCGAGCTTGCGGCGTTCTTCTTCAAGACGCTCCAGCTCCGCCCGGCGCCAATCGTCGAAGGCGACGTTGCCGGTGGTGAAATGGGCGCGGTGACGGCCACGGTGGCGACCGCAGCCGGAGAAGCCGGCAAACATGCCGTCGGCCTTGTCGTTCACGTCCCGCTTGAAGTCTTTCAAGCGTTCGCCGAACAGAATATAGGCGAGCATGGCGAAGCCCAGAGGCCAGAAGACCACGAAGCCAAGTATCATCAGGGCAATAGTAGCCGGAGTCCAATCCGGGCGAAGCTATGCTGACTGGTTCATCGTGAGGTATCCTCGCAGTAAATCGGCCCGACCACATGCCGAACCGCTGGAATCGAGATGGTAACCTCTTCGCGGGCCTTCAATGGCATTTGCCC
>DASWOH010000081.1:0-25844 GCA_036398815.1 Rhizobium sp. | reverse complement strand
AGCCGTGACGATGCATGCTGCGGCGCTGAGCTTCGTCATCGAGCTTACCGGCGATACCCGTCACCTTTCCAAGCGCGAACAATCCGTCGATGCCATCGCCGCCGCCTGCGACATCATTCCGCGCATCAATGCCATGACGTTCAGCGGCGCGAAAAGTGAAGTGCATCGCTCGATCAATCGCGGCCATGTCGGCGTCGTCCATGGTGCGCTGGGACGCGACCTCGAGGAATGGCGGCCGCCGCAGGTCTCCGACTTCGTCCGCATCAGGGGCTCGGCCCGCTACGCTCCCGGCCAGACGCAGGAAGGCGTCCTCGCCGATCTCGCCGGCGAACTCGTCGAACTTGAGAAGCGTTTTCCGGGGCTCAAGGCCAAGCTGGTTCCCGAGATGATCGAAGGCCGCCCGCTGATGCCGCCTTTCGAGGTGTCGCCGACCTCGCGTATCGTCACCTCGATCAATGCCGCCTACGAGGCCGTGCGCGGTGAGAAGCAGCCGACCGGTGCGATCACCCCGACCCGCTTCTACGGGACGGATGCCGGACACCTCTATCATGAGCTTGGCATGGAAGGCATCGTATGCGGTCCGGGCGGGCGCTACAACACCATGCCGGACGAACGGGTCGATATCGTCGATTATCTCGACATGATCCGTGTCTACATGCTCACCATTCTCGACATCTGCGAGATCGCCTGAGGCCACATGTTTCCTCGTGACGAATATGACTGGCGGATTGCCAAGGCGCATGCCGCAATGGACGCTGCCGCCGTCGATCTCCTGCTGATCGACAGCGGCGAGCTGCTGGCATGGCTGACGGGCTATACCGTTTCCGAAACCATGTACCGCGCCGCCCTGCTTCCGCGCCATGGCACCGCCTGGTTCGTCCTGCGCGAACTCGACGAGGTGCCCTGCCGGGAAAAGACCTGGATCGCCGATATCATCGGCTTTGCCGATACCGATGATCCCCATCAGGCGGTCGCGGACAGCATCCGCGCCCGCGGCTTTGCCGATGCCCGCATCGGGGCGGACTTCAATGCCTATAGCTTCAGCGCCCATACGGCCGCCAGGCTCAAGGCATGCCTGCCGCAGGCGGAGTTCATCGCCCTTGCCGGCATCAGCGACAGCTTGCGCTGGATAAAATCGCCGCGTGAGATCGCGGTTCTGTCGGATGCCGCCGCCATTGCCGACAAAGCCATGCGGGCAATCGCGGAGACGATCCGGGTGGGCATGTCGACCCGCGATGCCGCAGCTGCCGCAGCCGCGACCTTTCTGAAGGCGGGCGCCGATACGGGCGAGACCGGGCCGATCGTCAAGGCGAGCGGCAGCCATGAGTTCCTCCATGGCGCACTCAAGAATGATGTGTTGAGCCAGGGAGATATACTGCATGTCGAGCTGATCCCGCGCATCGGCGGCTATGGCGCACGTCTGATGCGGCCGATCATCGTCGGCGAACCCGCGTCCCGGCGTCGCGATGCAGCATCTCGCATCGTCACGCTGCAAGATGAGCAAATTGCGGCCATGAAACCGGGCATTGTTGCGCGGGATGTGGACGCCATCGTCCGTACCGGATTGGTCGCGGAGGGATGGCGGCCTGCCTATAACAACGTCACGGCCTATACGCTCGGTCTCTACACGCGCACGCCACGTACGAGCGACTTTTCCCGCGTGTTCCTGCCGACGGAGAATTGGCCGCTGGAGGACGGAATGATCTTCCATGTCTATGCGAGTGCCTGCGGCCTTGGTTTTAGCGAAACCGTCGCGGTGACGGCTGAAGGCGGCAAGAGGCTGACATCGACAGTCCGGCAGCTTTTGATCTCCGGCTAGCCGTACAACCGCAGCAGCATGCTCTTGCCGAACCCCGAGGAGCCTGATCGACGGAAGCAGGCCCATCGCCTATACCTAGAGTATTCCAGGAAAAGTGCGCAACGGTTTTCGTCGGGAATTGCGTCGAAACAATAAGCTGGAGCGGTTCAGCGATTCATGAAATCGCTGAACCGCTCCAGGTATGATCGCGGAGCGCCAACGCCTGATCGACCGCTCATCCCCCTGTGTACCGGCTGCATTGGTTCGCGGCGAAGGGGATGCCGCGCCTTAGTCGATCACCGGGCAGCCGCGTCGATTGGCAAAAGCCATGCGGTCGGGGCCGCCGTCATTCCAGCCACGGACGATAATGCGCCGCCCGTTGTTTTGGACCGAATCGATACGACGGAAGCCTTCCTGACGGGCGGCATCCATAAGGTCGCGCCGGCCGCAGCCGCCGCCGTCCCTCTGCGGACGATCCCAGTCCTGACCCTGCCGGCGATCCCACCTCGGCGGCGGCTGCCTGAATCCGTCGTCATCGCCAGAATACTGCGCCATGGCGGCCGATGGCATCAATTGCGTTGCGGCCAGGCCGGCCAAGGCAATGAAAGAAACCCGTACAAAACGTCTGAACATCCTTCGCTCCTCACTGTGATGTCGGTGGCATGGATGGGTGATATTGCATTCCACATGAACGCTATCCGAACGAGCCGTTCATTTCCCGGCACGATCGTCCTCCGGGCATCGCCTCCACGATGCAGCGCCTCGCCGAACATGGAGACTTAGTTCAGGAACAGGCGAAGGCAAGCGGGCGAGGTCGGCCCGCTAAGAGACGCGGTTCGGGTCAGCGGCATGAAATCTGCCGATCCGCTCGCCCGGAATTATCCGATGGGTGCTGATTGCTCATTGAGGCGGCTCTGCAGATCCTTGCCCGTTCGGAAGAAAGGCACCCATTTTTCCTCGACGAGGACCACAGCGCCATTCTGCGGGTTTCGTCCCGAGCGAGAGGCCCTGGCTCGAATTGAGAAAGTGCCGAAACGGCGAAGCTCCGCTCGTCCACCCTGCGCCAGCGCTTCGGTGATTTCAGCCAGGATCGTCTCGACGATCTCTCCGGCAACACCGCGACGCAGATGCGGATATCGCGACGCGATCAGTGAAACGAGCTCGGATTTTATCAATTGCAACCTCCTTGTGTGTTCGGCAAAGGAATGCATGGAGCACTGCATTCGTCGTCGGCCGGACAGCAGCCGATGTCACGCCTGCGTTTCCCCTCCTGACGTGATGGGAGACGGATCGCGGCGCAGAGCCGGATGCGCGACGGGCTCTTTCGCCCGTAGCGCATGAGCGCGCAAAATGGCCAGGTAGCTGCTGTAGACGTAGCCGCCGTTGAGGCGGATCCAGTCGGCACGTTCGCGCCAATAGGTTTCGGGCAACTGATACCATGGGATGCGCGGCCGCTTATGATGGACGAAATGCAGGTTATTGTAGAGAAACAGGGGCGCCAGAATCGAGCGTTCGACGATGATGGTGCGCCCTTCCGGGCTCTCCGACCACTGATGCTCGCAATAGGAACGGATGGCGATCAAAGCCAGGCCCAGATATCCGCCGGTGATCGCATAGAGCCAGAAAGGTACGCCAAACAGGAGCTGCACGATGAGGGCGATCGGCACGAGCCCCGCAATGTGCCTTAGCCAGGCGTCGCGCGTCCCGGCGTCGCCCTGCGCGATGCGTTTCCATTCCGCACGGGTGAAGCCCATAACACCGAACAGCGGCCCCAGGAGCACCCGGCCCAGCATGGTGTTGTTCGCTCTTAACAGCAGTTGCAACAGCCCCGGCAGGCGCAGCCAGTCAAAGAGCGCGACATAATAGCTTTCGGGATCGTCGTGGGGATCGGTTAGCCGTTCATCCAGATGATGCTGCAGATGGGTGCGCTTGTAGCTGCGATAGGGATAAAAGAGGCCGATCGGCAGAAAGACGAGCGCTTCGTTCAGGGCGGTGCTGCGGGTGGGATGGCCATGCAGCGCCTCATGCTGGAGAGAGGAATGCAGAGCCACGGCAATGCCCATCACCGCCAACGCCAGAGCAGGCAACAAAGGATAGAGCCAGAATCCCGCCGTGAACCACCCCCCGTAGCAAAGCGCCAGGAGCGCCAGCGTCAGCCATTCCGTATGCGAGTTGAGCTGATAATCGGCGAGGGAAAAGGAGCGGGAGAAACGCTTCACGAGCGGAGCCCTGTAATTCGAGCGATGGCGGGAAAACGGAAAAGAACATTCTTAAGCAGTCGCTCTGACATGTTTTATCGATGGCGATGCCGATAGCGATGCGACGAGATTTCATCGGAGAGCTCGAGAAAGCTCGATCGCAGTTCATTCTCGGTGCCATCATCGAAGTGGTCATCCACCAGCAAGGAACGATACTCGCGAACAAGGAGCCTCGCTTCCAGATCGTCACGCAATGCCGAAAGCCGGAAAAAGTGCCGGAGTCTGCTCATAGCTTTCCTCCTTCGTCAGGCGACGCGTGAAATACTGCCGCGTGAGGCGGATATCATCGCGTGGATGGCCCGCTGCACGTCGGCCGACGAGGCAAAATATTGCCCGTCCAGATCATGGACATGGAACTTCACCGCGATGAACTTCAAACGATCCTTGTCCGGTATGACGATACCGACAGGCACGCCGGCGTACTCAATCACCTGCTTTACCATTGCGATCATCCGTTCAGTTGTGCCCGCCTGCCCGACCACCCGGGGTCGGCTTTAGCTTGGGCGCCGCGTTTAATAGTCTATTTATTTTATAGACTATATGGGGCCGAGCGTCGGGTGAACATTCCATTCGATGCTAAAATTATCGCCATAATGTAGAATATTATTCGAATACATCTCGAAACGCTGTGATACGACGTCCCTCTGTTCGACGCCTGGCGTCGATCGCAAGGTTACGGTCAAAAGCCAGCCGCCTCAGATCAGGCCGGCGGAATGCGCGGCGCCAGGCCAGCCATCCATAAGCGGCTGGAACCTCTCACCGCTTTACTGGCCAGGCTCTGCAAATACGATCTTTAACCGCAAGCCGGGTTCGGAATTTTCCATCAGGATCCGGACGCGATGAAGGTCGGCGCATGACCGTTGCGGATGTCATCGCCAAACCTGCCACGAGTGAGCTTCGCAGGGAGGCCAACGCAAGGGGTCTCGAGTTCACTCAGAGCTCACACGATAAAAGGACAGATCAACATGACCGCCGAGCCTGTTTGTAAACTATGGGGCTAATTAGGGGCCGAAAGCTGATCGCGAACACTTTCGGCGCAAATGTCCACAAATGCCCGTATCGCGGGGCTGCGCGGCCCGGATAGACTCCACACTATCCCGGTTTGTCGACCACCGGCTTCAGGCAGCCGCTTTTTTCCCAAACGTAGCCCTTCGGGCCAAGGAGGAGCCCAGTCTGGCACAATTGCCACTCCCAGTCCTCTATTGACCAACGCTGCAATCGCTTCGAGCGCGTCGAGTTCTACCCACTCTCGTATCTTCAAATTGTGTTTGCTTAAATAGCGATCGACAATTTGCCCGCCCCATTGATTTCGATCATACCGAATGAAGGGATGGTTTGCGATCACGGCATGCGGATCGTCGAGCGCCACGCCCTCGGGAGCGATCAGCACCAAAGGCTCCTCTCTAAGAGTCAACCAACTGGTCGATTTAGGCATTGGAAACTGTGGCCGCACGATCATGGCAGCATCGAAAGCCCCGTTAAGCACCCCGTGATACATATCGACAGAGGAGCCGGGCTCAATAAAATATTCGATTCTAGGATAACGCTCGCTCAGGCGAGCGATGATCTCGGGTAATAACCCGGTGAGAGAGGTCGCAATGACGCCTAGCCGCAACTGTCCTGCCGGCTCATCGTTAGCTGCGATCGCCTGCAGCTCTCGGGCGCCCTCAATCAGCGTGCGCGCATGGGGCAGAACGGCCAGGCCCGAGGCGGTGGGCCGCACCGTACGCCCTACGCGCGCCACCAGCGATTGGCCCAAATCCTGCTCGAGGCTGCGCAATCGCTGCGCGACCGCCGCCGGCGTCAAGTTCAGTCGTCGAGCGGCCTCGGCGATCGAGCCGCAATCCGCGACCGTGACAAAACTTTCCAGAAAACGTATGTCCATAAGATAGCTTATTTATCTTCTAAAACTACAAAATGATATTTTTTTGTTTTCATTCCATGGCTATTCTTTGAGCGTTCCGGATGGTTGCTCTGGGGGCCGCACTTCGAGACCCTAAATGACGGTAAACCAATTCGCCAAAGACGATTGAGCTCGCTTGTTGCTCTTAAGGCGTTGAATGAAAAGGAGAACATCGTGAGATTTGGTTTGTTTTGCCTGATGTCGGTTCACGACAATCTGTCAACGTCGGAGTAAAGACCGGCCACTTGAGCTTGGGGATGGCGGTGAAGTCGAAGCTGTCGAGGCTTTTGACGACAGCGAATTTGGCCGCTTTGATCCGACGTTCGACCTTGCGGCGATCACGCTCGATCATCTCCCGCTCGGCAAGCCGTGTCAGATAGCCGACATGGTCGATGCCTTCGGTGGCGCATAGCCGGGCCAGCTTATGGCACTCACGCGGGAAGGTCGGCAGCTTGAGGGTTTTGAGGTAGGTAGCAGCCGTCACTGTGCGGAAGGTCGAGCACGAAGAAACGCGCCTTCTGCTCCACACCCCCGATCACAACCGTCGCCTCGCCGAAGTCGGTCCCCTGTCCCTCCTGCGCTCATTACACAAAGGAGATAGGGCGCCGGTTTTTACTCCGCCCGCGGCCGGACTATTCCGCCGCTTCCGTGGCCGACTTTTGCACCGCCGATCTCACTGGAGCGTTTAGCGCGGTGGGGTGACATTCGCTTGGAGCATTCCAAGCACTTGCTGGAAAACGATTTCTTCCCGAAGGGACTCACCTTTAATGCCCGCAAATCTTCAGAATGTATTTTATCGCGCAAGCGATATGGAACGCGCCGATCGATTCTATAGTGGCCTCCTCGATGCCAAGCTCAAGTTTGCTGACGGAGATCGCTGGCGACAATACGACCTTAACGGACGTAAATTCGCCCTTGCGTCCGCAGAGGAAGCTCATCCTCAAATGCAAGGCGCCGCGCTTGTTTTTGAAACTGATGATCTCGATGAAAGCATTGCCAAGGCGACCCAGCTAGGTGGTGTCATTTTGGAAACGCGCAATATGGGTGCTCACGGCACCACTGTTGTGCTGACTGACCCAGATGGAAATGTGCTTCATCTTTGGGCCAGAGCCGTACCATGTAGGTAAGCCTATGCTAACGAGCCCTGTTACAAAAACAGATATTGGTTGCAGAAAGCCCTTTCAGTCTCGATTTCAGAGTGAACAGGGGCCGAATTACCGGTTGATGAGACCCACCTCTCTAGTGTTGGTGGTTTCTGGTTTCTCCCGGTCCTTCAAACCGGCGAACACCTTGCCCAGAAAGCGCTTGGCAGCTTTGCTATTGCGGGCCGATGACAGATAGAAATCGATCGTATCGCCGTGCTTGTCGACCGTCCGGTAGAGATAGATCCATTTGCCCGTGACCTTCACGTAGGTCTCGTCGACCCGCCAGCTGCGCCACATCGACGGCCGCTTCCAATACCGGCGCAGGCGCTTCTCCATTTCCGGCACGTAGTGCTGCGCCCATCGATACATTATCGTGCGGTCGACATCGACGACGCGTTCGCACAGCAAGGTCGTGACAGCCGATCCCGTGTTTGCAGTACCAGCGCACAGCCCGGAGGATCCCCTCCCCGCAGAAATGTCGCCACTTGAAATCGCTCATCGAAACGCCCGCCTCGAAATATCCGGGGCTCGGATCGCGCAATCATCAAGTTTTTTGCAACTGGGCCGGAAGATGCGTGCTCTTCTCGGCAAGCCGAGCGCCGGCAGATGGCGCGCGAGCAATGGATTGGGGAGCATCTCGTGAAAGCCTATCTCGTTTCTTGCCATTCTTGATGCCAGAAACCTTCATCCATCGCTGCAGAGCCTTTTGCTTCCGGTCCATCGCAGGCCGCGCATGGCAGAATTCCCACGGTCGGATAACTGCAGAGCCGAAATAAACTTGACTGAAATACTCCTGTTAATATAGGGCAGCAATCCTGACAGATTTTTCCTACGGGAGGGACATGGTTTGGACAGGCGTGACGAAACTTTCGGCCTTTATGATCGCTCGGAAGAGCGGAACAGCTGCGGCGTTGGCTTCATCACCCGAAAAGACAGCGTTCAGACACACGACGTCCTGCGTAAGGGGCATGAGGCGCTTTGCGCCGTGCCGCATCGCGGAGGGATGTCCGCGGAGGGCGTCGGCGACGGTGCTGGCGTTTCGGTCGATCTTTCCCTTCCCTTCTTTCGCAAGCTCACCGGGCGGTCCGACCTCGCACCGCACCGTTTCGGCGTCGGGAACTTCTTCCTGCCAACCGATCTGGCCTTCCACCCCGAAGCGGAACGGCTTATTGAGACCGCGCTGGCCGAACAGGGCTTTCCACTCTTCCTGACGCGCGAGGTGCCGGTCGACAACGGCGCGATCCGCCCGGCCGCGGTGCGCTACCAACTGCCGATCCGTCAGTGGGTGTTCGGCTGCCATGGCGAAAAGGTCACTGAAGCGGAATTCGATTTCCGTATCCACAAGGCGCTGCTGGCCATCGAAGCTGTGGCCTATATGCAACCCCATCTTGCCGGACTTTACCCGCTTTCGCTGAGCGCCCGCACCCAGGTCTTCAAGGGGCGGCTGAACTCGGACGAGGTAATGCCGTATTTCCGGGACTTGGTCGATCCGGACCATGCCGTCCACACCATGTATTTTCATACCCGCTTTTCGACCAATACGGACCCGCATCCCTCCATGGCACAGCCGTTCCGGCTGATGGCTCATAACGGTGAGCTCAACACCGACCGGAAGAACCGCCTTTCGGAAGCTGCAATCGCATTGGCGAAGAACGCATCCATCGTCCGTCCGAAGGGTCAGTCGGACAGCTGCCGGCTCGACCAGACGCTGCAAACCCGTGTGCTGGAGGACGGCCTCGATCTCGTCACCGCCGTCGTCTCCATGATGCCGCCGGCTTGGGAGAACGATGACACGCTGTCGCCGGATGTCCTGGCCATGCTGGAGTATTTCTCGCTTTACGAGGAGAAGAACGACGGCCCCGCCGCGCTGATCTTCGGAGACGGCATCATCATAGGCGCCCGCCTGGATCGGTTGGGGCTGCGGCCGCTGCGCACCATCGAAACGGAAGATTATCTCTGTGTCATGTCGGAGGCGGGGCAGATCGGCTTCCCGCCGGAAAGCGTGCTCCGGCGTGGCCGCATCGAGGCCGGCGGCATGCTCTATTACGATCATTCCCTGAAACGCGCATTCGGCACCAACGAGGCGCTGGAAATTCTGGCGGCACGCAAGCCGTTCCGCAAGCTGCTCAGAGATGCCCGCGTGACGCTGGAGGAACTCCCGGAAATCCCGGCCGAGGCACAAGGCTCGCCGTTGCGATACAATGGCGATCTCGAGCGCCACCAGCGCTATGTCGCCTATTCGCTGAATCAGGAGAGCTTCAAGTTCCTGATGGACCCGATGCTGGCGACAGGGGCGGAGAAGATCTCCGCAATGGGGTACGGAAACGCCATCAACGCACTCTCCGACCAGGAGGGCGGTGTCGCGAAGTATTTCTCGCAACGCTTCGCCCAGGTGACGAACCCGCCGCTTGATTCGATCCGCGAAGTCGACGGCATGACGCTGCGTGTGGCGCTCGGCGCCAAGCCGAATATCGGCGCAAAGGCAGCTCGCCAGATTGTCGTGCGCTGCCCGATCCTAACCCATCTCGACATGCTGCGGATCCGCGAGCAGAAGGAGACGCCGCTGCGCCGTTTCGAGATGCTTTTCACGCCCGACCTCGATGATGCCGACGCCAATGCGCGCGCACTCGAACAGGCGATCGACAATCTTTGTGACGTCATCGCATCCTTCGCGCGCGAGGAAGGTGGCATCGCCGTCGTCACCGACCGGCATGTGTCGAAGAACCGCGCGGCTTTGCCGATGATCCTCGTCGTCTCGGCCGTCAATCAGAAGCTGATCGAGGAAGGCTTGCGGCTGCGGCTGTCGCTGGTGGTGGAGAGCGGGCAGATCGCCTCGTCCCACCATGTCGCCGCGGTGCTCGGCTTCGGAGCCTCCGCCGTCTATCCGCTCGGCGTGCAGTTCCGCGCCGAGGAGAAGTTCGGCGCCGAGGCCGACAAGGCCTTCAAGCGTTTCGCCAAGGCGGCGGAAAAATCGCTGATGAAGACAATGGGCAAAGTGGGTCTCTGCACCGCGGAGAGTTATATCGGCGGCGAATTCTTCGAGCCCAATTTCCTCGATACCAACGATCCGGTGCTGAAGCGCTACTTCCCGAATGTGAGAACGCCGGTGGGTGGCGTGAACTTCAAGGTCATTGCCCAGGCCACGGCGAGCTGGCACGCCAAGGCGCTGACTGTGAAGGGTGAAGATGACATTCCGCTGCTCGGCCTGTTCAAGGAGCGGGCCGAAGGCGCCGGCCATTCCTTCGGAACAACGGCGGTACGCGGTTTCGTCGACATGACGGAGGAAAAGATTGCCTTCCATGACACCACCGAAGAGGACGACCCGTTCCTGAGGCTTCTCACGCTCAACAGGCTGGAAGACGCTTTCGGTCTCGATGATGCCGCCTATCGCAACAGCAGCTACGCCAAGCTGACGCCCGAACAGATCGACGGGTTTGCCGTCACGCCCGGCTACCGGGCCTTCGTTCGCATGATGACGGAAGAGCGCATGCGCCGACCGGCGGCGCTGCGCGACGTACTGGCCTTCCCGGCCGATGTAACATGGCTTTCTTCGGCGGAGGACTTCCGCCGCGAAATGGGGCGCTTCTCGCGCAGGGGCAACAACAACTTCATGGTGCGCGGCCTCACATGCGAAAGCCTTGCGTGGGATACTTTCCGGCTCGGCCTGACAGGACCGACGGGTGGAGAGCTGACACGGCTCGCGGCGCTCGGCCAGTCGCTGGTGACGCGTTTTAGAACCGACATTCTCGGCCACTGGTTGGAAGGTGGCGCCCTGATAGTCCAGGCCGCCGGACAGGCACGCGACTATCTGGCGCTGATCCGAACCGCGCCGGACAGCATTGCGCTTGGCGATGTGCAGAAGGCAAGCGAGATCACGCCGCTGCTCACCTCGGGCGCGATGAGCCATGGCGCTCTGGTCGCCGGCGCCCACGAGGCCGTCGCTCATGGAACCAACATGGTGGGCGGCCTCTCCAATTCCGGCGAGGGCGGCGAGCACTTGTCCCGCTACGGCACCATCCGGGCCTCGCGCATCAAGCAGTTCGCCTCCGGCCGCTTCGGTATCTGGGCCGGTTATCTCGCCGACCCGATGCTGGAGGAGCTGGAGATCAAGATCGGCCAGGGCGCCAAGCCCGGCGAGGGCGGCCAGCTTCCGGCCCAGAAGGTGACGGTGGAAATCGCGGCAGCGCGCGGCGGCACGCCGGGCGTCGAGCTGGTGTCGCCTCCCCCTCATCACGACACCTATTCCATCGAGGACCTTGCGCAACTCATTCACGACTGCAAGGCAGCGCGTGTGCGCGTGATCGTCAAGCTCGTCTCCTCCGACGGGATCGGGACCATCGCCGTCGGCGTGGCCAAGGCCGGCGCGGATGTCATCAACGTCGCGGGCAACACCGGCGGCACCGGGGCGGCGGCAGTCACGAGTCTCAAATATACCGGTCGCGCCGCCGAGATCGGCATTGCGGAAGTGCATCAGGCGCTCTGCGCCAATGGGCTGCGCCAGAAGGTGCAGTTGCGTTGCTCCGGAGCGCACCAGACGGCGAGCGACGTCGTCAAGTCGGCGCTGCTCGGCGGCGACAGCTTCGAGTTCGGCACCACGGCGCTGATGATGCTGAAATGCGTGATGGCGAAAAACTGCAACGTCAAGTGCCCGGCCGGGCTGACCACCAATGCGGAAGTCTTCAACGGCGATCCGCGCGCGCTCGCGCAGTATCTTCTGAACATCGCTCACGAGACGCGGGAAATCCTCGCCTCGCTCGGCCTTCGCTCCCTGCGGGACGCACGAGGCCGCAGCGACCTCCTTCACCTTCTCGATCATCCGGCCAGCGTCGGGCAACTCGACCTGCGGGCAATGCTGACGGTTGTCGAGGAAGTGAAGGTCTCCGATCCGGTCTACATGGAAAAGGACTATGCGGTCGACGATGGTTTTGTCGAGTTGATCCGCTCGGCGCTTGTCGACGGGAAGCGCGCGGATATCGAGCTTGGAGGCAACCGCCACCTCAACAACTGCAACAAGAGCGTCGGGGGCCAACTCGCCGTCGATATCGAACGGCTGCTCAATTATGAGCTGGATGAGGAAACGGCACTTGCGCTTCCGGCCGTCAGACAGGACCATCGTGGCCGCCGCTTCCTCGATGCCGACAGCATACGGATTTCCACCTCCGGCTCGGCGGGGCAGTCTTTCGGCGCCTTCTGCAATGACGGCATGGCTCTTACCCATACGGGGACTTGCAATGACGGAGTGGGGAAAAGCGCCTGCGGCGGCGTGATCGCCGTGCGCTCGCCCGGTGGCGGATCGCCAGAAGCCGGCGGAAACGTGCTGATCGGCAACTTCGCGCTGTTCGGTGCCACCGGCGGACGTCTCTTTGTCGAGGGCCAGGCGGGAGATCGTTTCGCCGTGCGTAATTCCGGCGCGACCGCCGTCATCGAGGGTGTTGGCGATTTCTGCTGTGAATACATGACCAACGGCGCAGTGCTCAATCTCGGCAGTTTCGGCAAGGGCTTCGGCAACGGCATGAGCGGTGGCTTTGCCTACCAGTACGATCCCTATGGCGATTTCCCGAAGAAGGTAAGCCATGATTCCATCCTGATCGGGTCGATCGATGACGACAACGATCCCATGGCATTCGTTCATGCCGACGCCATCCGCCAGATGCTGGAATGGCATGCCAGGGCAACCGGCTCGCAAAAGGCGGCCTGGCTGATAGAGAACTGGGAGAGCGAGCAGCACAACTTCGTCTATGGCATGCCGCGCGCGCTGCTGCTCTACCAGGACAGCGACGCGATCCTGAAGGCCAAGAGCCGCAAGGATCTCAGCGACGAGCTCGCCAATGCGCTGGCCGCCCATCAGGTGCGCAAGTTCAAGCTCGCCTATCGCGACCGCAAAGCGGTCCTGAACGGCAGCGTGCCGGGCCATGGCGAAACCGACACCGACGAGATGTTCGCCCTGTTGAACAATTACACCGTGCTCAGCATGGCGCAGTCGCTTGCGACGGCCCGGGTGCCGGGTGCCCGTGGGCCGTCCGATCCAGCCGTGGAAAAGGCCGTGCGCAACCTGCTGCTGACGGAGGATTTCGCCCTCATGCAAAGGCTTTCCCGCTACGCCCGTGACGCGATCGCCGACTACGACGACGTGGCGCTGGCGGTCATGGTCGCCGCCAAACGTCTCGGCGATTACAGAGAAGCCCTGAAAGGTCGCAACACGCTCTCGATGGACAGTCCCGGCACCTATGGGTGGATACTCCACCAGACAGCCAAGAACGTCGATCGCCTCGGTCGTCTGCCGAGCTTCGAGGAATTGTTTGCACACCAGTCGCTTGCCGGCATGGCGACGACAGCAAGACAGATGTGAGATTTGGAATGAAGATCCCTTACATTCCCGAGGATGCGCCTTTCAATGCCGATCAGCGGGCTTATCTTGCCGGCTTCCTGGCCGGTCTCCACTCCCGGCTCGCCATGAACCTCGCCTCTCCGGTGGCAACCGTCGCACCGGCCGCAGAAACGGCGATCCCGCTTCACATCCTCTATGGCACGCAGACGGGCAATGCCGAGCGAGTGGCAATGGATGCCGCGACGGCAGCGCGTGGCATGGGGCTTGCGCCTGAAATTCTCGGTCTCGACGATGTCGGGATGGAGCGTCTGGCCACCATGCGGCGGGTTGTAATCGTCACCTCCACCTATGGCGAAGGCGAGATGCCGGACAACGCCCAGCTTTTCTGGGAGGCGCTTTCGGCCACCACGGCGCCGCGGCTCGATGGCCTGCGCTTTGCGGTGCTGGCACTTGGCGATACCGGTTATGACGGCTTCTGCCAGGCGGGGAAGCTCATCGACATGCGCCTCGAACAGTTGGGGGCGACACGGATCATCGCAAGGCGCGATTGCGATATCGATTACGAGGATGTCGCGACTGCCTGGATCGGCGAGACGTTGCCGCTCGCCGGCGGCGATGACGATAGCGACATGCCGGCAGCCAATGCTGCACCGATATCCATCCGCCAGACGGCGGGATGGAGCCGCAAGAACCCCTACCCTGCCCGGCTTGCCGTCAATCGCCGATTGTCGGGCGCTTCATCGGCGAAGGAAATCCGGCATTTCGAATTTGAACTGGGCGATAGCGGCCTCGTATATGAAGCCGGCGATGCGCTTGGCGTCATGCCGGCCAACGATCCGGCACTTGTGAGCTTGCTGATTGCCCGGCTCGGAGCCGATTCCGAAACGCCGATCGGCGGCACGACGCTCGGATCGTTACTGACAACCGGGCTGGAAATCTCCACGCCGTCGCGCGACCTGATCGCGGAAGTGGAACGGCGCGCCGGCGACGAAGAATTAACCCATGTGCTGCGCAACGGCGACAAGGAAGCGCTCGACGCCTTCCTCTGGAGCAAGGATATCCATGACCTGCTCATGCTGGCCCCGAACAGGACTTTCTCGCCGACAGAGTTTGTGAAACTACTGAAGCCGCTCCAGCACCGTGCCTATTCGATCTCCTCGAGCCCGCATGCCGCGGGCGGGCGGGTTCACCTCACCGTGGCGAGCGTGCGCTATCATTCGGATGGCCGCGACCGGGGTGGTGTTTGCTCGACCTATCTTGCCGACCGCGTGGCGGCCGGAGAGACCGCGGGCATCTTTGTCTCGCAAAACAAGACGTTCCGGGTTCCCGCCGACAACGATGCACCGATGATCATGGTCGGTCCAGGCACGGGCATCGCGCCTTTTCGCGCCTTTCTGCAGGAGCGACGCGCCCGCGCGGCCAAGGGGCGCAACTGGCTGTTCTTCGGCGATCAGCACCGCGGCAGCGATTTCATCTACGAAGACGAATTGTCGGACATGAGCCGCGATGGCCTGCTCACACGGCTCGACCTGGCCTTCTCCCGCGACCAGACGGAGAAGATTTACGTGCAGACCCGCATGAGGGAAAACGGCAAGGCGCTCTATGCCTGGCTGGAAGAGGGTGCGTCCTTCTACGTCTGCGGCGATGCCAGCCGGATGGCGCGTGACGTGGATGATGCCCTCGCCGAAATCATCGCTACTCATGGCAGCGTGACGAAAGAGAAAGCCGCCGACTATGTCGCCAGCCTCAAGCGCGAGAAGCGGTACCTGCGTGATGTTTATTGATCAGACCGAGAAGCATCGCGCGACCGGCCGGATTTGCTCGGCTGTCGATCTGCAACTGGCGGCGGGTTACCTATGCTCATTTGAGAGCATCGTCGCCGTCACCGCCAACGCGTGCAGCGTCATGACGACGACCGGCGTCTATCGCGGCGTTCATGTCTCCCAAGATACGGATCTGCGGAACCGGGGTCTCCGTCTTTATGTTCACGACAGCAGTCTTACGGAAGCGACGGTCTCGCCCGTCGATCATGCATCGCGACTGCCGCCGTCCATCGTCTTCCAAGAACGCGGCGGTCGAGTCGTTCACCGCTCCTATATGACCTCGGTTTGCGACGAACTGGCGCTTGATTTCCTCCAGATGTCGTTGCCGGCGTGCGGTCCACAAGCCGATGCCAAGGATGCACGACCATTCCCGGTTCGCGGTTCCCGGCCTCTGCCCTTGAAAACGATAGACAGGCAGGTGATCCCTCACCTTCTAACCTATCTGACGGCTCTGCGCATGCCTTTGACGATTGCAGTCTGCAGCGGGACCTGCACCCATTGCGACGACGGGGCGCTGGACGATGTGCATCGGGATGGCGATCTGCTATTTGTGCGCTCCGGTGCAACGGCCCTGTCCTTCGATCCGGCATCGATCGGCTCATGGAGGGTGCGGTCCGAACTCGATATCATCCGGCTGGAGGCCGTTTCGCTTGGCGGAGACGAGCTCTTTTACCTTACTGCGGGGCACCGGAATCATTGCAATGCAACGGAATCGTGGAGCGAAATACTGGCTTCGCTCCCGTAGCATATCATGGTCTTCCGAGGAACTCACGCAAACGGAAAAGCCGGGCAACGCTCCCGCGTACCCGGCTTCGAAGGCAATCGGATTGAATAGCTTATGCCGCCTGGCGCGCCGAAAAGTTTGGAGCCAATAACCCCAAAACAGATACATATAGATAATTTTGTACAAAAGAGGTCGTTGCGCATCAAGTTATGCTTTATAGCGGCTTGCTAGTGTCTAAAATATTGGGATCGGAGATAGCGATTCATGAAAAAACCCGACGCCCCAATCGAAGCGACTGTGCTAACAAATTCCGCGGATATCCTTTCGCTGATTGCGACAGGGGCGGCGGCATCGCGTGGAGCTTTGCTTGAAGCGTCAGGTCTGTCGAGGGTCACCGTGACGCAGCGGGTCAATGCTTTGTTGACCTGCGGACTTGTCCGCGAGACAGAGCATACGCTGCGTAGCGGCGGTCGGCCGACGCGCGTACTGGCATTGGCGGAGACGGCGGGGATCATCCTTGTCGCCAATATCGGTGAAACGCACATCCATGTTGCGGTGATGGATGTTCAACCGGCGATCATCGCGCAAAAGACAATCCCGCTTTCATCGCCAGACGAACCAAGCAAGACTCTTGATCAGATCAATGTCGCATTCACAGCGCTTTTGGCGCATGGATCTGCCGAAAGCCGTCTTCTCTTCGGAATTAGCCTTAGTCTTCCAACGCCCGTCGATTACAAGCGTGGATGCGTCGTTGGACCGTCAGTTTTACCGGGATGGGATGAGTTCGACATCAAGTCGTATATGGGAAATTACTACGATGCCCCGGTCTTCGTCGAGAATGACGTGAACTTAATGACGATCTATGAGCATCGTCATAACTTCCGGCAAGTCGACGACATGTTCTTCATCAAGGCGGGTACGGGTATCGGCAGTGGTATCATCACTGGCGGACGTATCTTCCGAGGCGCGCAGGGGGCTGCAGGCGACATAGGTCACATCCAATTTTCATCCGACGATCCGCCCCTGTGTCGGTGCGGCAAGCTCGGCTGCGTCGAAGCTCGCGCAGGCGGTTGGGCGATCGCACGTGACCTGTCTGAACGTGGAATATCGGCGGAAAATGCACGGGATGTCGTGGATCTCGTCGAGAGGAACAAGCCTGAGGCTATCATGCTTGTTCGGCGCGCCGGCCAGACAATCGGGGAAGTGGCCTCCGATGTGGTCAGCCTCCTGAATCCGAGCCTAATTGTCGTTGGCGGTACTCTTGCGAGAACTGGCGAGTTCATCCTGTCCGGCGTTCGTGAACTCGTCTACCAACGCTGTTTGCCACTCGCGACGCGTGAACTGCAGATCGTGCTTGCGGACCCGCATCGTGACAGTGCCCTGTTCGGGGCAGCGTATCTCGTGCTCGAAGATGTATTCAGCAAGGCCAAGGTTGACGTGCTCATTGAGCGTTTTGTCCAGAAAACAGAAACGGCTCGTGTGGCATAACCACACGAGCCGCTGTTCAAGCGTGTGTATCGGGTTAGCGCGCTGCGGTCCAACCCTTGTAGTCGGCGATGTTGTCGGCCGTGATCAGCTTCGGATCAAGCAGAACCTTGGTTTCGGCCGGCTTCTTGCCCTGGAAGATATCGAGAGCCAATCCGAACGACTGGGCAGCCATGCTATAGGGGTCCTGGGATGCTGTCGCCTTGATCAGCGTGTTGCCGCTTTTGATCAGGTTTTCAGTGTCCGGCGCGCCATCAACTGACGCGATGATGAACTCCTTGCGATTCAACTGCTTCCCCGCCAGATCGCCACCGATCGAAGCTGGATCATTCGTTCCAAAAACACCGTCAATATGATCCTGGGCGGTCAGGATGCTCTGCATGACCTGTAGTCCTCCGTCACGGCTACCAGTGGTGTTCTGGTCTGCGACGATTTTCATGTCGGGGTGCTTGGCAAGGACACTCTTGCACCCAGCGAGACGATCAACAACCGCGGAAACTTGAACGCCGTTCAGAATGACGATGTTGCCTTTTCCACCGAGCTTGTCGGCGAGGTATTCGCAGGCCTCTTCACCGGCTTTCACATTGTTCGTGGCAACGCTGACGTCGGCATTGCTTGCGGTCGTATCGAAAGCGCCGACAACAATGCCAGCGTCCTTCGCCTTTTGCACGGCAGGGACGCTTGCCTTCGGATCAACCGGTACAATCATCATGATATCGATACCGGCGCCGACAAAGCTGTCGATCTGCGAGAGCTGCTTGTTAAGATCGTAGTCAGCGGAAACCGCGGTAATCTTGACGTCGGGGTTCGCCTTTTTCGCCGCAGCCGTGATGCCGGCGACCGCCGCCACATAGAATGGGTTGCCAAGGCTCCCGACGGATATGCCGACACTCTTAACAAGCTTGGCATCCTGTGCGAATGCGGTCGTCGACAGCAGTGCGAGCACGCCAACCGACAAATGTAATGCTGACTTCAGTTTCATTGTCTTCTCCTCTCAATCGGGCAATTGCCCTACAAAATCCGCCCGGAACAGCTCAGGTGCGAATGCCTCCTTTGGCGCGATATCGATCGAGTGCGACTGCACCGATGATGACCAGGCCCTTGATGATGTACTGCCAGATGTCCGACACCCCCACGAGGATGAGTCCATTGGACAAAACCGCGATGATCAATGATCCGACCAGCGTTCCCCAAACGGAACCAACGCCACCGACAAAACTCGTTCCACCGAGAATGACCGCAGCGATCGCGTCCAGCTCGTAGGCTTGGCCGAGTTGAAGACCGTTTGCCGCGTAGAGCCGGGCTGCCGACATGGCGCCACCCAATCCAGCAAGCAGACCGGACGTGCCGTACACAAACAGCAGGACCTTCCAAAGCTTGATGCCGGTAAGGCGCGCCGCCTCGGGGTTTCCACCCACAGCGTAGATCCACGTACCGAGGACAGTGCGCGTCAGGATTACCCAGGAAACAAGGATGACAACGAAGGCAATGACGACCAGCCATGGGATGCCAAAGACACCGCTATTGCCGATAAATGCGAACGGCAGATCGGCGTTGAAGACCGTTGTGTCACCACCAACAAGCCGGGCCACACCGCGAAACGCCGTGAGGGTGCCCAAGGTCACGATAAATGGCGGTAGCTTCGCGGCGGAAATCAATATGCCGTTAAACAGCCCGCACGCCAGGCCGGCCGCAAGCGCCGCCGGTATTCCCAGCATGCCCATATCAGGCAATAGACTGGCAATCAGCGCGAACATCGCGGACATAGCAAGGATCGAGCCGACCGACAGATCGATTCCGCCTGTGAGGATGACAAACGTCATACCGGCAGCAAGCACTGTGTTGATCGATGCCTGTTGCATGACGATCGACAGGTTGTTGACCGACAAGAACCGTCCGGTGAGAAGATGGAAGCCGACAGCAAGAATGATCAGAATCGGCAACATCCCTAACGCTTGCAGCGCCGAACGGAAATTTAAACTTCGTTTGGATGCAGCGCTCTGCGACGCTTGGCTGTCGAAGGAATCGGTCATTTTTCTATCCTCCATGGAGATTCCTCACACAGGCACCGCAGCTGCGGTTCCAGTTGAAAAGGCCATGATTTCTTGTTGGCTGATGGTGCCGTCCGACGCAGGGCGAACCTCACCGCTGATGCGCCCCTGATTCATAACAAGCACCCGGTCGGAAACGCCGATAATCTCGGGGAGATCGCTTGAGATCAGAAGGATTGCGACGTCACGCCGAGCGAGCGCGTCAATGAGGCGATAGATCTCTGATTTGGCGCCAATATCCACGCCGCGTGTGGGTTCATCAAGAATGATGACCTTGGGATTTGTTTCGATCAGGCGGGCCAGCAAGACCTTTTGCTGGTTTCCACCTGACAGCGAACCAACTGTGACCGTATCATTCGCAGCGCGGATGCCGAATTCCGAGAAAGCTTTGCTCGACCGGTCCGACGCGGTCTGAAAATTCAGGAACCCAAGGCGATGCGCGTCCTTGGAGATTACGGAGACATTGACGTTTTCCTTGATCGTCATGTCGAGGAAAAGACCGAGACCCTTGCGGTCCTCGGTCAGATACGCGATCCCGGCGGAGATCCCGTCGCTCGGACTGCCGATCCTTGTCACGGTGCCATCAACAGAGATCTCGCCCTTCGTTGCCGTATCTGCACCATAGATCAAGCGCGCGAGCTCAGTCCGGCCAGAACCGACGAGCCCGGAAAGGCCGACCACCTCTCCGGCCCGCACGTCCAGGGAGCAGCCATGCACCTTTCGTCCATCCGATAGGCCGCGCACGGATAGGACAATGCGGGCATCGCTCCTATCGGCAACATGTGTCTTCTTGTAGAATGTGGAGACGTCGCGGCCGACCATCATCGATACGAGTGTCTCGGGGGACAGATCGGCCCGGTCGAGTGTTCCGACCTGCTTGGCGTCACGCAAAACCGTCACCCTATCCGACAGCGCGTAGATCTCTTCCATACGGTGGCTGATATAGATGATCGCTATGCCCTGGCTCTTTAAATCGCGGATAACTTTGAACAATCGGTCTGTTTCGCGACTCGTGAGCGAGGTCGTCGGTTCATCCATGACGAGGATTCGCGGGTCGAAAGACAGCGCCCTGGCTATTTCGACCATTTGACGCTCGCCGATCGACAACGAAGCCACCACGGTTTCCGGTGAGAAATCCAAGCCAAGCCGTTCAAGCACGGCAATGCATTTGGCCCTCTGCTCGCCGCTGCGAACGAATCCGAAGCTCGAGCGCTCCGCACCCAAGTAGATATTCTGCGCAATGGTGAGGTTTGGAGCGAGAGAAAGCTCCTGATAGATGACAGCAATCCCGGCCGCCTTCGACGCGCGTGGGCTGCCTGGTGCGACCGCTTGGCCGGCGACGATGACGCTTCCTCCATGGTCCGGCATATAGGCACCAGAGAGGATCTTCATCAGCGTGGATTTTCCAGCGCCGTTCTCACCCATAAGCGCATGCACTTCGCCGGAATCGACGGTGAGCGAGACACTGTTCAATGCCTTCATGGCGCCGAACGTCTTCGATATTTCACGCATTTCAAGAACGGGACCGTTGGCAAATTGCGCCTTGGTGACCATTGTGCTTCCTCCAACTTGATCTGGGTCGCCGACATTTTTCACCAGATTGCCTACCCGCCGTTTGAAGTCAGGGCCGTGGCTGTGCTCTTCTCCTCCGCCATGCAGGCAAGGAAGCCAGCGATATGCGTCCCGTTCATATGCATCTGCTATCTCCAGACGACCCGTCCCCCACACCAAGGCAAGGAGCACGCGCAAGGTTCACATTCAGGCAACGGACTCGTTGGCCGCCGCGTGGATCGAAGTGGTTTAGCTCCCGGCCGCCGGCAGCTCGCTTAGTATATGCATCGACGCTCGAGCACGGGCGGATAGGCTCATTTCACGGTAGAGCTGGTACAGCGTTTCATAGATCGCGACATTGGTTTCGTTCGGAGTGAAGCGACGATAACTCTTCGCTCCGAACCGGGCGGCACCCTCGTCGTAGGACGCCACCACGCCGCCCGCGACAGCGCCGTGGATGGCGGCGCCAACCGCTGTGGGGTTGGCGATTTCAGGCACTTCGATCAGCCTGTTCATAACATCGGACATGATCTGAACCAGCAGCGGGTTGTTCTGCGCCAACCCACTCGTCATAAGGATTCGCTGAACTTCGATATTACCGGCCTCGAACAGATCGACGATCGAGCGCGCACCGAAGCAAAGCGACTCCATCAGTGCCCGATAGATCCCGACCGCGGTCGTATCCATGGAGAGGCCCATGATGATTCCGCTCAAGCGCGAGTCGGCCAACGGGACGCGGTTTCCGTTCCACCAGTCGAGCGCAACCAACCGATTCTGCCCAGGTGCCAGCATGGCGGCTTCAGCATTGTAAAGCCTGAAGCTCTCGTCAGCCGTTGATGCTCGCGGAAAGTTTTTGACAAACCAGGAGAGCGTGTCGCCAAAACTTGCCTGACCCGACTCGTAACACCACAGATCACGCATCGACCCATTGTACGCTACGCCCTCGATGCCTGCGGGGAGCGGATGAAAGCGTTCACTCAGGAGGAGATAGGCTGCAGACGTCCCAAGCGCACCGACGAGGCACCCGGTATCGACCGCGCCGACCGCTGGAAGAACGACGTGAGAATCAATGACCGAAACTGCGATCGCAGCTTTGCCGTTGATACCGGTCTTGCTGCGCCAGTCGTCGGTGAGCTGGCCAGCAGATGTGCCCACGGCGTATGGATTGCTCAGGCGTTTTTCGAGGCCGTTCAAGATATCCTTCGGATACCCATCTTTTTCGGAATACTGAGCCTTATACGCCGCAAAGCCGATGCTCCTGCGTTCGACACCGCTCAGTTGCCAGACCAGCCAGTCGCCGGACTCGATGAACCTATCGGTGGCTGCCCAGATATGCGGCGATTCATCTGCGACCTGAAGGGCCTTTGCCAGCAACCATTCTCCGGAAACCTTGCCGCCGAAATTTTCCAGGTACGAACCGCCCTTGGCGCTGATGGAATCAGCATATTTTTGTGCCGCACCGTGCTTCCAAAGCTTCACGTAGGCGTGCGGATCTTCGGGAAAAAGTTCCGAAAGCGGCTGACCATTCGCCTTTACAGGCATGGGAGAACTCGCAGTGAAGCCGATGCCGATGCCTTCAATCCGCCGGCCTCTACCCAATCTGGACAGAATCTCGGTTGCCGCCTCGATGTAGTCGGCAGCGTTTTGCAGCGCCCATCCTCGAGAAAGAGCGCCTCCTCCGGGCAATGTCTGCGTCATGATCCCGTGACGATAAGCATGTGTGTGGCTGGCTATCTGCCGACCACTGGTTGTGTCGATCAAAACGCCGCGAGCGGACTCCGAGCCGTAGTCGAGACCAATGATAAATGTCTCAGCCATGCTGAACGACCACTTGACGCACGGCATTCACAACACTGTCGACATTGATCTTGAAATGCTCGAACAGAACTTCTGGAGCTGCGGACTCGCCGAACGTATCGATACCGACACAAGCGCCTTCGAGACCTACATATTTGCGCCAGTAGTCCGTCACGCCAGCCTCAACGGACACGCGCGGAATGCCGGGAGGCAAGACCCGTTCGCGGTAGGACCTGTCTTGCTGATCGAAGAGATAGGTCGAAGGCAGGGATACGACGCGGACGTGGACCCCCTGCGCTTCCAGCTTGCCCTGTGCGCTGACCGCCAGCTCCACCTCGGAACCGGTGGCGATGACGATCGCGTCCAGCGCATCTTTTTCCTCACGCAGGACATATCCACCCCGCGCGATATGGGCGATCTGGTCAGGCGTGCGCGACTGTGGGTTCAGGTTCTGGCGCGATAGAGCCAGTACAGTCGGTGTCTTGTTGTGCTCAAGTGCCGTTTGCCAGGCAACGGCAGTTTCCACGGCATCGCACGGACGCCAGACGTCCATGTTCGGCATCAGACGAAGCGTCGCGATTTGCTCCACAGGCTGGTGCGTCGGGCCGTCCTGTCCAAGTGCGATCGAATCGTGGGTGAGAACATAGATCGCTCCCAGCTTCATCAGGGCCGCCATTCGCATCGCATTACGGGCATATTCCGAGAACATTACATACGTGCCGCCGAAGGGCCGAACGCCGCCATGTACCAACATGCCGTTCATGATAGCTGCCATTCCGAATTCACGAACGCCGTAATATATGTAGTTGCCACCGTCACCGCTGGTGACCGGCTTTGAGCCTTTCCACATGGTCAAGTTTGAGCTCGCGAGATCTGCAGATCCGCCGACAAGCTCCGTAAGATCAACGGCCAATGCCTGGATTGCGTTGAGACTTGCCTTACGTGTTGCGATCGTTTCGGATTGCGACGAGGCTGAGGCTGCGATGCTCTCGGCAAGCTGCTGGAAGTTGTCCGGAAGCTGGCCGTTCATGCGGCGCATAAAATCGGCTGCCTCCTTCGGGAAGGCCGTCTTGTAGGCTTCCAGCCTGCGTTCCCAATCGCCCTCTAATACTGCTCCGGTCTCGACGGCATTCCAGGCGTCGTAGACATCCTGAGGCACTTCGAATGCGGCGTATGGCCAGTGGATTGCCTTGCGCGTCCGCTCGATTTCTTCAGGGCCCAAGGGATTGCCATGACTGTCATGGCTTCCGGCCTTGGTCGGCGCACCCTTGCCGATGATCGTCTTGCAGCAAACGATTGTCGGCCTGTCCGACATGGCCTTCGCTTTTGCGATAGCTGCATCAATCGAGCCGACGTCATGGCCGTCAATATCGGGGATGACATTCCAACCGTAGGCTTCGAACCGCTTCGGGGTATCATCGGAGAACCAGCCTTCGACGTGGCCGTCGATGGAAATCCCGTTATCGTCGTAGAAAACGATCAGCTTTCCAAGGCCGAGCGTTCCCGCAAGCGAGCATGCTTCGTGCGAAATACCTTCCATCAGGCAGCCGTCACCGACGAAGGCGTAGGTGAAGTGATCCACGATGCTGTGCCCAGGCCGGTTGAATTCGGATGCCATGATCTTTTCAGCGAGGGCCATGCCAACGGCGTTCGCTATACCCTGCCCCAATGGACCCGTCGTCGTTTCGACCCCAGGGGTATATCCGCGTTCCGGATGGCCGGGTGTCTTGCTGTGCAACGTGCGGAAGTCTTTCAGGTCCTCGATGGACAAGTCGTAGCCCGTCAGATGAAGCAGGCTATAGAGCAGCATCGATCCGTGACCGTTGCTTAACACGAAACGGTCACGATCGAACCAGTTCGGGTTCCTGGGATTGTGGCGCAGATGACCGCTCCAAAGAGCAACTGCAATTTCGGCCATTCCCATTGGCATGCCGGGATGGCCGGAATTGGCCTTCTGAACCGCGTCCATGGACAGGGCTCTGATGGCATTGGCCATGGCGGAGGACTTGGAGGACGAAGAGATATTTTGAAGCATGTCAGGTCCCATGAATTCTTGGGAGAGCGATGCCGCAAGCCAGCACTTTATCTCCCCCTTCGCCCGACTTACAATCTACATTGTCCTAAAGTCAATAAAGATTAGGATAAAAATATACATAATTAGCGCACGGCGACCGACGTGGCACCCGTGATCATGGCGATGAGATTGGGCGCAAGGGCATCGAAGCGTTTGGCCAATACACGCAGCTCACGACAATCTGGATGACCCTTGCCTGAGGCGACGGCAGCTCTTCACTCAAGAAAATGGGAAACGAAATGACAAATAGCATTTGTGAATCGGCATGCGGATCTCATGCCGATAAGCAAGATAAGCAGTTGTTTTAATTCATGAGCGCGGCGTGATTGTGGGACGCTTATTCACACCTTAATCGCAGCATCTGCTTTCGCTCATCAATGAGCCGGCTCCGTCTTCCTGTCCAGATCAGCGGGCCGCTCCGATGGTTGGATCAGGCTGACCGTCTTACGACAAGTCTGCCGGGAAAATTGATCGTCTCTCTCACTGTTCTTTTCAACACCATATCGATCGTCGTCTTGACCATCAGGTCGATCGGTTGCTCGTATGTGGTCAGGTCGTGAGATGGCGATTCCGCCATCGGCGCGTTGTCGAACCCAACAACCGCCAATTCGTCAGGAATGCGAAGACCAAAGTCGGTTTTGATGGCATCCATGGCTCCAAACGCGAGTACGTCATTTTCACACATGAGCACATCTATCCGCTCGGCTGCCGCAACCCGTGACAGATAGTGACGCATTGCTTCCGCGCCGGCGTCTGCGCTATAGCGCTCGGCGGACAGTTCGATGATTTCGATCCCGAGTTTCTTCTTCCAGAATGCCTTGAAGTTGCGCCGACGGCCGAGGGCGGTCGACAATGTCCGCGGGCCTGCCATGAAACCTGGCCGCCGATAGCCCTTTTCCCACAGGTA
>DASWOH010000080.1:0-5951 GCA_036398815.1 Rhizobium sp. | reverse complement strand
ATGACGATCACCCTTCCTGCCAGGTGGCATGAACGTTGAATCCTTCTCCCGCCAGAAGCAGCATGGTTTCATAAAGCGGCAATCCGACGACATTGGTGTAGGAGCCGATCAGCTTCTGCACGAAGGAGCCGGCGAGCCCCTGGATGCCGTAGGCACCCGCCTTGCCACGCCACTGGCCGGAGGCGAGGTACATGTCGATATCCTTGGCCGACAGCCGCTTGAAGCGAACCTTGGTCTCGACCACCTTCTGGCGCAGCTTGCGGTCCGGCGTGATCAGGCAGATGCCGGTATAGACGACATGGCTGCGGCCGGAGAGCAGATGCAGCGCCGAAGACGCCTCGTCGACGAACTCCGCTTTCGGCAGGATGCGCCGACCGACGGCGACGACCGTGTCGGCGGCGAGGATATAGCTTCCCTGCCAGGCGACATCGCCCTTCAATGCGGCAAGGGCCGCCTCGCCCTTTTCCGCCGAAAGCCTGCGCGCCAGCGATCGCGGGTGCTCCGACTTCTTCGGAGCCTCGTCGATATCCATGGGCATCAGGCGCGCCGCTTCGATCCCTGCCTGATGCAGGAGGTCGACGCGGCGCGGCGATCCGGAGGCCAGTATCAGCTTGTGTTTCAGCGCCATAAAACCTCGACCTATCAGGCGGGAGACGGAAAGCCGGCTCGAGACGGGCTGCGGACTATTTGAAACGATAGGTGATGCGGCCCTTGGTCAGGTCGTAAGGGGTCATTTCCACCAGCACCTTGTCGCCGGCGAGAACGCGGATGCGGTTCTTGCGCATGCGGCCCGCGGTGTGGGCTATGATCTCGTGCTCGTTTTCCAGCTTCACGCGGAAGGTCGCGTTCGGCAGCAATTCGGTGACGACACCGGGAAATTCTAGGACTTCTTCTTTCGGCATTAAAGCTTCTTTTCCTGTAGGGTTGAGGCCGGCGTCCATGGCAAAATGCGGGGTCGCCGGAAATTTGCGCGGAAACTACACAATCGACGCGGTTTTGTGAACCACGTTGATAGGGCTTTCTGCATTTGTTTCACGCGACACCCTAAAGGGAGCCGCGATGTTCCACCAGCCTGCTCTCGATCAGGCCCTGAAGATAGTCCCGCACCTCACGGTAGGCATCGAGGATCTGCTCGCGCGTATCGCCGATCGCCGAGGGGTCCATGGTCGGCCAATAGATGACGTCGACAGCATTGGCCCGCGTCAGCTCCAGCGCCGCGTGATGCGCCTCAGGAGAGAGCGTGATGATGAGATCGAAGAAATCATCCTCCAGATCCTCCAGCGTCTGCGGCTGCCGGCGGCCGAGCGACAGGCCGATCTCCTCAAGAACGACATCGACGAAGGGATTGCGCTCGCCGGCACGCACGCCCGCCGAGGCGATGTAGGTGCCCTGCGGCAGCATTCCGCGCGCAATCACTTCCGCCATCGGCGAACGGATAGTATTGAGCCCGCACATGAAGAGGATGGCACGCGGCACCTTCGCACTATTCTCGATGGCCTTCGGCTGCTCCATCGCCGTCACCCACGCCAATAGAGTACGCAGACAAGTGTGAAGAGCCGCCGCGCCGTGTCGAAATCCACGGTGATCTTGCCCTGCAGCCGCTCCATCAGCGTCCGCGACCCCTCATTGTGGATACCGCGGCGGCCCATGTCGATCGCCTCGATGCGGCTGGGAGTGGCCGAGCGGATCGCCTCGTAATAGCTCTCGCAGATCATGAAGTAATCCTTCACGATCCGGCGGAACGGCGTCAGCGACAGGATATGGGCGGCAACGACCGCGCCCTCCTCGGTCCGGATATCGAAAACCAGCTTCTGGTCGACCAGCGACAGGTTCAGCAGATAAGGCCCGCCCGCATGTCCCACAGGCTCGAAGCTGTTTTCCTCGATCAGGTCGAAAATGGCGACGGCGCGCTCATGCTCGACGTCGGGCGTCGAGCGGCCGATCGTGTCGTCCAGGACCACGTCGCTCAGCCGGAAGACGCCTTCTGCCATGCCTTACCTCTCGAGATTGAGACGGATCGCAACCGACCGCGCATGGGCATCGAGCCCTTCCGATTCGGCAAGGGCGATCGCCGCCGGCCCAAGGGCACGGAGCTGCTCCGGACCGAGCCGCAGGATCGAGGTGCGCTTGACGAAATCGAGCACCGACAGGCCGGATGAGAAGCGGGCGGAACGCGCCGTCGGCAGCACATGATTGGAGCCGCCAACATAATCGCCGATCACTTCCGGCGTATGACGGCCGACGAAGATGGCGCCGGCATTGCGGATGCCGGCAAGCAGCGCATCGGGATCGTCGACCGCAAGCTCGACATGCTCGGCGGCAATGCGGTTGGCAAGCGGAACGGCCTGCTTCAGATCGGAGACCAGAATGATGGCGCCGAAATCCCGCCAGCTTGCAGCCGCCGTCTTCGAGCGGCTCAGCTGCTTCAGCTGCCGCTCGACGGCGCCTTCGACGGCCTTGCCGAACTCTGCGTCATCGGTGATCAGGATCGACTGCGCGCCCTCATCATGCTCGGCCTGCGCCAGGAGATCGGCGGCCAGCCAGTCCGGATCATTGTGCTTGTCGGCGATAACAAGCACTTCGGACGGGCCGGCGATCATGTCGATGCCGACAGTGCCGAAAACATGGCGTTTGGCAGCGGCGACATAGGCATTGCCGGGGCCGGTGATCTTGTAGACCGGGGCAATCGTCTCCGTGCCATAGGCCAGTGCCGCGATCGCCTGCGCGCCGCCGATGCGGTAGATCTCCTCGACGCCGGCCATGCGGGCGGCCGCCAGCACCGCCGGATTGATCGCACCGCCCATGGTCGGCACCGTGATGACGACACGCTCGACGCCGGCGACCTTGGCCGGCACGGCATTCATCAGCACCGAGCTCGGATAACTCGCCGTACCGCCCGGCACGTAGAGACCGACGGCCTCGATCGCCGTCCAGCGCGAACCGAGACCGACGCCGAGATCATCCTCGTAGATATCGTCCTTCGGCAATTGCCGGCGATGATGTGATTCGATGCGACTGGCCGCGACCTTGAGCGCGCCCAGCACTTCGGCGGGAACGGCCGCAACCGCCGCGTCGATCTCCGCTTCGGTGACGCGCATCGGCGTGGTGGCGAAATCGATGCCTTCGAATTTCTTGGAGTAATCGGCCAACGCCGCGTCGCCCCGCGCCCTGACATCGTCGATGATGGCGCGCACGACGGCATTCACGTCCTCAGACACTTCCCGCTTGGTCGTCAGAAAAGCGGCGAACTGCTCCTCGAACCCTTCCGACGCCTGATCCAGCCAGATAGCCACGCTGATAATCCTTTTACATCGAGGCCGCCACCGGCGGCCGAAACCCGTTTTCCGTCAGGCCTAGAGCGCTTCAGTGCTTCACGAAATTCCTGAAGCGCTCTAGCTTGTTGTTTCTACGCAATTCCGGACGGAAAACCGCTACACACTTTTCCTGGAATTGCTCTACTCGGCTTCGTCCGGATGACTGGGCTTGTTAGCCGTTTCCCACGCGCCGCCGATATCCGCAAGCTGAACTTCGATACATTCGACATCGAGCGCGATGGTCGCCTTGCCTGCGAGCGTCAGCTCGATCGTGCCATCCGGCCCCTCGCCCTTCTGGTCGAAGCGGATGGCGAGCAGCGACAGCACCTCGTCGCGCCGGCGCCGGTCGACGCCGCTGGAACGCACCGCCAGAACCCGCTTGAACACCAGCACTGCCCGGTGACGTTCGAACGTCTTGCTCTTCCGATCCGACAGTTCCCAGACGAAACGGTTGGCGGCAAGCGAAAATTGCCCGAGCTTCGGCGCATAGGACATGTCGCCGACCTTGAAGACGCTATCCTGCATATGCGCGGAAATGACGCCCAGGTCTTCGTTGTCGAGTGCCATTAGCTTCAGATTGGTCATTCGCCTGATATCCCCGATCGCCCACGGACATACCGCTATCGGCATGTCCTCGTGATGGAAATAGGATGCGGGCGGTAAAGACGCAACCGGAGAAAACGGGCTTCTCCGGTCTGTTCACGGGAACAGCGGGAATTAGTCGCTGATACGCTCGACGATCGCGCCGCAACGCGTCAGCTTGTCTTCCAGCCGCTCGAAGCCGCGATCGAGATGATAGATGCGCGACACTAGCGTTTCGCCCTCGGCGGCGAGGCCGGCGATGACCAGCGAAACGGAAGCGCGAAGGTCCGTCGCCATGACCGGCGCGCCCTTCAGCCGCTCGACGCCCTCGATCTTGGCCGTCTGGCCGGAGAGCGAGATCTTCGCGCCGAGACGGGCGAGCTCCTGCACATGCATGAAGCGGTTTTCGAAGATGGTCTCGGTGATATGCGAGGTGCCGGTCGAGCGCGTCATCAGTGCCATGAACTGCGCCTGCAGATCGGTCGGGAAGCCAGGGAAGGGATCGGTGACGACATCGACCGGCTGGATGCCGCCGCCATTGCGCTTGATGCGGATGCCGTTATTGGTCGCCGAGACATCGGCGCCGGCGCGGCGCAGGCTGTCCAGCGCCGTATCGAGCAGCGCCATGTCCGTGTTCTCAAGGCGGACATCGCCGCCGGCCATGGCAACCGCCATGGCATAGGTGCCCGTCTCGATACGGTCCGGCAGGACGCGGTGACGCGCGCCGGAGAGCGAGGTGACGCCTTCGATGGTAATCGTGCTGGTGCCGGCGCCGGTGATCTTGGCGCCCATGGCGATCAGGCAGTTGGCGAGATCGACGACCTCAGGCTCGCGCGCCGCATTGCCGATGACCGTCGTGCCGCGGGCAAGGGTCGCCGCCATCATCATCACATGCGTCGCGCCGACCGAAACCTTCGGGAAATCATAGCGCGCGCCGATCAGGCCGCCCTTGGGCGCGGTGGCGTTGATATAGCCGCCGTCGATTTCCATGTTGGCGCCAAGCGCCGTCAGGCCCTCGATGAACAGATCGACCGGACGCGTACCGATGGCGCAGCCGCCCGGCAGCGACACGCGCGCCTGGCCTTCGCGGGCGAGCAGCGGCCCGATGACCCAGAAGCTGGCGCGCATCTTGGCGACCAGCTCGTAAGGAGCGGTGGTGTCGACGATGGTGCGGCAGGTGAAATGGATGGTGCGGGAATAGGCATCTTCCTGGCGCTCGCGCCGGCCGTTGACGGCAACGTCGACGCCATGATTGCCGAGAATGCGCATCAAGAGCTCGACATCGGCCAGATGCGGCACGTTTTCGAGCGTCAGCGTATCGCTTGTCAGCAGCGAGGCGATCATCAGAGGCAGAGCCGCATTCTTGGCGCCGGAGATCGGAATGATACCGTTAAGCTCGTTGCCGCCGACAATCCTGATACGATCCATATATGACTACGGGCCGAGCCCGCCTTTCCTGAAGTTCCATGCCACCTGGGAAAAGGCGCTCTTTAGACGAAATAGATTAAAGCTTCAATTCGTTTGATGGCTGTTTGATGATGGGCGACATGAATCATTACGATTCGTCCATTTTTGCGGCGGCGGTTTTCTCCGGCGCGGTATTTGCGGCCGGCAACCCATCGGTCTCGTCCGCTTGGCCTGCGCGGCGCGCGCGCACCTGCTGCTTGCGGCGGCCGAGATTTTCACGCAGCTTCTGCGCCGCCCGCTCCCGCCGCCGATCCGCCTCGGTAACCGGTGCCGCAACCACGCCTTCGCTCCCCTCGCCGGCCGTCAAACTGCCTTGCGAGATCGGCTTTTCATCATTTTTCGTCTTATCCACACCCATGCGCTTCCCATAGCCGAAATCCCCGGACTTCAAAAGGCCGACGCATTTTTTCCCGCGATCTTTTCACCGAAGTTGAATTTTGCGGCTTGCACTCAGCCCCGACCTATGGCAATAGCCGCCTCGCCCAATACGGCGCACCCAAAGCGCCACGGTTTGCTGCTATAGCTCAGGGGTAGAGCACTCCCTTGGTAAGGGAGAGGCCGAGAGTTCAAATCTCTCTAGCAGCACCA
>DASWOH010000079.1:0-14808 GCA_036398815.1 Rhizobium sp. | reverse complement strand
GCTCGCCTCCAAGCCGGTCATGGAAGGCAAGGCCGTTCTTTTCAAGCGCTTCGCCGACGTCGATTCGATCGATCTCGAAATCGACACCGAAAATGTCGATGAGTTCATCAACTGCGTGCGCTATCTCGGCCCTTCCTTCGGCGGCATCAACCTCGAGGACATCAAGGCGCCCGACTGCTTCATCATCGAACAGCGCCTGCGCGAGTTGATGGACATCCCCGTCTTCCACGACGACCAGCACGGCACCGCGATCATCGCCGCCGCCGGCCTGATCAATGCGCTGGAACTGACCGGCCGCGACCTCAAGACCACCAAGCTCGTCTGCAACGGCGCGGGTGCCGCAGCAATCGCCTGCGTCGAGCTGATCAAGGCGATGGGCTTCAATCCGGACAATGTCGTGCTCTGCGACACCAAGGGCGTGATCTACCAGGGCCGCCGCGAAGGCATGAACCAGTGGAAATCGGCGCATGCGGTGAAAACCGACAAGCGGACGCTGGAAGAGGCGATGAAGGGGGCCGATGTCGTTCTCGGCCTGTCGCAGAAGGGCGCCTTCTCCGCCGAGATGATCCGTTCCATGGCCGATAGGCCGATCATCTTCGCCATGGCCAATCCCGATCCGGAAATCACGCCGGAGGAAGTGGCACGCATCCGCGACGACGCCATCATGGCGACAGGGCGCTCGGACTATCCCAACCAGGTCAACAACGTCCTCGGCTTCCCCTATATCTTCCGCGGCGCGCTGGACGTCCGCGCCTCGACGATCAACGATGAAATGAAGATCGCCGCCGTCAGGGCGCTTGCGAGCCTGGCGCGCGAAGACGTGCCGGACGACGTGGTGGCCGCCTATCAGGGCGCAAGACCGCGTTTCGGCGCGCAATACATCATCCCCGTGCCCTTCGATCCGCGCCTGATCTCGGCGATCCCGGTTGCGGTGGCGCAAGCGGCGATCGAAAGCGGCGTCGCCCGCCGCGCCATGCCCGACATGGCGGCCTATGCCCGCGAGCTCTCGGCCCGGCGTGACCCGATCGCCTCGACGCTGTCGCAGCTTTACGAGCGCGTGCGCCGACATCCGAAACGCATCGTCTTTGCCGAAGCGGAAGAAGAGCAGGTCATGCGCGCCGCCCTGTCCTATGCCAACCAGGAGCTCGGCACCGCCATTCTCCTTGGCCGCGAGGACCTGATCCACGCCACCGCCGAGCGCGCCGGCATCGACCTCAACCGGCCGGGCCTCGAAATCGTCAATGCCCGCATTTCCAAGCGGGTCGACGCCTATATCGACTATCTCTACGCCCGGCTGCAGCGCAAAGGCTACCTGCTCCGCGATGTGACGCGCCTGATCCATAACGACCGCAATCACTTCGCCGCCTGCATGGTGGCGCTTGGCGATGCCGACGGCATGGTGACCGGGGTGACGCGCAACTATTCGACCGCTCTCGAGGACGTGCGCCGCTGCATCGACGCCAAGCCGGGGCACCGGGTCGTCGGCGTGTCGCTGGTGCTTGCCCGCGGCCGCACCGTCTTCGTCGCCGACACCGCCGTGCACGACATGCCGACGGCGGAGGAACTGGCCGATATCGCCGAGGAAGCCGCCGGCTTCGCACGGCGCATGGGCTATGAGCAGCGCGTCGCCATGCTCGCCTACTCCACCTTCGGCCATCCCTCGGGCGAGCGCTCCGAACGGGTGCGCGAAGCCGTCAGCATCCTCGACAAGCGCTACGTCGATTTCGAGTTCGACGGCGAAATGGCCGCCGACGTGGCGTTGAACCGCAAGGTCATGGAGAGCCAATATCCCTTTTCCCGCCTCTCCGGTCCCGCCAATGTGCTTGTCATGCCGGCCTTCCACTCTGCCGCGATCTCCACCAAGATGCTGCAGGAACTCGGCGGCTCCACCGTCATCGGCCCACTGCTCGTCGGCCTCGACAAGCCTGTTCAGATCACCTCGATGGGCGCGAAGGATTCCGACATCGTCAACATGGCGGCGATTGCCGCCTATGGCGCGGGTTAAAAGCCGCAATCAGGATGATGAGGGAGCCAGCCCCCTCACCCTGCCCTCTCCCTTCGGGGAGAGGGGGATTTTGGCGCTGATGGAACGCTCTTCCTCTCCTTCTCCCCTCGGGGAGAAGGTGGCCCGAAGGATCGGATGAGGGAGCGCTTGCTCGAGACTCTTTTTAGATTCAGCTCGCGAACCGGCTGGCGGCAGCGCCGTAGTAGTTGACGTAGCGGTCCGAAATGCTGGCGATCGGCAGGACGATCAGCACGTCCGTCGTGTTGAAGGCATGGTCGACGACGGCGTTGGAGCCGACCATGGCGCCAAGGCGCAGATAGCCCTTGATCAGTGGCGGCAATGCCATCAGCGCCTTCTTGGAATTGATGGCCTCGACCGGCATCAGGTCCATGGTGCGCGCGAGCGACGGCAACGCGCCGACGGCCCATTCGTCCTTGGCAACAACGCTATGGTAGAGGAAGGACAGGGCCAGCGCATGCTGTTCCGGGCGGACGCCGGGGAAGGAGGCGCAACCGAACATGGCGCCCATCCCATGCTTCACCGCATAAGCCCAGTTCCCCTGCCACAGCAGTTCGACGGTGCGCTTGTTGCGATAGGCCGGCAGCACGCAGGAGCGGCCAAGTTCCATGAACTGCTTGTCGGGATGGCGGGCCATAAGCGCGCCGATGTCGAATTCCGACGAGGAGTAAAAGCCGCCATTCGCCATGGCCACTTCCTGGCGCAACAGGCGATAGGTGCCGACAATCTGGTCTTCCGTATCGCCTTCCAGCGACTGGTCGAGCACCAGCAGATGGTCGCAGATCGAATCATAGCTATCGACGTCGCGCTGGCGACGCATGGCGTCGGGCGGCAACTGCGCGTTCATCTCCTCGACGAAGACGCGATAGCGAACAGCCTGAGCAGCGTCGATTTCCCGCGCCGTGCGAGCAAGGCGGGTTTCTAGATTTCCGATGCGTCCGAACACATCGCTTGCAACCGGTGCGATCGTCGCCTTTGAAGACTGAACCATTTCGCCCTGAGCTTCGCGATTCAAAATGTCGATGGACATGGCGCCACCCCCTCCGCGGGTTGATATAGCGCCATAAAGCAAATTCTTGCGACAGGAAAGTGACATGGTGCGTTGCGAAAAGCAAGAAGCGTGCCTGTTGCAAATGTCTAATAAGCGGGAAGTCCCCAACTTCCAGTGACGTCCGCGCACCAAGGCCGCGCGGTCTCCGGGTAAGATCGCGCTTAAACAAGCTGACGAAGCGGAACGTTGATTCGCAGGCGGATTATTCGTTCTAGATGCGCTCGAAAGCCAGCTTCGACAGGCTTTGCACCGTGGTGATGAGGCGCTGCGGATCGACCGGCTTGACGATGACGGCATCGGCTCCGGCAAGCAGCACCTGCCGACGGATGGCATCGCGGCTGTCCGCGGTCAATACGATCACGGGCAGAGGCGAGAGGCCGGCCCGTCGCTCCTGCGCCCGCAGTTGCGCGAGCACCGTCACGCCGTCGCCGCCGGGCATGGTGAGATCGGTGACGATGATGTCCGGCCTGCTCTCGCCCTTTTCCATGCGGGCAAGCAGGCCGGTGAAATCCTCGACGAGGCGGACCCTGTGTCCGGCTTTGGCGAGCATGGCACGCACCAGCATGGCATTGACGGGATCATCCTCGCCGAGCAGGACATTGAAGGCGATATCCGTCGCTTCCGGCGCCATCAGACCGAAGCCGGGCGGATTGTCGATCAAGGCATCCCGCTTTTCCATGCCGCGCATGCGACCGCTCAGCACGTCGATCAGCGATTGCTCGCGTAGCGGCCGGATCAGCCAGGCATCGAACAGATCGAGCGGATGCGTGTTGCGCTCTTCCGGGTTGACCAGGAAAATCTTCCGCAGACCGGAGGCGGCCAGTTCTCCTCCCTCACGGAAGTACCACGGGGCCATGCGATGATCGACGATCAGATCCGTCAACGGCCCCTCTTCATTATACGATGCGGACAGATGCGAACTCTCGATATCATCGGGACCGATCAGGCGGCAGCGGCCGCCAAGCGTGCGGATGGTTTCGGCGATCGCGGTGCTTGCCGCCCCTTCGGGCGCCAGCAGCAGGATGCGGGAACCATTGAGCAAGTCGTCATGCCGGCCGCTCGTATCCTCACCCGCGACGAAGGAAACGGGGAAACGGATGGTGAATTCGCTGCCGTTGCCCCGCTCACTGGCCACACTCAGCGCGCCGCCGAATTCGCGCAGGATGCGGGCGGAGATCGCCAGTCCCAGCCCCGTGCCAGCGCTTCTGTCCAGTACATTGCCGGCCTGTTCGAACTCGCCGAAGACGCGCGCCTGCTCCTCTTCGGTCATGCCGGGTCCACTATCCCTGACCGATATCGCCAGATCGCCGCCGGCAAGGCCGGCGCGAATGAGGACGCCGCCCGTCTGGGTGAACTTCACGGCATTGCCGATGACGTTGAACAAGACCTGGCGCAGCCGGGCCGGATCGAACTCCATGGTCTCGGGAACATCGGCCGAAACGGTCGCGGCGATCTCGATGCCCTTTTCGTGAGCGCGATGGGCAAGCATCTCGACGACGCCTTCGAGCAGCGGCCGCAGCGTCTCGGCGCGCGGGCGAAGCTGGAAGCGGTTGACTTCGATCGTCGAAAAATCCAGCAGATCCTCGACAAGTTGTACCAGCGCATTGCCGGACTGGCGGATGCCGGTCAGGTAGTTGGCCTGTTCCGGCGTCAGCGGCGTCTGGGCAAGCAGATGGTTCATGCCGAGAATGCCCGACAGCGGCGTGCGGATCTCGTGGCTGACGGTGGCGAGCAGCCGCGACTTGGCGGCGCTGTTGTATTCGGCCTTCAGCCGTGCCTCCTCGCGAAGGCGCGTGGCCTGCCGCTCCTCGGTCACGTCGCGGGCGACGCTCTGGATGCTGAGCCTGCCGGAGACCGGATCGCGGAACATGACATCATGCCAGGCAAAGACACGCCGGCCTTCCGGCGTGGAAATCTCGGCGTCCTGGCGCTGCGATGCCGTAACGGCGCGGAAGACGAGCCCGGCCTCCTCCAGCATCAAGCCCTCCGGGTTCGCCTTGCCGGTCAGCTTGCGGAACGTCGCATTGGCATGGATGATACGGCGGTCGATGCCACGCGTGACCGTGATATCGCCAAGCGCATCATGGATGGTGGCCAACAGGCTGGTGCTTTCGTTGCTCTCCCAGAGGCGGTCATGCTCGTGCTCGCTGAGCGGCGGCACATCGGCGATGACCTTGCGACCGGCCTTCCGCCCCATGACAACACCCGCGGCCACGATTGCCAAGGCGATCAGACCCAGCAGGCCGGCAAGCGCCAGCAGGCCGCCGGCGTAGCCGACCAATAGCAGCGCCACGCCGGCGATCAGGCCGCCGCCGTTCAGCCAATGGCGTTGCAGCCACCGAGAAAATCCGGATGGAGCGGAGAGGCCCTGTTCGGCGGCCGGTACAATCCCGATCGGATCGGCGTCCAATCGAGGCGCGTCCACGACCGGCCGTTCACGCGGACCGGTTCGGTCGTCGGTGACGGCGGCGATAAGCTTTTCCTGCAGGTTTGCCAGAGTGCTCATGCTGACTTGCTAACACGCGCACTCTTCCCGATGCCTTCAGGGATTCGGTAGAATTTTAAGCGTTTGCCTTTTTTGGCAGGAGAAGTTCGTCCAGAATGACGCAGGCGGCCCCGACGGTGATGAAACTGTCGGCGAGATTGAAGACGGCAAAGGACCATGTCTCGGTGTGGAAAAGAACGTAGTCGATCACATGGCCGTAGAGAAACCGGTCGATCAGGTTGCCGAGCGCACCGGCGATGATCAGGGCGAAGCCGAGATGCGCAAGCCAGCGATGATTGGGCGTGCGCCGCCAGAGCCAGAGCACGAAGGCGACGATGACGAGCCGCATGCCGACGATGAACCAGCCGTCCATGCCCGACAGCATCGAGAAGGCGACGCCGAGATTATAAGTGCGGTAGAGCGCCAGCATCGGAATGACCGGCACCACCTCCTGCAGCGGCAGCCAGTGGTCGACCATGATCTTCACGGCCTGGTCGAGGATGACCGCGATGACGATGAAGATCAGGATCGGCAAGGGCCGGGAAAACAGTGCGGGCTTGACGGACGCCCGTTCGTTCGTGTCGCTGTCGGTCATCGTGTCTCGCCAAGGGTCAGAAGATGGCGGCGGGCTTCGAACAGCATCACCGCCGTCGCCACCGCCAGGTTGAGGCTGTCGGCGCGGCCGGCCTGCGGAATACGGGCAAGCGCATCGGCCTCCTTCGCCAGAGCATCCGGCAGACCGGACTGTTCGTTGCCCATCAAGAGCACGACGGGCTTCTTCTTGTAATCGATGGTGCGGTAGTCGACCGCGCCGGCCAGATGCGTGGCGACGACGGAAACGCCGGCCGTCTTCTTCCAGGCCAGAAACTCTTCCGGCGTCGCCTTGACGACGGGCACGGCGAAGACCGAGCCCATGGTGGCGCGGACGGTTTCCAGCGAGAAGGGATCGGTCGTCTCGCCGACGAGGATCACGCCCGACGCACCGGCTGCATCCGCCGTGCGGATGATGGTGCCGAGATTGCCGGGATCGCGCACGCGGTCGAGCGCCACCCAGGTCTCGCCGGGTTTCGGCCTGACGTCCCTGAGCGGCCACCAACGCTGGTCGAAGATGCCGACCACCATCTGCGGATTGTCGCGGCGGGTGATCGAGGCAATAACTTTTTCGCTGACTTCGAGCACCAGCCCGCCGGCGGCGACGGTCTTGGCGGCCACCTGCTCGACCAGCGGCTTGCCTTTGGCAGCCTTGGCGTAAACCAGCGTGCGGATGGTCCAGCCAAGTTCGAGCGCGTCGATGACCAACTTCAGGCCTTCCGCCAGGAAAGCGCCGCTCTCCTCGCGCGACTTCTTGTTGGTCAGCGCCTTGATGTCCTTGATGATCGGATTGGCAAGCGAGGTAACCTCCTTGACCTGTCCGACCTTGCGGGGGCCGTCGTTTCTGTAGTCCTGGTTCATTT
This sequence comes from Rhizobium sp., assembly GCA_036398815.1. Classification (GTDB taxonomy): domain Bacteria; phylum Pseudomonadota; class Alphaproteobacteria; order Rhizobiales; family Rhizobiaceae; genus Rhizobium. The sequence continues at coordinate 7,795 of DASWOH010000079.1, read as the reverse complement.
CGGCACCCAGCGGCTGAAGAGGGATGTGGAAAGCGCCCTGCCCGGCGTCTTGCCGTCGAGACCAGCCTCGCGGATGACCAGTTCGCCGGATTCGACGACGCCGCCGGCGCCGCGCATGGTTTCGCGCATCAGCTCATGGATCGAATAGAAGCTGGCGCGGATGGAATAGGCCGTCAGCACCAGGCCAAGCGCCTTGGGCGACAGGATCTCGCGGCAGATATCGAGCATCAACGGCAGGTGTTCGAACAGATGCCAGACTTCGCCGTTCGGGCCACGGCCGAATTTCGGCGGGTCGGTGAGGATGATATCGTATGTGTTGCCGCGCCGTTCCTCGCGCAGGATGAATTTCATCGCATCTTCGCAGATCCAACGGATCGGCAGCTTTTCCATGCGGCCGAGCGCCTGGTTCTCGCGTGCCCAGCCGATCGCCTTCTTCGAGGCGTCGACATGGGTCACTTCCGCGCCGGCAGCAGCGGCGACCAGCGAGGCAACGCCGGTATAGCCAAAGAGGTTCAGCACTTTCAGCGGCCGGTTCGCGGCTTCGACCTGCTGTTTCATCCAGGCCCAATGCACGATCTGCTCCGGGAAGACGCCGACATGGCGAAAGGCGGTGAAGCGGCCGAGGAAGTCGACGCCGAGCAATTTCAGCGGCCAGGTCTCGCCGAGTACCTCGCGCGGAAACCGCCAGCGGCCCATGCCGTCCTCATCCGTATCGCCGGTGAAGATCGAATCGGCATTGTCCCAGACATGGGCAGGAAGCGACGGCTGCCACAGCGCCTGCGCCTCGGGCCGCACGATACGGTAGGGACCATATTGCTCCAGCTTCAGCCCGTTGCCGGTGTCGATCAGGTGAAAATCGCCGGCGCCCATCGATTCGAGGATGACGGGCACGCGCTCGACCGGACGCTCGCCGCTGCGCACGATCAGCGGGCGTTCCGGCGCTGCCGGAACAGGCGCCGCATCGCGTGGCTCCGCCACTCGCTCGCCACGCTCGCGCGCAACCGCCACCGGCCTCGGGCCGGCATCGCGCGTGGGCTTTGCCGGTGGCTTGCCGGCCTTGACGGGCGCCTCTCGCCTTGCATCCCTTGGGGATTTTGCGCTCGCGCCGCCTGCGGCTCTTTGGCCGGGCCGGCTTTCCCTGTGTTTCACCATGCTTGTCTCAAAATTGATATGTGCGTGCAAATAGCATCTGGCCGCCACTTGGCAAAGCGCTTTCCGATCTGCGATGATCGCCGTACAAAATGCCAGATGGGGAGGGTTGCGCATGGACATGACCGGCGAGGAACGAATTGCCGCGCCACGGGACGCGGTGTGGGCCGCGCTGAACAACCCTGACATTCTCAAGCAATGCATCCCCGGCTGCCAGAGCCTGGAAAGAATTTCTCCAACCGAGCTGACGGCTACGGTCAGAGTGAAGATCGGCCCGGTCTCCACCTCCTTCAACGGCGACGTGACGCTTTCCAACGTCAAAGCGCCGGAAAGCTATACGATCTTCGGAGAAGGAAAAGGCGGCATTGCCGGCTTTGCCAAGGGCGGCGCCGATGTCGTGCTGAAGGCGGATGGCAACGAGACGATCCTGCAATATGAGGCGAGAGCCGAGGTCAGCGGCAAGATCGCCCAGTTTGGTGCGAGGCTGGTCGATTCCAGCGCCAAGAAACTGATGCAGCGGTTTTTTGCCGATTTCACCGCCGCCATCAACAGCCAGGCCAGTGCCTGATCGCGGGCATCGCCCTGCTCTCCTGAAGATCGCTCATGACGTCTAAATCAGATCCCTGGACCATCCGGCCGGCGCGCGAGCGGGACACGGATATCCTCGCCGAGATTTATCTCGGCGTGCGCCGCGCGACATTTCTCTGGGTCGATCCCGGCAGGTTTCACAGGGAGGATTTTTCCGCGCATACGCAGGGCGAGCGCGTCTTCGTCTGCGAGGACGGTAACGGGACAATCGCCGGCTTCCTGACTCTATGGGAACCGGATGATTTCATCCATATGCTCTATATACTGCCGGCGTTTCAAGGCAGCGGCGCCGGCAAGGCGCTGCTCGCCGCCCTGCCGGATTGGCCCAGGCGACGCTACCGGCTGAAATGCCTGGTGAAGAACACGCGCGCCATTGCTTTCTACCGCTCCATCGGCTTCGAGATTGTCGGCGACGGCGCATCCCCGGAGGGCGACTACAAGGACATGCAACTCAGCGGTGAATGATCGTCACTTCGAGGGGAGCTGGCCGGCGATCTGCTCGGCGCGGCTGCGATGCCTGTCGGCTTCGGCCTGCCAGCGCACGGCTTCGCGCGACTGATTGCGGGCACGCTTGCGGTGTTTGCCCTGGTTGACCCAGGTGACCGCCGCGCCGACCACCATGCCAAGGATCAGTGCGACAAATAGCAGCACGAAAAGCGGCGCGTGCAGCGACAGCACCTGGTCCTCGGGCCTGAACGGATTGAGCGCAAGCGTGGCGGATTGCCGGTTGGCGACGCAGAAGACGATCAGGATGATGCCGAGCGGCAGCAATATCAGCAGATTGATGATCTTCTTGGTCATTGCGCACGCTCCTGTATCCCGGCACCTTCGTGCAATGCACTCATATCGCCTCTAGAGCGCCGCGCGTTCATTTGAATGCACGAAGGTCGCTCCAGCCGCAGAATAATAAAGACAGAGCCGAGTTCAAGTGCCACCGGGTTGCGGCGGCACGATGATGCCCACCGGGGATATCCACGAGAGATATCGTTCAAAATAAAACTTAATTGTCGTCGTCTTCGTCGCCAGCGCCGGGATTGAGGCGTTCGCGCAGCTCCTTGCCCGTCTTGAAGAAGGGAACCCATTTTTCCTCGACGAACACGGTGTCGCCGGTGCGCGGATTGCGGCCCGACCGAGAAGGACGGTTCTTGACGGAGAAAGCGCCGAAACCGCGTAGCTCTACCCGGTTGCCGGCGGCAAGCGCATCGGTGATCTCGTCGAGGACAGCGTTGACGATATTTTCGACGTCGCGGTGATAGAGATGCGGATTACGAGCCGCAACAATCTGCACCAATTCCGACTTGATCACGGTTTGCCCCCTTAAATCATTGATTTATCAATCGGCTGCACCCTGCCAAACAGAAAGCAGGCCGTCAAGAAACAACTTCTCGGTCATTATTTTCTGGAGGTCTCCTCCTTTCACAAAATCATCATAACCGAAGAGATTTAGCAACCGGGAAGCAGCGCCCGGCCAAAAGAAGGACGAGGTTTTGCCCTCAGCCTTCCAATCGACGATCCGCAGGTCCTTATTGATCTTGCGCGTATCGAGATAGGCGCGGATTTCGTCCTCGCCGCCGAGCGTATCGATCAGCTTGTTCTGCAACGCCTGACGGCCGGTGAAAATGCTGCCGTCCGCAAGTTTCAGTACCTCCTCGCGCGGCAGCTTGCGGCGATCGGCGACAAGATCGACGAACCAGCCGTAGCTATCCATCACCATGTTGCGGATCATATTCTTGGCGTCCTCGCTCGGCGGATGGAAAGGCGACGGCTCGGCCTTCATCGGCGACGACTTTATATCCTCCAGCGAGACGCCGAGCTTGTCGAGCAGGTCTTTCGCCTGCGGATACTGGAAGATCACGCCGATCGAACCGGTGATCGAGGTGTCGCCTGCGACAATGTCATCGCCCGCCGTCGCGATCATATAGCCGGCGGATGCCGCCACGGTACGGATATCGGAAACAACAGGCTTCTTGGCAGCGACGGCGCGGATAGCCTTGAATATCCGTTCGCCACCATAGGTCGTACCTCCGGTCGACGAAATCGACACGATCAGCGCCTTGACCTGATCGTTGTCCTTGATCCTCTTCAGCCGCTCCAGCAGCTCGCCATCGTCCTGGATGAGTCCGGAAATAGTGACGCGGGCGATCTGCGGTCCGCGCGTATCGGGCAGGTCGCCCGCAAAGAAACGGTAAAACGCAAAACCGAGCGCCACCAGGAGAAGAACGGCGATAATGCGCCAAAAGCCAAGCTTGCGGCGCAATTGCCGCCGGTCTGCGATTGCAGAACTGTCCATGACGCCTTATCTCTCCCCTTGTCGTAAACTGGGCATGCCGCAACCGGATATATAATACCTTGCAACGGGCGCAATCCTTCGCGAATATCCCGCTCGCCTTTTCGAGTATATATATCAGGACGTTTGTCCAGTGCTTCGTCAGATAGGGTGTCACCCGATCCGATGAAACAGGCGCCCAGTATGTTTTTCTGCTAAATTTCCTCGGCTGCAGAAAAAAATCCATATTGGCAAGCCAATGCAATAATGCGAAACGATCCGGCGGCCTTGTTGGCACAGTCTGTGCGTAACCCAATGCGGTTTTCCGGATCAGAGAACACGGACCTGTTGCATGCTCAATAGTATCGAGACCACCGGCCAGCCAATCGGCTCCGAGCTGGAAAGGAACGCGTATAAGGACGCGATCTTTCATTCCACGCGCGTGCGAAAGCTGAAGATATTCCTCCCGGTAGCCGCGCTGATCGTCTCGTTGATCTTCATCGCCGTCTCGCTGGTGCGCGCCTACCTGCCGGAGAACATCCAGATCGAAGGCGCGAGAATCGAAGACGGCAAGGTCGTGATGGAACGTCCCGCGATTGCCGGCCGCAACAAGGACGGCATCAATTATTCCATGCTCGCCGAGAAGGCGCTGCAGGATATCAAGAATCCGAACATGATCACGCTCAAGACCATCAAGGCCTCCATGCCGGTCAACGATGAGGTGATCGCGCATGTGACGGCCGAGAGCGCGGATTTCGACCGCCAGGCCGACACGCTGAAACTCACCGACCCCTTTACCATCCTGATGGACAACGGTTTGCGCGCAGAATTCCGGACTGCCTTCCTCGACGTCAAGAAAGGCGATCTCTCCAGCCAGGATCAGGTTGCAATCTACAAAGGCGGCATGTCGGTTGTTGCGCAGTCGCTCAAGATGACGGATAAGGGGAGCGTAATCGAATTCGACGGACAGGTTCGGATGAATATTGATCCGACCACACTCCACAATAAAGTTAGCGAACAACGGCCGGGCGGTTCATGATAAACGATTGGCGACATTCACTTTTCAACTCCGACCTGCGCAAGGCTGGTCTTCTCTGTGCTCTCGGCGCGCTGGCATTCTTTGCAGCGCCCGGCGCCGACGCCCAGACGACGACGAGCAAGATGCCTGGTCTCGCTCTTTCCAGCGACCAGCCGATCCAGATCGAAAGCGACAAGCTGGAGATCCATGACGCGGAAAGCCAGGCGGTCTTTACCGGCAACGTCAAGGTTGTCCAGGGCACCACGACGATGCAGGCCGGCAAGATGACTGTCTTCTACAAGAAGAAGCAGCCCGCCGATGCCAATGCCAAGCCGGCGACCGACAATCCGGTTGCAAAGGCGGCCAAGGAACAGAACCAGTCGCTGGTCTCCGGCGATGCCAATATCGACCATATTCTGGTCACCAACAAAGTCTACCTCGTCTCCGGCACACAAACGGCAACGGCGGATGACGGCTCCTTCGACATGGCGAACCAGCTTGCGATCCTGAAGGGCCAGAAGGTCGTGCTGACCGATGGGCCAAACGTTTTCACCGGTTGCCAGCTGACCGTGCACATGGCCACGGGCGAGGCGCAACTGGACGCCTGCGGGGGCCGTGTCCAGATTCAGCTCGATCCGAAGTCGCAGCAAGTGCAACAGCAACAGCAAAAAAAGAATTGATTCTGGCCACCTCGTGACGACATCGACACCATCCCCCTTGCCCGGCGCGTCCGGCACGCCGGCCGCTGACAAAGCGCGTTATCAGGGCACCCTGATCGCGCGCGGCCTCACCAAGACCTACCGCACCCGGCGCGTCGTCAACGGCGTCTCGCTCGTCGTGCGGCGTGGCGAGGCCGTCGGTCTGCTCGGACCGAACGGCGCCGGCAAGACGACCTGCTTTTACATGATCACCGGGCTGGTGCCCGTCGATGAAGGCACCATCGAGATCGACGGCAACAATGTCACCTCGATGCCGATGTATCGCCGTGCCCGTCTCGGCGTCGGCTACCTGCCGCAGGAAGCCTCGATCTTCCGTGGCCTGACGGTGGAGGAGAACATCCGCGCCGTGCTGGAAGTCCACGAGAAGGACAGGGAGAAGCGGGAGCATAAGCTCGACGAACTGCTCGAGGAATTCCACATCCGCAATCTGCGCACGGTGCCGGCGATCGCACTTTCCGGCGGCGAGCGGCGGCGCCTGGAAATCGCCCGCGCACTGGCGACCGATCCGACCTTCATGCTGCTCGACGAACCCTTTGCCGGCGTCGACCCCATCTCGGTCGCCGACATCCAGAACCTCGTGCACCATCTGACGGCACGCGGCATCGGCGTCTTGATCACGGACCACAATGTCCGCGAGACGCTCGGCCTGATCGATCGCGCCTACATCATCCATGCCGGCGAAGTGCTGACCCATGGCAGGGCCAACGACATCGTCAGCAATCCGGAAGTGCGCAAACTCTATCTTGGCGACAATTTCAGCCTTTGATAGTCTAGGACCAGACCGGAGCGTGCTCTTGCGCTGCCAAAAGGCGCTGCGCTCCGGAAATTCACCTTCCCGTCACAGTTCCACTTGACCAAACCCAATAAAAAAGCAATTTTTGGGCCAGTTGGAATTTCGCGGTACTTTTCTTAAAAGAAAACGCGAATTCCCGAAGAGATCAAGGGGAGTCTCGCGTCCGCCATGGCATTATCGGCCAATCTTTTCCTGCGCCAAAGCCAAAGCCTGGTGATGACACCGCAACTGATGCAATCCATCCAGTTGCTGCAGATGACGCATTTCGAGCTCACCCAGTTCATCGCCCAGGAAGTCGAAAAGAATCCACTGCTCGAATTTACGTCAAATGACGAGGATATAGGCAGCAACAACGAACGCGAGGCGAAGGATGAACGATACGACGCCCCGGACGAAAATCATGGCGACGACGGTTCCGACCGCAACAGCGGCGACCTGAAGAGCGACTGGTACGAGAGTGAAAATACCGGCCATGCCGACCGGCTGAACGATGAGCTCGATACCAATTTCAGCAATGTCTTTCCCGATGATGGCGCCCCGCAGCGCGCCGACGCGCCCGAGCTTTTAAGCCAGTGGAAATCCATGCCTGGCGGCGAGGCCGGCGAAAGCTACGATCTTGACGACTTCGTCGCCGGCCAGGTCTCGTTGCGCGACCATCTCAACGAACAGATCCCCTTTTCCCTGTCCGTCATGGCCGATCGGCTGATTGCCCAGCATTTCGTCGACCAGCTCGACGACGCCGGCTATCTGCAGGTTGATTTGCATGAAATCGCGGAGCGCCTCGGCACGACGCTTGGCGATGTCGAACGCGTGCTTGGCGTATTGCAGCAGCTCGACCCTCCCGGCGTCTTTGCCCGGTCCCTCAGCGAGTGCCTGGCGATCCAGCTCCGGCAGAAGGATCGCTTCGATCCGGCCATGGAGCGGCTGATCCAGAACCTCGAACTTCTCGCCCGCCGCGATTTCGCGACACTGAAGCGGCTCTGCGGCGTCGACGAGGAAGACCTGCTCGATATGATGGGGGAAATCCGCCAGCTGAACCCGAAGCCGGGCAGCGGCTTCGAGACCGGCATATCCGAAGCGATCACGCCCGATATCGTGGTGCGCGCCGCCTCGGATGGAAGCTGGCTGGTGGAGCTCAACCCCGATACGCTGCCGCGCGTTCTCGTCAACCAGTCCTATTTCGCCTCGGTTACCAAGACGGGCCAGGACCATGCCTTCCTGTCGGAATGCCTGCAGAACGCCAATTGGCTGACGCGCAGCCT